>NZ_JAMYQL010000011.1:0-206459 GCF_040320865.1 Mesorhizobium sp. M0598 | reverse complement strand
GTGCCTTGGGCTTATCCTTTGAAGCATCCTGCGAAACCGCTATCGCGCCGTCACTTGGCAACGCCCGTACGGCTCCCGGCAGATCGGCGCCCAGCGCCGCTAAGAGATCGAAATCATTGCCTGGCCGGACATTGCCTTCGTGGTGCTTTTCCATCGCCTCGCGTAGCTTCTCCTCCGGTAGGAGGTTCGCGAAAAAGGCCGGCAAGGCGCCCGCCAGAGGCTTCGGTCCGTTCCGCAATCCTCCGGTCGCTGCCCGGAACGACAGGCTGAAAACCGGAAAGCCGCCCGTCGCGCGGTAGGCCTCATCGAAGTTGAATGCATTGAAATCGCCCGGCGTCCTAACGATTGTGCCGATCTTCAGTGCGTTCAAGAGCACGTCCAGCGACGGGATCGTCTTAGGTGCGTGAAAGACTGGAGCCATGATCGTCATCGTCAGATTGAGGAACAAAGGCGGGCAGGTCGTCATCATCATGCGGACGCAACAGAGCCTGGACAGCCGGCACCATGACTTGCGGAACCAGCATCATTTCCAGACCGAGCGCGCGAGCGACATTCATGAGCGTCGTCGCACGCGCCGCCGCGGCCCCCTTTTCGATGTCGCGATAGCGGGGACGGGATATACCCGCCAAACCAGCGACCTGCTGCTGCGTCATGGCAGCGCCCTGCCTCACCTGCCTGAAAAGCCCACCGATTTCGCGCAGAATTTCCGATTCAGATTCCACCATTACCTATACGATTCATTCCAATGCCCCCATTGATATGCAAAGGTATCTCATCCGGCGAGCAAGTTAATTTAATGATCTGTTCGCGTATCATATATGAAGATAATAATATCCAAAGAGATCAGTCCTTCATTCGAGGATCTCCCAGGTTACCGCCGCACAGCGGACGTTCCTCCGAGAACAGCTGCCATGGCCACCGCCCACGGCATTTTCACCGAGCGGTGCGTACGTCGCTGCGAAAACGGCCAACGCAAAGACATTCAGCGAACGGCTAGTTTAACCTCAGCACTGATGCGCCCGACGGGGCCCTATGAACGCGAAACAGACGCGACCGCGGCATCAACCGGCCGGCAGATGCGCCCAATGCAACAAGCGCGCCTGACGCAACGCCGCCAGATCAGCCGAGCCGGTGCAGAAGCAGGCGACGGCCAACTGGCGGATGGCGATCTCGAAATGCGCGACAACCGCCTCGGTGGATACTGTAGCCGCGCGCAGCACGCCGGCCGCCTGCCCGACGATGTCCGCGCCCAGGCGGATGGCCTTGGCCACGTCAACGCCGTCGCGGATCCCGCCCGACGCGATCAGCTTCACCGTTGGCAGCGCCCGACGTACCGCCTGCACGCTGGCCGGGGTCGGAATTCCCCAATCGGCGAACGCCATCGCCACTGCACGGTCGGCGGCATCGCGGGCGCGATCGCCCTCCACCGCGGCCCAACTGGTGCCGCCGGCGCCGGCGACATCGATCACCGCCACGCCCGCCTCGACGAGCGCACAGGCCACCGAGGCGGACAGGCCCGAACCCACTTCCTTGGCCACGATCGGCACGCCCACTCTGCGCGCGGCGCGAGCGATCTGCGCCAGGACGCCGCGCCAGTCGCGGTCGCCCTCCGGCTGTACCGCTTCCTGCAGCGGATTGAGATGGACGATGAGTCCATCGGCCTCCAACGCATCAACCGCCCGGCGCGCCAGGTCCAGGCCGTCGGCCTCGCGCAGTTGCGCGGCACCGATATTGGCCAGCAAGGGAATGTCCGGGGCCAGGCGGCGCAGCGCGCGCGTCAGTCCCTGCGAGTTGCGGGATAGCAGGCTCACGCGCTGCGAACCGACGCACATGGCGATCCCCAAGGCTTGCGCTGCCTCGCTCAGATGCCGGTTGATGGCCTCGGCGCGTGGCATGCCGCCGGTCATGGAGCTGATCAGCAGCGGCGCGCGCATGGTCTTGCCCAGCAGCGAGGCGCGCAGGTCGATCTGCGTCAGGTCCAACTCGGGCAATGCGCAGTGTTCGAAACGGATGTACTCCCAGCCGGCGGCGACCGTGGCCGGCGCCGTTCGTCGATCCAGCACGATGTCCAGATGGTCGTCTTTGCGCCGGCTCAGGGCGGTGTCGCTCAATGCTCGCTCGATCCGTCGCATCGGGCGAAGCGTTGCGTCGGATCGGACCGACGGCAGCGCACGCCCGCCGCCGCGTCCCGCGCGTTCAGGCCGGCGCACGCTGGCCTCCCCTCGCAGCGTCGCTGCCGTAGCGGCTGGTCGAGGTCTGGTAGTACTGCGCGCGGATGGTCGCCATGGCCTCGATCAACGGTCCCCACGGCGCGGGAAAGCGTTCTTCCGCCATCACCCGGTGCAGCATGCGCGTATGGCCGGCCAGCTCGTCGTTGAGGAACTCCACCACAGGCATAGCCGGATAGCGCTGCAGCAGCAGGATCGCCGCGTTGTCGGCCTCGCTGGCCGACCTGTCCTTGTCGCGTCCATGCAGATCGTTCTGCAGGCGCCCTATCGCGGAGATGAGCCGCAGGACCTGGCGAAACGCCGGACGCGCGCGCAAGGCCGCCATGTTCAGCCCCCACAGCAACGACAGACAACAGAACACGTTCGTGTAGGCGATCGACTCGATGCCGTTGTGCAGGTACTCGGCGTAGGACCAGCGATCCGCCCCTGCCGGCTGCGCGCGTCCGGCGCGCAGCGCCGCGCAGTAGCACCGGGTATCGTCGAGAAGCTGAGCATAGTCGCGTCGATCGTAGGCGAGCGCGGCCAGCGAAGCGCGCAGCACAGCGCAGCCCTCGAATCCGGGGAGCGCGCACGGCCCGCCCTGCCCCAGCGCCTGCTCCACCGCGGCGAGCTGCTCCGGCGCGATCAGGCCAAGGTCGTTGCAATCGTCGAGCCAGAACAGCAGCGCCAGCTCGCGATAGAACGCCACGATCAGCGTTTCGTCCCGCGGATCGCGGCCGGTGCGGTCGCTGGTGTCGCGCAGGCTCGGGTAGATGCGCTGCAGGATGTACTGGCCGCCCCTGACCGCTTCCACGGCATGCTCGTCGGCGAACCCCGTCAGGGAACGCCCCCACTCCAGCACCTGCTGCAGCGCGCGTTCGGTCTGGATCATGGCGCCGCCCCTGCTCCCTCGCCCAGGACGCGCCGCCCCCAATGAAGTGCCAGCCACAATCCGGCAAGTTCGGCCACGCGCACCACCCGGGTGGGGCAATACAGTTCCTTGCCGATCCACAGCGGCGTCTGCGGCAAAGCATGCGCCGCATGGCGGGCGAGCATCCACTCCAGCGCACGCGCCACCGCCTGCGCGATGCGCCGGCGCCCTGTCGGCTCTTCGCTCCCGTCCATCACGTGCAACGCGAACAGCGCGTAGGCGGTTTCCTCGAATGTGGCCGCGCGACCGGCGCCCCAGCCGCCGTCGTCGCGCTGCGCATGCATGAGCGCCGCCAGCGCGCGCTCGTCGCGCCACTGGGGCTTGCCTTGCGCGAGCGCAGCGACCGCATGCGCGGTGGGATACAGCCACGAAACGTGCCATTTTTCGTTGTCCCATAGACCGTGCGGGTTGCGATTGGCCTCGACGTAGGCGCTGGTGCCGGCAGCGGGCTTTCCCAACAGTCGCAACGCATGCAGGGCATGGATGTTGGTCGACACAGAGGCATTGCGCTCGCCGGGGAAGGTGACGAACAGCTCGCCGATTTCGAAATGGCGCAACGCATCGACCGCCGGGTCGCGGCCTGCAACGCGCAGGACGCACAACGCAACGGCGGTGTCGTCCGCATCGGCCGCGAAGTGCAAGGCCGGGCCCAGACCGCGCACGCCCAGGCGGGCGTCGAGCTGCGCGACGATCACGCGCACCGCCTCGGCGAGCGCGGGATGCGCGAACAGCCCGGCCAGATGCAGGGTGTACAGCGACCAGCATGGCTCGAACACATTGATCGGCCAGACGTTGGGAACGACACCTTCGATGCCGCTGCGCGTCGCCCTCGATGCCGCCTGCAGATACGCGTCGGCGCGCCCGACCTGCGGCGTGCTCCCCTGTGTCACGGCGTGCGCACGCCACGCGGCGGTGGCCGCCGGACTGATGCCGATGCTGCCGTCGTCATCCGGGCATGCGGTGGTCGGCGACGTCCCCCAGGCTTCCCAGGAGTGCAGCAACGGATGTCCGCTCGGCAACGTCGCCACCGCTCCCAGCTTGACCAGGCACGCTTGCCGCAACGGCAACAGCGCCGGGTGGCGCGGAAACGCCACGCCGCCCAGCAAGGATGCGGCCTCGCCGCACAACTGCGGCAGGATCAGCTCCGCGCCGATCGGCGCGTCTTCCGGCACCGCATGCGCGTAGGGATCGGGCTGGCGCTCGAGGAACCGGGTTGCAGCCTGGACTGCGTCGGCAGCGCCGGGAAGAGGATCGGCACGCTGCAATGCCAGCAACGCCGCCCACGTGGGCGCATGGCGGAACAGCGGGAAGTCCGCGCTTCCCCATCCGCCATCGGCCTGTTGCTGCGCGATGAGCCACGCGTATGCGTCCTGCCGACCGGTGATGTTGCCGTGGAACTGCAGAGCTCGCGCCGTGTCGTAGACGGACGGACCGACGCTGCCGCCGTCGCTCATCTCGCTCAGCAGGTGGCGCAATTCGGAAAGGATCTGTTCGGACAGCGCGTTCACGCGGGATGTTCCTTCTGCAGACGGTTGGCGAGGACCAGGATCGGGCAACCGCTGCGATCGGCGCCGCGGACTCGGACAAAGAGCAGCATGCATCGCCCGCCGACCGGTCGCAGCAGCATAGGGCGAGTCCATGCGGACGGGCGCGCTCATGCGTATGGCGCGGACAGATACACGTTGGCCCGCTGCAGCATCTGCGCCAACCGTTCCGCACGCGGCCCCAGCGGGACGATGGCCTCCCCGGCGTCGCGCAACAAATCTAGCGCGAACTGGCGCGCTGCCTGCAGCCCCATGATCGACGCGCAAGTCGGCTTCTGCGCCGCCGCGTCCTTACCGGGGGTCTTGCCAAGCGTCGCGGTATCCGCTGTCGCGTCGAGAATGTCGTCGATCACCTGCAACGCCAGCCCGAAACAGGCGGTGTAGCGATCGAGCGCACCGTACAGCCCAGCGTGCGCGGCATCCTCCGCGATGGCGCATAGCGCGCCCATGCGAACGGACGCGCGCACTAGTGCTCCGCTCTTCATCCGGTGCATCGCCACGATCCTGTCCAGCTCGGCGTGCTTTCCGACCAGCGACAGATCCATGGCCTGCCCGCCTGCGGCACCCTCGGCGGACACAGCCTGCGCCAGTTCGCGCACGAGCGCGATACGGTTGTCGCCCGGCGCATCCAGGCTCGCCAGGGTCAGGAAGGCGTGCGCCTGCAGCGCATCGCCGACCAGGATCGCAGTGGCTTCGCCGAACTTGACGTGCACGGTCGGAAGGCCGCGGCGAAGCACGTCGTCGTCCATTGCGGGCAGGTCGTCGTGGACCAGGGTACAGGCGTGCATCATCTCGATGGCGGCGCCGACGTCGTCGAGCGTGTGCGCCGGCGTGTCGGCCAGTGCGCCGGCAGCCATACAGAGCAAGGCGCGGGTGCGCTTCCCGCCATTCAAGGTGGCGTAGCGCATCGCCGCCATCAGCTCGGTCTCACCGTCGTCTTCGGCGCAGAGAAGACGCGCCAGCGCCTGTTCGACCCGTTTTGCGCCGTCCTGCATCCAGATCTCCGGCAGCAGCCTGCCGGATGCGCCGCGCGCCTGCGCGCCCAATCCGCCGAGCGCGGAAACGCCAGTTCCGTGGTCGTGTAGCGTGGAACCGGTCTGCATGTCGTTCATGTCCTTGTACCTGACAGCAGACGGCCACGGCGAGCGGCGAGCCGATGCAGTGTTGCCGGCGTCGCACCGAGCGCGCGCGCCGAGTGCAGCAATGCCGCGCGTCGCCGGCGCCGCTGCCTCGCCACACGGGGTATGCGATGCCAGCTCACGAGAATCCGATGCGGATTTTCATGGAGGGTTGTGCTGTCGGGTAATAGCGCCGGCCTTTTTCGGCGTCGCTCAGCAACCGCGGCCGCACCCCGGCCTTGTGCATGGTCAGCGCCAAGGCGATGCTGAACTGCACCAGTTCCAGCCATACCAGGTGGTAGCCGATGCAGACGTGTGGGCCGCTGCCGAACTGCAGCATGTCCACCGGCCCGATCGGCCCCGTGCGTTGCAGCCACCGCGCCAGGCGGAACTGATCAGGCGCCTCGTGCAGCAGCGCCGAGGTCGAGAAATGCAGCAGCGGGATGCATAGACTTGTGCCCGCGGGAATGCGCCGCTGGCCGAGTTGTAATTCCTGCGTCGCGCGACGCGGTACGAGCGAGGACGCCGGATGCATGCGCAGCGTCTCGCGGAACAGCGCCTCGGCAACCGGATACTGCGCCAGGTCCGCGTGCCGGGTCGGCACCGCGCCCACGCGTTGCGCCTCCTCGACCAGGGCGTCCCACAGCTCGGGCTGCCGCGCCAGCTCGATCACCATCCAGGCCATAGTCGAGGCGGTGGTCTCGTGACCGGCAAGCAGCAGCAAGCGGATATTGGCGACCAGGACGTCATCGGAGAGCGCATCGTCGCTGCGATCGAAGGCGCTCACCATGTCGTTGATCAACCCGGTGCGCGCGGCATGCGCGCGCGCGTCGCGGATGAACTGGCGTGACTGCGCGTCGATCCAGTCGCGGGCGGCGCGGCCGCGCCGCAAGGGCGTTCCGGGCAGGTCGACCGGGGGCGCGACGATCAACTGCAGCAGTTGCCGGTACTTGCGATGCCATTCCGGCAGGTCTTGGGCGGGGATGCCCATGAGACTAAAGGTGAGCTTGAGCATCAGGTCGCCGGTTTCGGGCAGGATAGTTACTTCACCGCGATGGCGCCACGCCTGCACCCGCGCCCGGATGACGGGCTCGAACAGCTCGCCAATGCCGGCCTCGGTCAGCCCCCTGGGCAGGAACGCCGCCTTGATCCCATCGCGCGCCTGCCGGTGCGCGCTACCGTTCAAAGTGACCAACGTTCCGCCAAGGATTTCGGGCGCGATCTCTGCGATCAGCGCCGAGGACACGTGCTTGTGCCGGAGCAATGCGATCACATCCGGATCCAGGCAGGTCATCAGGTGTCCGGCACGACCGAAGTCCAGCCAGAAGTGACTGCCCAGCGTCCGTTCCGCGCGCTGCAGCAGGCGCGGCAGGTCGCAGACTATGGCGGGAAGATGCCCGACCAGGGGGAAAGCGCCGGGCATGACCGGGATGTCGTATCGCAGCCGGCGCCGACGGTTGAGCGGGTTGAGCAGCATGTCTATCACCTCCCTGGCGCAGCGTCCGCTTCGGCGGTGTCGCCGGCTGGCCGCGCGGCGCGGCTGTTGCCACCATCGGCATATGTCGGCACATGCGTCAGCATGCCGCCGTCGATGCACACGACTTGGCCGGTGATGAACGCAGCATCGTCGGAGAGCAGGAACGTCACCAGCGCGGCGACGTCCTCGGGGCGGCCGACGCGCGGCAGGAGCTGGTGCCGGCGTAGATGCCGTTGCATGCACTCGTCCAGCTTGGCGAGGAGACGCTCGGTCATGATAAGACCCGGCGCAACCGCGTTGCAGCGGATCTGCGAGTGACCGTACTGGGTGGCGAGCGAGGCCGACAGCATGTTCATCGCCGCCTTCGAGGCGGCGTAGGACGTCTGCGCGGTATCACCGCTGAGCCCCTGGCACGACGACATGTTGACGATCGCGCCACCGCCACGGGCGATCATCCGTGGGATGGCCTGCCGGCAGCAGAGCAGCGTGCCACGCAGATTGGTCGCGATCGTCTCATCCCAAACCGCCAGGTCCAGGTCGAGGATCGCGCGGTCGCGCGGGGTCAGATGCATGGCGCTCGCGTTGTTCACCAGCAGGTCGACCCCACCAAAGTGCCGCTCCGCCGTCTCGAACAGCGCTGCCACCGCCTGCGCATCGGCGATATCCATGGCTAGGGGCAGCGCGTGGCCCGCTTCGGCCGCGATCCGCGCGGTGCAGGCGACGGCAGCCGAGCCATCAATGTCGGCCACCACCACTCGGCCCCCCTCCCGCGCGATGGCGAGGGCGCATGCCTTGCCGATGCCCGCGCCAGCGCCGGTCACCACGGCAACCTTGCCCTCAAACCGTCCCATCGTGTGCTCCCTGATCATGTTGGTCTTTCGCAGCATGCCGCCCGACCTCGCCGGAGAGGGCGCCGGATCCGCGCTGGCGGGCTCGCCATCGCCAGCGTCGCTTTCGATGACCCGAATGGCGGCGACCGGGCACTGGCGGGCCGCGAGCCGCACGGCAGCGTGCAGCGCGTGCGGGACCGTCGCCACGCACACTTCCGCCACGCCGTCCGGTTCGCGCTGGCGAAAGGTGCCCGGCAGCGTCAGCACGCACTGCCCGGTGGTTCCGCACAGATCCTGGTCGACCACGACGCGCATCTCAGCCCCCCTGCGCATGCAGCCGCACCGGCAGCGCGCGGAACGTCCTAAGGAACGCGGAGGGCTCCCGGGTCGGCTGTTCGGCCAGTACGAGCGTGGGGAAGCGCGCCTCGATCCGCGGCAGGCTCTCGGCCAACTGCACCCGGGCCAGTTGCGCACCGAGACAGAAGTGGATGCCGTGGCCGAAGCTCAGCATGACCTTCCCGTCGGTCGACATGCCAGGACTGGTGCCGTAGAACCGCGCGGGATCGAAGCGGTCGGGATCGGCGAAGGCGTCCGGGTCGCGATTGCCGGCCGCGATCAGCACGCGCACGTCCGCGTTCTTCGGGATCATCACGCCGCCCAGTTTGATGTCGCGCTGGGCGATACGCGGAATGGAGCTGAACATGGCGGGCGCGTCGCAGCGCAGGACTTCTTCGACGAATGCCTTCACCCCCACGGCGTCTCCCTGCAGCCAGTGCCGCTGTTCGGGATACGCCAGCATCGCCAGGACCGCATGGTCGATGGCCGCAGCAGTGGTGGCGAAGCCGCCCAGCAGCATGCCCCACAGCATGCTGATCAACTCCGCATCGGACAGCGTGTCGGCGTCGTCGTCGTGTGCGCCGACCAGCATCGACACGATGTCGTGGCGGGGATCGGTGCGCTTGCGCTGTATGAGGTCGCCGAAGTAGGCCTGCACCCTTGCGCTGGCCCCGTCCGCCGCGGCGAGCTGGGGATCGCTGGCGTGCGGGCTCAGGCCTTCCAGAATGGCGCCGATGCCGGCGGCGAGCCCGAACATGTCGTCCTGGGGCATGCCGAACAGTTCGGCGAAAACCAGCATGGGCAAGGCCAGCGCGAATTCGCGATGCAGGTCCACCGCCTCCCCGCGCTCCAGCGCGGGCGCCATGCCGTCCAGGCGCGCTGCGACGATGCGCGCGATGCTCGGCCGCAGGTTGTCGATCTGGCGCATAGTGAAATCGCGCGAGATCAGCCGGCGCAGACGCGTATGCGTTGGAGGTTCCTTCATCGCTAAAGTGGACGCCAGCAAACTGAGCGACAGGCTGGTCGCCGCACGCGGGAAATAGCGCGCCAGTTCGCCCGGCGCCGGTCCCCGAAACGCATCGCCCGTGGCTTTGAGCGCCCAGTAGATGTCGGCGTGGCGGCTCAACAGAAAGAGGCCCGACGCCGCGCGATGCACCGGATCGTGCTCGCGCAACCACCGCATGAACGGATACGGGTCGTGGATGCACGCTGGCGACGCCAGTTCGGCGAAGGCGTCCCGGCATACTGCCGTGGTTTCTTGCACGTCCATCTTGGTTACCTGTTGGCTGGTGATCTGACCGGCGCCCGCCAGGCGCGCCGGTAAATTGCGGAGAAGATCGCGATTCCCGGCGGCGTCCGCGCATCACCAGAGCGCCGGGAACTCCTCGAACCCGCCAGTGATGATCTCCTTGCGCAACTTCAGTTCTTCGGGCGCCACCGCCAGGCGCAGCGCGGGAAAGCGCTGGAAGATCGAACCGAACACTACCTTGAGTTCCAGCCTGGCCAGCGCCGCGCCGATGCAGTTGTGCGGCCCGTAGGAGAACGCCAGGTGCGGGTTTTCCTCGCGTCCGATGTCGAAGATTTCCGGGTCGTCGAAATGGCGCGGATCGAACGACGTCGCCGGCAGACCGACAAGCACCTTGCTCTCCGCAGGAATATGCACGCCCGCGATGCTCACGTCGGTCCTCGGATAGCGCATGATGCCGTCCCAGCCCGCGCCCGGCGGGTACATGCGCAGGATTTCCTCCACCGCCTTGTCCACCAGGGATGGATCGCCGACCAAGCGTTCGCGCTGTTGCGGATGGCGGAACATGGCCAGCAGGCCGAATTCGATCTGCGCGACGGTGCTCTCGTGCCCCGCCACCAGCATGCCCGCCGCCAGGCCGATCGCCTCTTCCTCGGTCGCCTTGCCCTGGTCGACCGCCGCGAGCAGATCAGTCAGCAGGTTGTCGCCCGGATGCTGGCGCTTGTCCCGCATCTTGCCGCGAATGTAGGCGCGCAGTTCTTCCCAGGCTAGGCGCGACGCGCTGCGCGGGCCGCTTTCGTGCTGGTGCGTCATCACCTCGTCGGACAGCCCGGCGAAAAAGGCGTGATCCTCGTAGAGCACGCCCATCAGCGCGCAGATGACCATGGCCGGAAGCGGAAAGGCGAGGTGACGCCGCAGGTCGGCGGGCTGGGGCTGGGCCGCCAGCGTCTCGAACAACTCCGCGGCGAACGCCTCGACCTGCTGCGCGAGCAGCTTCAACCTGCGGTTGCTCAAGGCCGGCGCCACGATCGTGCGTAACCGGGCGTGCTCGCCCCCCTCGTGCGAGACCAGCCACCCCGGCGAACCGAGCATCACCGAATCCGGCGTGAATGCCTCCGGCGGCATTCCCGCGGGCCGGAACGCCGCGTCGGACAGCACCGCCTTGGCTTCGTCGTACCCTGTCACCCACCAGCCTTCTTGCCCGGACGGGAAGTGCACGCGGTGGATCGGACCGTTGGCGCGTAGCGCTAACATCTCGGGCGAGGGCTCGATGTGATCGACGCGCCACATCGGCAGCGCCGGCAAGGGTTGTTCGGACATGGTGGCACTTCACTCTCTAAGCGATGGAAGGGCGGAGGTGACCGGCAGGCGCTGCGGGCAGCCAATGACGTAAGACAGCATGTAGACGAAGTCCTCCGCGGCGGTAGCCCGCGTGTAACTGTCTAGGCATACCGCGCGGCGAGATGCAGAACTTTATCCTGCGCCTTCGAGTTCAGGATCAGGCGAGTGGTGGGCCTTTGAGTCGCAGCCGGCCATCAGGATTTCCCGCACAAGGGTCGACAAGGGCGGCGAGCCTGTTTGGTAGGGGGCGGTTTCGCCGAGGCCCCTTCCCATAGAATGCTATCTGACGCGGATTTGACATTTGCTCTTCTTTCTCCGTTCATCGATCGCGGTGTCATCCACGAAATGAAGGTCGGTCGGCGGCTCCCGAAGGAGCTTCAAAACTCGTGCCAATCTGGCCGACCCAGCATAAGCAAAAAAATTGTGATTGCTTTTCAGTGGATTAGCCTGAGGCCAAAGAAGAGCTCGGCGAAATAGACCGGTGTCGCGGACCAACAAAGGCGACAGAACAGTGTCGGATAGTACGCCTCGGCGACCTTTTGGTCAGGCTTGCGACATTCTGGTCCAGTTTCGAACATAAGAGGGTTGCAAACAGGACACGCTTGGAGAATTCGATCCTCACGGAACCAGGGCGCTTGCCGAAGAGCGTGCGCTCATGGTTGCTGCCACAGGCGTGTGTTCGCAATAGCCGTGCCTGCGCACGCAAGAACACGCTAGCGGCATACGCTACGCAATCGCTGCAGTTCCCGCCGGTGCGAGGTAGTGCATCGGCTCGGCTGCGTTCGTCTTTGCCCAGCTGGGGCGGAAGCGCCGAACATCCGCACCATACAGCACCGTTGTTGAGTGTCGTGACTAGGCGGTTATAGCGCGCGCCCGATCTTGGCGAAGACACCGCCTCCGAGAAAAAGGGGGCGGTCCAAAAGCATGTCTAGTTGAAATGGCACGCCGCTTGCTGCTCCTGGTTAGAGCCCATCAAATCACGATGAAAGCGACTTGCGCCATGCCCGACACACGAAGCTCTAGACGGTGGCCTGAAGACACAGTGCCCGTTCCCGCTGAACATCGGTACATCGTCTGCTTCGGAAGTCCGTGCTCGGTAGCCCCTTTGCGCACGGCTGGTCCGATGCCGGCATGCCAACACATGGCGCTCGCGCAATTGCCGTTTACCGGTTGCGATCAGCATGTGAGTGCCCAAGAGCCCCATGAAAGAGCCCCCGAAGCCATGGTCGGCGGCTCACTGGCAAATATCGACGATACGCCGAACCAGCTCAGTAACCCGGGTCTCTTGCGTGAAGTCACATCTGAGGCCGCCACACGCTTCCGATACTGGCTACTTCGGGCCCGCTATCACTTTTTCCCGGGCACGAGCGCGAGTGATCGATGCCGCTTCCGGCGCCATAGCCGTGGAAAGATTGCCCAAGCGGCTCGACAGCCTCCACTCGCTCAGATCGATGGCGTTCGGGTGACGAAGACCAGCAGCCAAGACGTTCCCCTACATCGGGATGGAAAACCGAGGTTGCGAGCCGCGAGGGCCTCATTTCATGCCCGGCAGACGAGCCTTTGCTCGGTATTGCGCCAGCGTCTGCCGGACTCCAGCGCGCCAGTTTTTTCTTGAGGAGCAAGTTGATGACCGTTCAAAAGAAGGTTCCCTTCGTCACCTTTCTCACGCGTGTTCGCGATGAGTCAGTCCAGGGCCCAAATCCATATCGCTGGGAAGAAAAGACATCTGACGACTACTTTGCCGGCAAGCGCGTCATCCTGTTCTCGCTGCCTGGCGCCTTCACTCCGACCTGCTCGACCTACCAACTGCCCAATTTCGAAGACCTCTATGATGAGTTTGAGAAGGAGGGAATTGCCGCGATTTACTGCGTCTCCGTCAACGATGCCTTCGTCATGAATGCGTGGGGGAAGTCCTTGGGCTTGCAGAAGGTCGAGCTCATCCCCGATGGCTCAGGCGAGTTCACACGCAAGATGGGCATGCTGGTCGCCAAGGACAATCTCGGCTTCGGGATGCGCTCCTGGCGCTACGCCGCCCTGATAAACAATGGCGTGGTGGAGCAGTGGTTCGAGGAGGAAGGTTTCTCCGACAACTGCGAGGCCGACCCCTATGGCGTCTCATCGCCGCAAAACGTTCTCGAAACGCTGAAGGCCGCCGCATGACCTAGAAAACGTCCCCTCCCTGGTGCCATTACCCACCCCAAGAAGCTCCTCGACAGGATGTCGCGCTCACCATGCAATCCTCAGCAAGCCTACTTCAGCGCCAGAAGCAATCCATGGTCACATCGCCTCAACTCATTGAGTCGATTCGCTTGCTGCAACTGGCGCATACTGAACTGCATCAGTTCGTGGAGCAGGAAATCGAGAAGAACCCGCTCTTGGAATCTGCGTCAAACGATGACGGGTCTTTTGGCGACGTTTCGATTTCGGGAGCGGATCAGCCTATCGGCCCGCGTGCAAACGCCGTTGACGGACCGACCGGGGCCGGGTCACTCCGCAAGAAGACCAACAACGCGTCGGGTGATGGCCCTTCCCTCGACGAGTTTGCCACCCTCGCCGAAACATTGCACGACCATGTCGCTGGTCAGATCGCCCTCACCGCGTTCACACCAAAGGAGCGGCTGATCGCTGACCAGCTTGCCGCCGATCTGGATGACACTGGCTATCTTCAGACCAACCTTTTGGATCTTGCCGAGAGCCTGAGTGTCCAGGAGGCTGACGTTGAACGGGTTCTCGGAACCTTGCAGCACTTTGATCCACCGGGAATTTTTGCGCGAACTCTCGAAGAATGCCTCGAGCTCCAGTTGCGCCAGCGAGACCGGTTCGACCCGGCAATGGCAGCTTTGGTTGCCAATCTTAAAATGCTTGGGCGACGCGATTTCCAGGCACTGAAGCAGCATTGCGGTGTCGATGAAGACGACCTTCTCGACATGTACCATGAGATTCTTGCGCTCGATCCCAAGCCTGGAAACCGGTTCCAGTCCGGTCCGTTGGAATCCATCATACCAGACGTCTGGGTCATGCCCTCGCCGGAAGGCGGATGGAAGATCGAACTTGATCCGGCCACACTGCCCAAGGTGCTGATCAACCGAGCCTACTATGCCGAAGTCTCGCGTCACACCGTCCAAAATTCGAAAGATCAAGCATTTCTCAACGAATGCTTGGAGACAGCGAACTGGCTGATACGCAGCCTCGATCAGCGCGCCAACACGATTCTTAAGGTTGCGACTGAAATCGTGCGCCAGCAGGATGCCTTTTTGGAACATGGCGTCGCCCACCTGCGGCCTCTCAATCTCAGAACCGTCGCTGACGCGATCGGCGTGCACGAGTCGACGGTAAGCCGGGTGACCTCGAACAAGTACATGCTTACCCCGCGCGGAGTCTTTGAACTGAAGTATTTTTTCACCGTCGCGATCGCGTCCTGCCAAGGCGGCGATGCGCACTCCGCCGAAGCTGTCCGCCATCGGATCAAAGCGATGATTGCCGCAGAATCTCTCGGCGACGTGCTTTCCGACGATGACATCGCTGTCCGGCTGAAGGAAACCGGCATCGATGTTGCGCGCCGCACCGTCACAAAATATCGCGAAGCAATGAACATCCC
This sequence comes from Mesorhizobium sp. M0598, assembly GCF_040320865.1. Classification (NCBI taxonomy): domain Bacteria; kingdom Pseudomonadati; phylum Pseudomonadota; class Alphaproteobacteria; order Hyphomicrobiales; family Phyllobacteriaceae; genus Mesorhizobium; species Mesorhizobium sp. M0598. The sequence continues at coordinate 191,831 of NZ_JAMYQL010000011.1, read as the reverse complement.
CTCCTCCGTGCAACGCCGCCGCGAAATGCGCTTGTGTCTTTAATGTGGGTCAACGCAGCCAACCTCATGTTGCAGTGCATCCAAAGTGGAGACTTCGTTCATGACCCGATCCGCGGCAGGCGTCATGACGCTGTTCTGCACGACCCAGAAAAGCCCGACCCACCGTCTGATCCCGCATGGGGTGCGGTCATTTCGCTTTCCTTGGGCACCTTCGGGCTGGTGACGGCAGAGTTTCTGCCTGTCAGCCTCCTCACGCCCCTCGCGCATGATCTCGGTGTCACCGAGGGTGCGGCTGGACAGGCGATGACGGCGACCGCTATCGTCGGGGCGATCTCGGCGCCGACGGTTGCCATCATCACAAAGCGCCTGGACCGCAGGATCGTCATGTGGGCGATGACGCTGCTGCTGATCCTGTCGGACGTTGTGGCGGCCGGCGCGTGGTCGCTGGCGGCACTCCTGACGGCACGCGTCGTGCTCGGCATAGCGCTCGGAGGCTTCTGGTCCATGTCGGCAGCACTGGCGATGCGGCTCGTTCCAAGCCACCTCCTGCCGCGCGCCATATCGATCATCCTCACCGGCGTTTCCGTCGCTTCCGTTTGCGCAGCTCCAATCGGCGCTTATGTCGGCGATATCTGGGGATGGCGAAGCGCCTTCATGATCGCCGCAGTCGTCGGCGCCGCTACACTGCTGGTGCAACTCATAACCATTCCGAGGCTGCCTCCGGTTGGAGTGGCTAGCTTCCGCAGCCTGCTGGATGTGGCCAAGATTCCGATGATCAAGGTCGCGCTTTTGGTCGTCCTGCTGGTCGCTTCCGGCCACTTCGCCGGCTTCACCTATATCCGCGCCTTCCTCGAGAAGGTTCCCGCGCTGGATGTCAAGACGATCTCGCTTGTGTTGCTTGCTTTTGGCATCGGCGGATTCTTCGGCAATTTGGCCGGCGGGCTGCTGGCCGAGTACAGTCTCAAGGCAGTCGCGGCCCTTGCACCGCTGCTCATAGCGATAGCCGCTGTTTCGCTGCTGACGGCGGGAGCATCGGCCTCGGCCTCGGCGGTTGCGGTTGCCGCGTGGGGCTTTGCCTTCGGCGCAGTGCCGGTGGGATTGCAGACGTGGATGGTATGGCGCGCCGCTCCCGAGCAGGCCGAAAGCGCCGGTGTGCTGATGGTCGTAGCGTTCCAAGTGGCAATCGCAGCCGGCGCGATTTTCGGCGGACTATTGGTGGACAATGCCGGGATTACCAGTGCCATTGCCTACAGTGCTGTTGCCACGTTCCTCGCCGCCCTGACAGTGTTCCTGCTCGGCCCGAAGCGCGAGACCTAGATCGCCTGACAGAAGAGGCCTCAGCAGCGCAGCGGGACGAGAGATGCAATCGCATGCACGGCGCGGCGCGATCCTCCGCAGGATTACTTTGGCGGTTGCAGGCTTCGTTTTCGCTGAGCGTATAGGCCGACTGGATCGCCGCCGCGGCAGCCTGTTCCGTGTCGGCCTCCGATCTCGCATGGACCAGCGCCAGCGCCTCGCCGGCTTCACCTCCGGGCCATGGCGACCTTCGCCGCCAGACAGGCGAACCTCGCCGGCACCGGTTTCCATTTGGCGACGATGAGCGCTGCCAGCGCGATGGAATCCTTGCTGGCGGTCATATCCTTCACGAAGCCGGCATTCTGGGCGAGCGACAGCTACGCGCCGGCCATGCCCGTCCGAACGCCGGTGAAGATGCCGCACGATAGCGCAGCCAGGTCACCGAAATGCCAGTGGTCTCAACGGCGGCCGGATTTTCGCCGACCGCGCGAAGTCCTAGGCCGAGCGGGTGCTAAACAGCACCAACCAGGTAGATGGCACCATCAGGGACGCGACATAGACCAGCAGCGAATGGCCCGTAGATCAGCTCGGGATAGACTGGCCCGAGCACCGGCACGCCGCGCACCGCTTCGGCGCTAGGCACAACGATCGAATCGCGAGTCTTCAGAGAGCGACGGCGCGCGCCCTGCTGGAACCAGGCCTGGCGAGAATGATGGTGGAGCCGGCAGCAATGAAATTGATGGCGACGCCGAAGACAATCTGGCCGCCGCGATGGGTGATCCAGGCGAAACCGTGCACCGGCGCGAAAAATCCACGGCGGTGGCTACGGCGGCGCCCAGGCCGAGCCTGTAACCGCGGCCGCCGAGGCGCCGCAAAGGCGCCGGCCAGCATCTTGCCCTCGATCCCGGTGTCGAAGACGCCGGCCCGCTCCGAATAGAGCCGGGCCAGGCAGGCGAGCAGCAACGGCCCGGAGAACACCAGTTGCTCGGCGGCGATGGTGCGGGTCGGGTCCTGCACCGCCATGATGACGGCGTCCGCCGAAGCGAGCATCGCGAGCAATCGGACAGCAGGCACAGCATTCAAATCCTCGAAGGCGTCCGTCGACATTAGACAAGAGACATATGGCGCGGCGCGAGCGCTGGGGCTGTACGACTGACGAAAGCGGCTCTCAATCCGAGGCGATGCCGTTCTTGATCCGTGTGAGGCGGCTTTCGCCTTCCTCCGGGCCGAAGCAGTTTTCGAAGTCATTGCATTCCCGGCAACTGGGCGCGCTGCACAGCGAAAAACCTTCGACCTCGCAGAGCTTGCGGTAAAAGTATTTCTTCCATTTCATGTTTTGGGTGTTGCCGGCCGCCAGCGTCGGAAAATGCGAGGCGAGCAGGCGGCCGAGGTCGGTTCGATTAAAAAGGCCAAGGTCCTGCCAGAGATGGTCATTGCGCATGGCACGCCGGGCGATGATCTTGGCGAAGCGAGCGCTCGCCGGGTCGCCCGGCCGGGCATGCGCCAGCAGCAGTCCGCGCAGAAGTTCTTCCTCCAGGTCCGGCTCGGGCTCGCTCACCTCTTCCAAGGCAAACGCGGTGATAGGAATAGCAGGGAAACAGCGGGCCAGGACATCGCGCAGCTCGGCGCGCGAAAGGCCGGTTGCCTGCGTCGCCGTCGCCTCGCCGGCCTCGATCTCCTCGAGCGCACGTGAAAGCACACAGGCAAGCACATGCTGGTCGAACCTCCTCTCCAGCTCGATCTGCGGCCATCGGCCGGTGCTGAGCCGGGCATAGTGTTGGGCAAATATGGTGCCGTTCTCCTGGTTTGTCCTATCAAGTCATGCAGCGACCCGGCCGGCCGCAACATGGGTTGGGCAGTTCTTCGGGAAGAGGCAGTCGCGGATCGTCTCGCGGTCGAGTAGTGCGGTAATTTTCGTCTGGTCCATCGGCTCTGTCGCAAATTCTGTGATTGGAAGAGGTGTGTCGCGAACCCCCGCCGTGCCGTTTGCGCCTCATGGGGAACACCTCGGCGCCGGAAGTGCCCCCGCGGAGTTGGACGTGGACCGTGCTGGCACAGAGGTCGCGTGCCGTCCTTTCCAGTGCGGCCACATGGTCGACCCCATTCAAGCCCGCCAGACTCTCGGTTGAATGACGTCTGATTCAAAGCGTCAGCGGGTGAGTTCCAGCGCACGTTCAGGACAGCATCGCGCGCCTCGCGATGCAGGCAGCTCCTCCCCTTCCGCAACTTCAATGTCACCAGGCAGGATATAACCCTCGTCATCAAGCTTGAAGATGTCCGGCGCTTGCGCCGCGCATCGCGCGTGACCCTGGCATTTGGCATTTTGGACGATGATGCGCATGGCGCTGCCTCCTTTCTCTGTGCCCCGGCTTGGGGCGGGGCCTAGGACCAGTCCAGGATCAAATTTTCGATCCCGAATACATGGCCGCCAGAGGTTATGGGTGCCGTACCCTGCTTGATCCTGAAAGCCGGGATGCGCGCCAGCCACTCCTCCAGGCCAACGACAATCTCCCGCCGGGCAAGGTGTGAGCCAAGGCAACGGTGGGGACCATAGCCAAAGGCGGCGTGGCGGTTGTCCTCCCGCTCCAAATCGATCGTGTTGGGGCATTCGAATTCCGCCGGGTCACGATTGGCAATCATCGTGGCGCAGGAAACATAGTCCCCCTTCCGGATCGGCGCGCCTTCGAAGTCGATATCTTTCGTTGCCACGCGGATCAACTGAACGGTCGGATAGACGCGCAGCAATTCTTCGGCCGCGAGCACGATCCGGTCCGGTTCGCTCCGAAGCAATTGCTGATCTTTGAGGTTGCGCGCGAGATAGGCCAAGTCAAAGCCTATAGCTGCTGCGACCGTGTCGAGCCCAGCGACGAAGACAAGCACGCCGATGCCGCGGACTTGGGTGTCCGTCAGCCGGCGGCCCTCGACCTGTGCCTGCACGATAAAGGTCATGAAATCGTCAACCGCCTCCTCGCGCCGCATGGCTGCAAGTTCGTCGATGAATGCCACGATCGTCCGGGCCGCCGCCGGGCGTTTCACATCGTCACCGTGAAGCAGATCTTTCCCCCAGCCGACAAATGTGTCGAGTCGGTCATCCGGCAGCCCCAGAAAGCGAAGGAAGATGCTCACCGCGAAAGGAAATGCAAAATCCTTCATGACGTCGCAGCTTGTGCCCGACGCGGCGATCCTTTCGATCAGCTCGACCGCCCGTTCGCGGACAGCCGGTTCCAAAGCCATCACCCGCTTTGGCGAAAGCAGCGGATTGAGTAGTGAGCGAAAAACGCCATGGGCAGGCGGATCCAGTTCAAGCGGGATCATCGGCCAGTTTTCGCCAAGCGCGGACGCGAAGATGCTGCGATGGCTCGAAAACGTTTCGGCGTCCTGCAGCACCCGGCGCTGATCACTGGCGCGAGTGATGACCCAGGTACCCCGCCCATCGCGCGTGTTGCAGGGCGAATAGAAGATCGGCGGCCCGGCATGTACGCAAGCGACGGCTGCTTGCGGATCCCCGTTGGGCGTCGGTGACATCCCTGGTGACGTAAACAGGCTGAAGTCCCTCACCATTTCGGGCGGGACATGATCTGGAACGGGGTTGGTCGCCATTTTGCTTTCTCTACATTGGCGTTCATGGCTCGATTGAGATTGCACCGCTGTTCATAAAGTCGATTTCCAGCATGGGTACATCTCTTGTCGGGCGCCTTCTAGATTCTGTCGCCCGATACAGTCCACCTGCACCAGCGCGGATGAGATCGGTTGCGAATTCAATCAGAAGGGGCATCTCCGCCGCGCTGCGGTCATGAAGCAAAGCCGCTGCTTATCCCCGTTAGGGTTGAGAGGCTGGTCAATCGCTCAGCTCCGTGACGCACTGCTGATGCCCTGCTGATGCCCTGCTGATCAAATTGTCAAAGCAAGTCGCGTGCCGGATAGGCGTACCCATGGCGCTGCACCAAGCGATGCCAGCCTGCACTGGGCCCGCCGCCGCTAAGTTGATGATCAGCTGTCCATCATTCTTACGACAACGTCCGACAACCGACATCCACGGTTGGTTTTGTCGAGGCCGCGACATCGGGCTGTTCGACCTTGCTGCTGCACTGCCTTCCGGTCGACGAGCGAGGAGATCGCTCGCACGGCCCGGACTGAGCAACGACGCGATCCAGCGCAAGGATCGGGTGCGGTCCGACAAGACCCGGCGGCGCTTGCGCGCGATGATCGAAATTATCAACAAGGTCGAGCCGCGCTTCGGTTCGGCACTGATGGCGTATGCGTTATATCGCTCGGAGCCGCTGCAAGGATTTCCGGCTAGACGGTGATGCACTCGTGCGCAGCGGTCCGGCCGACGACGAGCTTGACTGTATCGCTGCGGTCAATTCCGGCGTGCACCCTGACCGCCGTATGCGCTACGACGGCAAGCTCTATCGCACATGGACCTATTATTTCCTCGCGAGCCGCTGTCGGAACGTGGTGCCGAGTCCTATGGCGGCCGGTTCAATCCGAGGGCCTGTCGGCTCTACCCATCCCTGTCGGTCGGACCGGGAACGCGTGGCAGACTCTCGGCCAGAAACCGCCAGTCGCTGCGCTCGCGTTCGCCTTCCTTGCGCGTGCCGAAGAACTGGATGATCATCTTGCCGTCGGCGCCATAGGCTTCAATGGACGTGACGTGACCGTCCCTCGTCGGCTTGCGCACGGCCCAGACCTCGCGGATGTGATGGGTCCTAAGATGCAGATGGAAGGTCTCGTCGAGCACATTGATCCGCGGCCCGATCTGCTTGACCGACTTGATCGGGCCGGAATGGATCTGGATGCAACCATGATTGCCGACAAAGCACATGATCGGCATCTCGTCTTCGGCCGCCTGTTGGAACAGGGCGCCAACGGCATCATTGTCGAGCAGCCAGGCGTAATCCTCGTCGGCCATACGCATCGCCTGGCAGCGGCTGAGCTTCAGTGCCTTCAACATATGGTAGAACTGATGCACGTCGCTCAGCCGGCACCAGTGCTCGCGTAGGTCGTCGACCGTGGCGGCTTGGTCTGGACTCACTGCGTTATCGCGCGCCCCGCTCGCCTCGACCGATATGATCGGCTCCTGGTCGGAGGATGCGAGCTCTGCCGCCAGATTCTGATAGGCCTGCAGGTTCGAGGCGGGCCTGAGATGTACTTTGTGCATCGCCTCGCCGGTGGCATCAAAGAATTGCAGGCTGCGGCGGATCTCGGCTCCCTCGCGCTTCTCGACGGCGAAGCCATACGCCCACGCTTTCGGGAAGATGCGCAGGTCGATCTCGTCGCCGAGCACCATGGCATGCGGGTTGCCGGTGACCACTTTGTCGTAGACGCCGATCTTTTGGTGCACGGCACTTTGGTTGCGGGTGACCGCCATCACCTCGCCGACCGCTTCGAGGCCGGTCAGCAGATCATCGACGCGCGGCTCGATGCGCACCGCGCCGTGACCACAATGCGCTGCGACCAATTCGGCTTCCGAAATGCCCAATCGAGCGGCGAGATCATGCTCCCGGATTTTCGGATTGTCTTCGCACGCCCGCCGGATTTCGTCCGGCGACGGTTGCTCGCGCTGGTCCATGTCTTACCCCTGCTTCCACCTACGTGTGAGGATCAGCTGCCCTGCCGGTGAATCTTCAGCCGATAGGGCGCGCCGTAATGCTCGACCCTGATCTGCTGCTGGCCCGTGAACAAAGTGTCGCTGGACAGCGTGCGCACGTCGTCGCACCCGCGCGAAAACCGGGGGTGCTATCGGAGCGGCGAGACCCGAGTGACACGTGCAGGCACATGCCGATGGAATCTCATCGAGCCGGTCGGTGGCCACCGGGCGGTGGTGAGCGATTGTGGGTGTTGTCGCAATCGGCCAATCGGTCATTCGGATGCCACGGGCGGCGCTGCTTCGCCAAACAAAGCGTGTCTGACCCAGTCCTGACATGTTGCTCCCTTGCTTTGCCGCATCGATCGCGAGGGCACCCACGACACGATTGTGGATCGGCAGTCTCTTGCCGCCTCGCCAGTGGAGCTTCAAAAACTGTGCCAATTGCGCCGAAGCAAGCTCAGAAGGAGTCTTCTGTAATGGTCATTGGTTTGATGTGAGTTCAGCCAACAACTCAGGCCCAACATCCCGCGTGGCGGACCCGACAAACCCGACAGTACGTGTCGGTTGGCCGACACCTTCGCAGCAATGGACTCACAAGAACCACCGCAGGGTCAGAGATGCCGCGCTGTATTGAAACATTTTTTCGCTTTGGCACGGTGCATGCAACGTGATGCGCAAGCAGGTCCCGGACTGAGGAGAATGGAGCCATGATTACGCTCACCGACAACGCTGTTGCCGCCATCAAGACTGCTCTTTCCCGCGCCAGCGAGCCGGCGGAAGGCTTTCGCATCATGGTCCAGGCCGGCGGCTGCGCCGGCTTCAAATACTTAATGGGCCTGGAGAGCGTGTCGCGCGAGGGCGACGCGATCACCGAGACAGATGGGATCAAGCTGTTCGTGGACGCGGGCTCCCAACCGCATGTCGCCGGCATGACCGTCGACTTCCTCACCGGGCTCGAATCTTCCGGCTTTGTCTTCGATAACCCCAACGCGCGCGAGAAGTGCGGCTGCGGCAAGTCCTTCAGTTGATCGCCCGAAGCGCCTGTGCGGGTCCATGAAGCGATTGCCGCCGACGGACTCATTTGCGGCAGAGGAGGCTTATATGGCCGGCACAACAGATGTCCCTGTCCTCAAGAACAAGGCAAGGTCGAAGCCGATCTTGGGACCGGCAATCGCTTCAGGTAGGATGCAAAGAACGTCGCCTCCCGAAACAGTTCGGTTCCTGGTGGCACCCAAGCTGCTGGCGGCCAAATCGCGCCGCTGCGCCAAATTCGGCTTATCGATAACGTTGTCGTGTTCGGGCGTCCTTACCTGCGGGCTGACGGCGGCGACTGCGGACTTGGCCATGCCGACGCCGATCCGGTCTACGTCAAACTCTCGGGCGTCCGCGCCGGCCGCCAGTTCGGGCCCATCATCATCAACGGCATACGCCAGAGGCTCAATGAGCCGGTCGCGCGCTCGCGTCATTCCGGTCAACTGAGGATCGCACATGAAACCTGTCTACCTCGACAACAACGCAACCACACGGGTCGATCCTGAGGTCGTGCAAGCGATGTTGCCGTTCTTTAGGGATCAATTCGGCAACCCTTCGTCGGCGCACGCTCTTGGCGCCTCAGTCAGTGCGGCGGTGAGAAAGGCGCGGAGGCAGTTGCAAGCTCTGATCGGGGCGGAGTTCGACGATGAGATCACCTTCACCTCGGGTGGGACAGAAAGCGACAATGCAGCGCTTCTTTCGGCGCTCGAGGCGGCGCCCAACCGAACCGAGATCGTTACGTCCGCGGTCGAGCATCCCGCCGTGCTGACGCTCTGCGCGCATCTTGAGAAGACCCGCCGCGTCAAGGTGCACAGGATCCCGGTGGATTGCCGTGGCCGGCTCGACCTCGACGCCTATATGGCCGTCCTCACCCCACAGGTGGCAATCGTCTCGATAATGTGGGCGAACAATGAGACTGGTGTGATCTTCCCCGTCGCCAGGCTTGCCGAGTTGGCCAAGGAAGTGGGCGCCCTTTTCCATACCGATGCTGTGCAGGCGGTCGGCAAGCTTCCGATGGACCTGAAGTCGACCGCAATCGACATGCTGTCGCTCTCCGGCCACAAGCTGCACGGGCCGAAAGGGATCGGCGCGCTTTTCGTAAAACGTGGCGTCAATTTCCACTCGCTGATCAAGGGGGGCCACCAAGAACACAACCGGCGTGCTGGCACCGAGAATACGCCCGGCATAGTCGGGCTCGGCATGGCGGCCGAACTCGCCTTGAAATTCATGGACGACGAGACCACACGGGTAAAGTCGCTCCGCGACCGTTTAGAGGACGGGATTCTCCAGCGCATCCCAAGCACCTGTGTCACTGGAGATCCCCTGGAACGGTTGCCTAACACCGCAAACATCTCCTTCGAACATATCGAAAGTGATGGAATTCCACTCCTCCTCAGCCGCGTGGGCATCGCGTGTTCCTCCGGCTCTGCCTGCACCTCCGGCTCTCTGGAACCGAGCCATGTCCTGAGCGCGATGAAAACGCCACACGCGGCAGTCCGCTTCTCCTTGGCGCGGGACAACGGCGAAGCGGACGTCGACCGGGTGCTCGAGGTCATGCCGGCAATCGTGGAGAAGCTGCGTGGCTTTCCCAGTTCTGGGCCAGGTAAGCGAAGCTCCGAAGACGTTCAATCCGGTCTATGCCTGAGCGGCAGCAGAACCGGCTACCGTTCATGACCCGTCATGTCTTTCTCAACGATACGACCTTGCGCGATGGCGAGCAGGCGCCCGGCGTCGCCTTTACCACGACGGAAAAGCTGGAGATCGCCGAGTCTCTTGCGGCGGCCGGCGTCACAGAGATCGAGATCGGCACGCCGGTCATGGGCGCCGACGAGATCGAAACAATTCGCGCCGTGGTCGCGCGGTGTCTCCCGGTTCGGCTCATGGCCTGGTGCCGGATGACGTCGCTGGATCTCGATGCAGCGATCGAGAGCGGCGTCCACGCCGTCAGTCTATCGCTGCCTGCGTCGGACATCCAACTTGCCGCCGAGCTCGGCCTCGATAAGGCGGGAGCGCTCCAGGTCATCGAACATATGGTCAGGCGCGCAGCCGCCGCCGGCTTCTTCGTCGCGGTGGGCTGCGAGGATGCCTCGCGGGCCAATCGGGATCATCTCGCCCGCGTCATCGAGACGGCTGCACGCGCCGGCGCAAGCCGCGTCAGGCTAGCCGACACAGTCGGCGTTCTCGATGCGTTTTCGACCTTCGAACTTGTCGCCCAGCTCGTGGCGCAGTCTCCAATCGACCTTGAATTTCATGCCCACAACGATCTCGGACTTGCTGCCGCCAACACGCTGGCCGCGATCCGCGCAGGCGCGCGCCATGGCTCCGTCACCGTCCTGGGGCTCGGCGAGCGTGCGGGCAATGCCGCGCTGGAAGAGGTGGCCGCCGCGATGGCGGTCCTCGACCGCGCGGATACCGGCATTGAGCTGACCGCATTGCCCGACCTCGCTGCCCAGGTGGCTTGGGCCGCCCGCCGGCAGACCGCGGCCACTAAGCCGGTCGTCGGCGCCGATGTTTTCACGCACGAATCCGGCATTCACGTCGCAGGGCTGCTGAAGGACTCGCGTACTTATCAGGGGCTCGATCCGGCTCTCGTGGGCCGCTGCCGGCGTATGGTCATCGGCAAGCATTCCGGCGCCACTGCGATTGCCCATGTGCTGAGCGAAAGCGGCCGCGATCTCGACCCGGATCTAGCAGCCGCGATGGTGGCCCGCGTCCGGCGCGAGGCGGCCGAGACCAAATCGACCGTCACTGCAACTCAACTGGTCGAGCTCTACGATGGAATGTGCAGCGAGGCATCCCTCGCGGAGCTGTGCGGGTCCAGGTCAGCCGTGCGCGAGCGCACCGACACCACAGTTTTCCGACCAGGGAGAATGCAATGAATTGTTCCGCTGACAGCCGCCCCATCGATGTCACCGACATCCTCGCACGACTGAAGCGCGTGTCGGCTGCGGAGGAGTTCTTCGCAGTCCTTGGCGTCTCCTATGATCCGAAGGTGCTGAATGTCTCGCGGCTCCATATCATGAAGCGCGTGGGCCAATACCTTGCCGAAGAAGATTTCTCCGGTCTGCCCGACAAGGTGATTGCCGCGCGGGTGCGCGCGACGCTCGAACGCGCTTACGAGGACTTCGTGATTTCCTCGCCACTCACGCATCGGGTCTTCAAGGTGCTCAAAGACCACGATCCGAACAAACCTGCCACGCCGGGCCGCACCTTTGTCCCGTTCGACTCCGTACTGAAGCGGTTCGGACAGGAATGACCGCGACACGGGTTGCGACGCGACAATGTCGAGAAGCCGACAAATCCGGTCATCACCACGGCGCCCTCAGAAGCAACCAACCGAAGTTCTAGGAATAGGGGCACGCAAAACAGTTGGCACGAATGATGCGCACCAAGGAGACAACCGCCAAGCCCGCATCCGGACAGGAGCCTAGAGAAACCGCCAATGCACATCGTAATCTGCATCAAGCAGGTGCCGGACTCGGCACAGATAAGGGTCCATCCGGTGACGAACACGATCATGCGCCAGGGTGTTCCGACTATCATCAACCCTTACGACCTGTTCGCCCTCGAAGAAGCCCTCAGACTGCGCGACGCCTACGGTGGCGAAGTCACCGTGCTCACTATGGGTCCGCCCATGGCAGAGGACGCGCTGCGCAAGGCGCTCGGTTACGGCGCCGACCGAGCGGTGCTCTTGACCGACCGCTATTTTGCCGGCTCCGACACGCTGGCGACCTCGTTCGCCCTTTCCCAGGCAATCGCGAAGGTTGGCGAGACGTTCGGCACGCCAGACCTCGTCTTCACCGGCAAGCAGACGATCGATGGCGACACCGCCCAGGTCGGGCCCGGCATCGCCAAGCGCCTCGCACTCCTGCAACTGACCTATGTCGCGAAGATCGCCTCTATTGACCTTGCTGCACGCGAGATCAAGGTCGAGCGCCGCTCCGAAGGCGGCACACAGATGCTGAAGAGCAGGCTCCCTTGCCTCATCACCATGCTGGAAGGCACAAACGAGATCCGCCGGGGCTCGATCCAGGACGCCCTGTGCGCCGCGCGCAGCCAGGTCTTGAAATGGAGTGCGGCCGACGCCGGCATTGAGGATCTCACCAAATGCGGCCTGCGCGGTTCACCGACGGTCGTCAAGCGCGTTTTCGCCCCTCCTGCGCGGGCGGAAAAGGCGGCAAAAATCGACACCGCCGAGATGGCTTTGCGCGATGTCGCTGACGAACTCATCACGGCAATCTTCACCCGCCAGCCGGCATTGGAACATGAGCTCGCCTTCAACGGCGGCGCGTGAGAGGGCAAGGATCAGACGATGTCGAACGCGAACCGAGAAACCCCTCGCCCTGCCGCCGGCCGTGCCGGCATAAAGAAGGAGCTGCCCGCGCATTTCAAGGACTACCGGCACGTTTGGGTTTTCATCGAGCTCGAACGCGGTCAGGTCCATCCCGTATCATTCGAACTGCTCGGCGAAGGCCGCATGTTAGCAGACAAGCTTCAGGTCCAGCTTGCGGGCGTCGTGCTTGGACCGCCGGGGGAGGCCATCGGGAACGCCGTTGCCGAAGCCTTCGCTTATGGTGCCGACCTGGTCTACATCGTCGAGGAGCCGCTGCTCGCCGACTACAGGAACGAGCCTTTCACCAAGGCGATGACGGATCTGGTCGATACCCACAAACCCGAGATCCTTCTTCTCGGTGCCACCACACTCGGCAGGGATCTTGCCGGCTCCGTGGCGACGACCTTGCAGACAGGGCTCACGGCCGACTGCACCGAACTCGATGTGGATACCGACGGTTCGCTCGCCGCCACCCGTCCGACTTTCGGCGGTTCCTTGTTGTGCACGATCTATACGCTCAATTTCCGCCCCCAGATGGCGACAGTGCGACCGAGGGTCATGCCCATGCCGCAGCGGGCGGATAAACCGGTCGGGCGTGTCATCCGGCACAAGCTCTCGGTAGCCGAGGACGAGATCGTTACCAAAATCCTCGGCTTCCTGCCGGATAGTCAGTCGGCAAAGGCAAATCTTGCCTATGCCGACGTCGTGGTTGCGGGAGGCCTCGGTCTAGGCGCGGCGGAGAACCTGCAGCTTGTGAAGAATCTCGCGCGAGCAATCGGCGCCGAGCACGGCTGTTCGCGCCCGTTGGTCCAGAAGGGCTGGATGCCAGCTGATCGGCAGATCGGCCAAACTGGCAAGACCATCCGGCCGAAGCTTTACATAGCGGCCGGGATTTCCGGCGCCGTCCAGCATCGGGTTGGCGTGGAGGGGGCGGATCTCATCGTGGCCATCAACACCGACCCGAACGCGCCGATTTTCGATTTCGCTCACCTCGGGATCGTCACCGACGCGATCCGCTTCCTGCCCGCACTGACGGAAGCCTTCACCCGGCGGCTGTCGCCCCACAGTCGCGATAAGCTTGCGAGCTAAGGGATGGACATGATTGAGGAACAATTCGACGCCATTGTTATTGGGGCCGGCATGTCCGGAAACGCAGCTGCTTACACCATGGCCAGCCACGGCCTGAAGGTGCTGCAGTTGGAGCGGGGTGAATATCCGGGCTCCAAGAATGTCCAGGGTGCCATCATGTACGCGAACATGCTGGAGAAGATCATCCCGGATTTCCGGGACGATGCGCCTCTCGAGCGGCATTTGGTTGAACAGCGGCTTTGGGTGATGGACGACACATCCCATACCGGGATTCACTATCGGTCGGACGACTTCAATGAGGCGAAGCCCAACCGCTACACGATCATTCGTGCCCAGTTCGATAAATGGTTTTCGCGTAAGGTGCGCGAGGCCGGCGCGACGGTTCTGTGCGAGACGACCGTGACGGAACTCATCCGTGACGCCAAGGACAGGGTGATCGGCGTCCGCACAGACCGGGCCGGCGGAGCCATCTACGCGGACGTGGTCGTCCTCGCAGAAGGTGTTTCCGGGCTGCTTGGCACGCGGGCCGGCCTGCGCGAGATGCCGAAGCCGCAAACCGTGGCGCTCGCCGTCAAGGAAATGCATTTCCTGCCCGAAGAGGTCATTGAGGAGCGGTTCGGCCTCAAGGGCGATGAAGGCTGCGTGATCGAGGCGGTGGGCACGACCTCCCGCAGCATGGCCGGGCTCGGCTTCCTCTACACCAACAAGGAGTCGATCTCACTGGGCATTGGCTGCCTCGTCTCCGATTTCGCGGCGATGGTCGAGAGCCCTTACGTCCTCCTCGACGCCTTAAAAACCCATCCTTCGATCCGGCCGCTGATCGCCGGCTCGGAAGTGAAAGAATATTCCGCGCATCTCATTCCCGAAGGCGGCTACAAGGCTATTCCGCAGCTCTTTGGCGACGGTTGGGTCGTGGTCGGCGATGCCGCGCAACTGAACAACGCCATTCACCGCGAGGGTTCGAACCTCGCCATGACCTCCGGCCGCATCGCGGCTGAGGCAATCATCGAGGTCAGGAGCCGCAACGGTCCTATGACCAAACGGAATCTCGCCCTTTACAAAGCCATGCTGGACAAGTCCTTCGTGGTCAAGGACCTAAGGAAATACAAAGACATGCCGGCCTTGCTCCACACCAATTCCTGCAATTACTTCACGACTTATCCGCGGTTGATGTCGCAAGCCGCGCAGAACTTCATGCGTGTCGACGGCATGCCGAAGATCGAGAAGGAAAAGGCGACCACGGCGGCCTTCATCAAGGCGCGCTCGCGCTGGGGGCTGGTCAGCGACGCGGTCCGCCTTGCATTGGCGTGGCGCTGAGGGGAGATGAAATGACGATCGCAGTGACGAAGTCACGTGTCGAGGACAAGCTTTACCAGAACCGCTACTTGGTGGATTCCGGCCGTCCGCATATCAAAGTGCGACCGCACGAGAGGCCAAGCGCGAACTTGCTCGCGCTGACCCACGTCTGCCCGGCGAAATGTTATGAGTTGAACGACAAAGGTCAAGTGGAGATCACTGCCGACGGCTGCATGGAGTGCGGCACCTGCCGGATTTTGTGTGAGACCAGTGGCGAGATCGAGTGGAACTATCCACGCGGCGGCTTCGGAGTCCTCTTCAAATTCGGATGACCGAGGCACGCACCGTATCAACAGGGTCAATCTTGGTACACCTGAGGTCGGGACCAAGGCCAAGTCTATCTTTGCTGGAATGGCCTCGCAACGAAGAGAAGCTCGTGAATACTGTGCTTTCAGAATTCAGATACAAAAGGAGGAGCACTCTGGACGACAACCCCTGAGGTGTTTCCATGGCTCACGTACCGCAAGATCGGGTCGACGAGGTAGCACCTCGGGATACCCGCCCTGAACCGCCCATCAAAAGCATGCCCCAAGCAGATATCGCGCTCAGGGGACTCTACGAGATATCGAAGGTGCTGACCGCCCCCACCGAGCTGGAGATTACGCTCGCCAATGTCGTGAACATCCTGCCTTCGTTTCTGCAGATGCGTCACGGAGCAATCGTCGTCCTGGACGCTGAAGGAGAGCCGGAGATTGCCGCAACTGCCGGCAACATCCACGCACCTCAATCAGGCACTCGCCGCGTCATACCACAGGCCATAACAGATCAAATCGTCGCTACGGGGACGCCGCTGTTCATACCGGACGTCCGCAAGTCCCAACTATTTCAGGCTGACCTTCAAACGTCTTCGAGCAGCGGGACCATCCCAATTGCCTTTATCGGTATCCCGCTAAAGGCTGATCATAAGATCCTTGGGACATTGTCGATCGACCGCGCCGGAGACGGCGTCACCGACTTTCGCGACGACGAGGACACATACTTCCTGACGATGGTCGCCAACCTTGTCGGCCGGACCATCCGTCTCCATCGCACCCTGAGTACAGATCGTCAGCGGTCTGTCCATGAACAATGGAGACCGGAGAAATCGCCCAACGAGGGGAGGACCTACGACCCTGCCCGGCATGCGGATGCCAAAATCGACGGGATCATCGGGGAAAGCCCCGCACTCAAGCAGGTGCTCGAAACCGTCTCGGTCGTAGCAGGGACCAATTCCACCGTGCTTCTGCGGGGTGAAAGCGGCACCGGCAAGGAATTCTTTGCGCAAGCCATCCATAAGCTCTCACGTCGGAGGAAGAGGTCTTTCGTCAAATTGAACTGCGCCGCACTGTCTGAAAGCGTTCTGGAGTCAGAACTGTTTGGGCATGAAAAGGGCGCTTTCACGGGTGCTATCTCCCAGCGCGCCGGTCGTTTTGAATTGGCAAATGAGGGAACGCTGCTACTTGATGAAATCGGCGAGATTTCGCCGGCCTTTCAAGCCAAGCTGTTGCGTGTCTTGCAGGAAGGCGAGTTGGAGCGAGTCGGCGGCACCAAAACGCTACAGGTCGACGTGCGCCTCATATGCGCCACCAACAAGGACCTCGAGACGGCCGTCATAAAAGGGGAGTTCAGGGCCGACCTTTATTACCGCATCAATGTGGTGCCAGTTATCCTGCCTCCGCTCAGAGAGCGACCCGGCGATATTCCACGCCTTGCGAACGCGTTCCTCAACCGATTCAACAAGGAGAACGATCGCGCACTTGCCTTCGCGCCGTCGGCGCTTGACCTGATCTCGCAATGCTACTTCCCTGGTAACGTCCGCGAGCTGGAGAACTGCGTCCAAAGGACGGCCACACTTGCGCGTTCAAGGACGATCACGCCATCCGATTTCGCCTGTAAGAAGAGCCAGTGCCTTTCCTGGCTCCTCTGGAAGCGAGCCGACCGCTCGAATGGCGGCAATGCCATCGACGATCTCGCACGGTTCAACGAAGTGCCCGTCGGATTGCGGCTGCCGGCCAGTCGCATCGGTGCCTCCGCAGGCAAGGTATCTCCCCTTGCGGCGGGCGATCCGAACGATCCCGCTTGTCCCCCGCGTCTGACGGAACGCGACCGGCTGATCGACGCGATGGACAAGGCCGGTTGGGTTCAGGCCAGGGCGGCTCGTATCCTCGGCCTCACGCCGCGGCAAATCGGCTACGCGCTGCGCCGGCATGGTATCGAGGTGAAGAAATTCTAGACGTCGTGATGACGTCAAACGTAAGCCCGGAGTAGTCTCCCTCACACTCTGCGCGCCCAAGGCTGGTAGCCTTCGCGACCCGATTTGCTTGTCCACTGTCGGAAGCCCGACAAAGGTGTGTCGGAGCAATCCCACGGAATCCGACACGAAAGCCAATTCGTGAACCAAAACCGCTCTTTGAGCTGGCATAGCTCTTGCGGTTTGAACTGCGACATTCACCAGCCACGGAGCCGTTCGATGTCCGCACCGGCAATTTCGCTTGAGAGCCTCAGCACGACATTCGATGACGAGTTGCTTGCCACCGTGCAAGCCGGTGGCTGCGCGTCTTCGTCCTGCGGCTCGTCGATAAAGCCGGACGACACGGATCCGGCTATCTGGGAGAAGATCAAGGATCACCCCTGCTTTTCAGAAGAGGCGCATCACTATTTCGCGCGCATGCACGTCGCGGTCGCGCCCGGCTGCAATATCCAGTGCAACTACTGCAATCGCAAATATAACTGCGCCAACGAAAGCCGGCCTGGGGTGGTCTCCGAAAAGCTGACGCCCGACCAGGCGCTACGCAAGGTGATCGCGGTCGCCAACGAGGTGCCGCAGCTTTCCGTGGTCGGCATCGCCGGACCTGGCGATGCGTGTTACGATTGGAAGAAGACGAAGGCAACGTTCGAACGAGTCGCCAGGGAAATCCCAGACATCAAGTTTTGCATCTCCACGAATGGGCTCGCGCTGCCGGACCATGTCGATGAGCTTGCCGACATGAATGTCGATCACGTGACGATCACCATCAACATGGTCGACCCTGAGGTCGGTGCAAAGATCTATCCTTGGATCTTTTACGACCATCGCCGCTACGTCGGCATCGAAGCCGCCCGGATCCTGCACGAGCGCCAGATGTTGGGTCTGGAGATGCTGACCGCGCGCGGCATCCTCACCAAAATCAATTCGGTGATGATCCCCGGCGTGAACGATGAGCATCTGATCGAGGTGAATAGATGGGTCAAGGAGCGAGGCGCGTTCCTGCACAACCTCATGCCGCTGATTTCGGACCCGGCGCACGGCACGCACTACGGACTGAGCGGGCAACGCGGCCCAAACGCAATGGAGATGAAGGCTCTTCAGGATCGTGTCGAAGGCGGCGCCCAGTTGATGCGCCACTGCCGGCAGTGCCGGGCAGATGCCGTCGGCCTGCTCGGAGAGGATCGTGGCCAGGAATTCACAGTCGACCGGATTCCCGGCGAGGTCACCTACGATGCCAGCAATCGCAAGGCCTATCGGGAGCTGGTCGCGGAGGAGCGCCGTGATCACGTGGCGGCTAGGAGAGAAGCGATCGGATTGGTCAAGGCAGCGAGCCCCGGCAAGTCCCTTCTCTTCGCGGTGGCGACCAAGGGCGGCGGCCGCGTCAATGAACATTTCGGCCATGCGAAGGAATTCCAGGTTTATCAAGCCTCGCCGAGAGGGATCAGTTTTGTCGGGCATCGGAAGGTGGAGCAGTATTGCCTCGGCGGCTGGGGCGGAGAAGCCGCCCTCGATGGCGTCATCGCAGCGCTTGAAGGCATAGATATCGTGCTGTGCGCCAAGATCGGAAACTGCCCGCAGGATCAGCTCGCCGACGCTGGAATCCAAGCCACCGACGCATATGCCCACGACTATCTCGAGACCGCAATCAGCGCGATTTACGCGGCCGCGTCTGGGACCCCCGCACTCGCGGCGACGGCCTGAGCGCGTCTCATCCATTCGGACCAGGAGTTAAAATGGCTTTCAAGATCATCGCATCCCAATGCACCCAATGCGGCGCCTGCGAATTCGAGTGTCCCTCCGGCGCGATCAAGTTCAAAGGCGAGAGCTATGTGATCGAGCCGCAAAAGTGCACCGAATGCGAGGGGGTCTTCGATGCGCAGCAATGTGCCTCGGTATGCCCGGTGCCGAAGACCTGCGTTCCTGCGTGACGGACATTGGGCCGCCGACATGGTCGGGGATGCCTTCGCAGGACACCTGGAACGCCTTTGTTCACAATCTGCAGCCTCAAGAGAAATCAGGGAACGGACATGTCGCTCGGACGCGAAGAGGAGGTCGAAATCCGCAGGCCTCCACGATTCATGCCGGGAGAGCGGGTACGTGCCACTCGCCACATAAAGAATGACGGCACCTATCCTGGCAGGGAGATCGGCGAAAATCTCGTGCGGAAGGGCGACGAGGGATATGTGCGCGACATTGGCACCTTTCTCCAGCAGTTCTTCATCTATGCGGTCGAATGGATCGATCGTGGCACCGTCGTCGGCATGCGAGCGCGTGAACTGATGAGCCTCGACAAAGCCGAGGCGCCCTGCAGTGCTGAAAACAATACCAATGAAGGGACGGCCAGATGAAAGTCATGATCCGCAGGACCGATGCTGGCTTGTCGGCGTATGTCCCCAAAAAGGACCTCGAAGAGCCGATCATCAAGCTTGAGAAGGAAGAGTTGTGGGGCGGAACTGTGACGCTCAGGAACGGGTGGCGGCTCCTCCTACCCGATCTTCCACGGGATACGCGTCTGCCGATCACCGTCCAGGCAAGGAAGGTTTCCGAAGAGGACTGATGCTGCCCCTTGATAAGGTGCGTCGCGAGGAAACGAGCATGAACACCATCCTGACATCGGGCCACCTCGTCATCGTGCGGGACAGTTTTGCCGAAAAGCTGCTTGACCTGGCGGAGGAAGCGCTCGCCGCCGATGAGGTGATCCCCTATCTCGGTCCGGGTCTTCTTGAATTCAACTGTGCGGAACCGCCTGTGCCGCATACGCCGGAGCTCGTTGCCGCGGCACTCAATGCGCGGGCGCCAGCCCCTTCCAGGATCCGCACCAATATGTGGTCGGTTGCGCAGTTCATCGAACAGCGCCGGCATCGCCGGACGCTGCAAGCTTGGATGACCGACATATTCGCAGCGCCGGTGGCGCCTACCCTCCTCCACGCCTGGCTCGCAAGGCTGCCGCTCTCCCTCATCGTCGACAGCTGGTACGACGGCGCGATGCGCACGGCTCTCGTAGAGACCGGCCGAACGGACGTCGTTGAGATACAAGGCGTCACGCGGGCGAACGAAATCGGTAACATTTGGACGAAAACCTACGATTTGTCCGGGAGGGAACTCGACCCCCGATCGGGGGCAAAGACGGTTCTCTATACACCTCACGGGAGTATTAGGCCGGCGCAAAACTTTCTCGTCGCAGATTCCGACTATGTCGAAGTCCTGACCGAAATCGATATCCAGACACCGATCCCAGACGTGGTGAAGGAACGCCGCATCACCCGCGGATTTTTCTTCGTTGGCTGCCGCTTCAACGATCAGATGCTGCGCACCTACGCCAGGCAGATCATGAAGCGCTCCCGAGGTCCACATTGCGCGGTAATGGACGCGGAAACGCTGACCAGAAACGAATCGCGTTTCTTTGCGGCATGCGGAATCACGGTGATCGACATGCCAGTAAGTGAAGCCGCGGCTCGGCTTATAGGAACGGGCACTGCTGCAGGTGGTGGACAGGATTAACAATGGCGGGCCCCTTTGATGATTGGTCCTTCGGCTTGCCTCGAAGGCGAAAAATGCAGTCGGGAATACACCCGTGAGCAGTGATGCTATCGACAGCGCAACGAACGCTCTGAATTCGTTGACCGATGTGGAAGCGGCGCGCTGGGGCCGGGATTTGAGTACGCTGTTGCGCATCACGTGTTTGAATTTGCGGCATCCCTGGCAGGTCGCCTTCGCTATGGGCTCGACGATCATGGCGGCAATCCTCCAGTTGCTCATTCCCCAGCTTCTCGGCCGGGCTGTCGACCAGACCCAGACAGTTATCGGGGGCGGTGTCGCGGGGAGCGCGGCAGGACAAGCGCTCTGGGCCCCGGCTCTCCTGCTGCTCGCCGTCAGCGCGCTGCGCGGCGTTTTCACGATGGCGCAGAACTATTTTGCCGAAGCCGTCGGGCATCATGTCGCGTACGAACTGCGGCTCGCCTACTACGACAAGATCCAGCGTCTCAGCTTTTCCTTTCACGACCGGGTCCATTCAGGCGATCTGATCACCATCGGAATGCTCGATCTCCAAGGCGTGCGGATGTATTTTTCCACCGCGCTCGTTCGCGTGGTCCTGCTCACCATGCTGATCGGGATCGGCGCCTACATGATGATCTCGACCGATCCCATGCTCGGCCTGGTCGCGCTGAGCTTCGTGCCTTTTGTCGCCTGGCGCTCATCGACCACACAGCTTAGGCTGCGCGCCACCTGGCTCGACCTGCATGAGCGGCTTTCGGTACTAAGCCGCGTGATGGAGGAAAATCTCGCAGGCATCCGCGTGGTCCGCGCTTTTGCGGCTCAAGCCTATGAGATGCTGAAGTTCGACGGCGCTTCCAAGAACGCGCTCGACCTCGCCAACGACCGCGTCGACATTTACGTGCCCAGCACGTCGGCGATGACCTTGTCCTTCTTTTTCGCAATGGGATTGGTGCTCTGGATCGGTGGCAGCAAGCTCGTCGCTGGCGAGATCAGCGTCGGAACGGTGGCGACCTTCCTGACCTTCATGACAATCCTGCAAATGCCAGTCCGCCAGATCGGCCTCATGGTCAATGCCTTTGCCCGCGCTTCTAGCTGCGGTTCGCGGCTTTTCGGTCTCCTCGATCAGGAGATCACAATCAGGGATGCTCTCGAGGCCAGACCGCTTGAGATAAGCGACGGCACTCTGCGCTTCCACAATGTCTCGTTTGCGTACCCCAGCGCCGAAAACCGCGCCATTCTGAAGAACCTCAGCTTTGAGGCCTGTAGAGGCGAGACGATCGCGATCGTCGGTCCGCCGGGTTCCGGCAAATCGACGATGGCTCATCTGGTCCCCCGCTTTTACGACGTGACCGGTGGCGCCATCACGCTGGACGGCCAGGACATACGCAATGTCACCCTCGCGACGCTTCGCAAGGCGGTCGCCGTCGTACAGCAGGATGCATTCCTATTCACCACCACGATCGAGAACAACATCGCTTATGGCGATCCCTGGGCGAAGAGAGAGCGAATAGAACGCGCTGGCGAATTCGCCCAGCTCCACAACTACGTACTCGGGCTCCCAGCAGGCTACGAGACGGTCGTGGGCGAACGCGGCGTCTCTCTCTCTGGCGGCCAGCGCCAGCGTCTCACGATTGCTCGCACCATGATGCTGCGCCCCTCCGTCGTCGTTTTCGACGACTCAACGGCCGCGATCGATGCCGGCACCGAGCAGCGCATCCGCGCGGCGATGCGGCGCTTCGCCAAGGATCGGGTGACGATCATCATCGCGCACCGGCTGAGTGCGCTTATGCACGCCGACCAGATCCTTTTTGTCGATAAGGGCGAAATAGTAGAACGCGGGACGCATCAAGAGCTTTTGGCGAAGCGGGGACGCTACAGGGCCCTTTACGATCTCCAGACGCGCCCGGGTGATGACATCATGACCCAGTATGGGGGTGCCCGCTGATGGCCCAGGGCCGCGCCGGCGAACTCGAAGCCGAACGTGACGACGGCAGACGCCCTCCGCGCGCGGTTGTCGGCTCGCACCGTATCGAGGAGGAGATGTTCGGCCGGGCTTTCGACAAGAGCATCCTCCGGCGCATCTGGGCCTTCGTCCGTCCCTATCGTGCCAGGGTAGTCATCACGATTGCCGCAATGCTGATCTTCACCGGGACGCAGCTTCTCGTCCCGTTGATCATCCGCTCCGCGATCGACCAGGGCATGAACCCGGCAAGGACCGATCGCTCAGCCCAGCTTGCGGCCGTCGGCGCGTTCGTTTTGGCGATTTTGGTCAATTTCACCGCCGGCTACATACAGGAGACGGTGGTTGGGAAAGTGGCCGAAACTGTCCTGTTCGACATCCGCCGCGCCATGTTCGGCCATCTGCAGAAGGTTTCGCTCTCCTTCATGCACAAGACCGAGGTCGGACGCCTGATGTCGCGCCTGCAAGGCGACGTCAACTCCATACAGGAATTCCTCGAAACCTCGGTATATTCCGTAGGCGATGTTGCGCTTCTCTTCGGCATCGTTTTCGTAATGCTGTGGCTCGACTTCCGCCTCGGCCTCCTGACGCTCTCGGGCCTGCCGGTCCTGGTGATCGTCCGCATTGTCTGGCTGCCGCGTGCCCGCGACGCCTTCATGGCTGCACACGAGACTAATTCCGTGGTCAACGGCGCGCTGGCCGAAGCCATTCACGGCGTGCGCACCGTCCAGTCCATGGACCGCCAGCAGGTGAATTCCATTCTTTTTGACGACAAGGCCCATGCCAACCTCAGGACCCACCTGATCGCTGCCAAATATGCACTGGTCATGGTGCCTATCGTCGATGGCCTCACCGGCCTCGCCATGGCCGCCGTTATTGTGGTCGGCGGCTCGATGGTCATGAATGGCCGCATAGATGTGGGCATATTGGTTGCCTTCCTATTTTACATCCAGCGCTTCTTTGACCCGATCCGCTCACTCTCCCTGCAATATTCGGTCATGCAGCGCGCCATGGCCTCAGGCAAGCGCCTGACCGATGTGCTCGACGTCAAGATCGATGTTCAGGACAAACCCAATGCCGAGGTGCTTTCGCCCGAAATGGACGGCTCGGTTGAGTTCAGGGACGTCACCTTCGGCTACAATCCGAACCGTTCGGTGCTGAAAAATGTTTCCTTCCGGGTCAATCCCGGCGAGACGGTCGCACTGGTCGGGCCGAGCGGTTCTGGCAAATCGAGTGCGATGGCCCTGGTCCACCGCTTCTATGATGTTCAGCAGGGCCAAGTGCTGGTCGGCGGACATGATGTGCGCGATCTCACCCAGGAATCGCTCGGCCGCCAGGTCGCCATGGTGCTGCAGGAGCCGTTCCTGTTCACCGGGACGGTCTTCGAGAACATTCGATACCACAAGACAGAGGCCACGCGCGACAAGGTGATCGAGGCGGCCAAGGCGGTCGGCGCCCACGACTTCATCATGAGCCTCGCCGACGGGTATGAGACCCAACTTGGCGAACGCGGCGACAACTTATCTCTCGGACAGCGCCAGCTTATCAGTTTCGCCCGCGCCCTCGTCGCCGACGCCAAGATCCTCGTGCTCGACGAAGCTACCGCCAACATCGACAGCTACACGGAAATGCAGATTCAGAAGGCTCTGATAAAGCTGCTTGAAGGGCGCACTGGCCTCGTCATCGCCCACCGTCTTGCCACGATCCGGGGTGCCGACCGCATCATCGTGCTTCAGAATGGCCAAGTTGTTGCGACTGGCAACCACGATCAGCTAATAGCCGTGGGGGGCCTGTATTCCAAACTCTACAATCTCAACTACGCCTCCTTCGACGATATTCCCGAACACGATACGACCGTACAAGCCGGCTCCGAGACCTGACGTCTTGGCGGCCTTGTGGTACTGGCATTGACTTCGGGCGTGCCGGCGGACACTCAGGCCGCCGAAGACGAGGAAGCAGGCAGCATTCATGCAAAGCACTCGCGCAGATCGTGAAGACCGGCTGCGAACGATTTCCTTCAGCATCGTTATCCCGACCGCGGTGCACCCCGCGGCATCGGGCGAACTCGCTCCAGGTGGTGTCCCTCGGCGTAGCAAACCCGCTCGCGAGCGCGCCCTCAACAGCGCCGTAGCGAGTGACGGCTTTGCTACCGCCGAGCCGCTGATGAAGCTGGATCTGGGCGCCGCACCGGCGCCGCCCCGGGCGAGAAGAACCTCTGCGGCGGGCTATGTGCAACGACTAGCGCGAGCGCGACGAGCAGACGCGTGCCGGCACCGTGGCGCGCTCGGCCATCATCTCCTTAGGATCGTGCAGGCTCACACGGAGCCTAGACGCCAGCCAACGCACAAACACGGCAATCTGTGCTGCCGCTCGTGCGTCAGTTTGGCCTCCGTCCCGATCTTGCCGTCTCCACCACGTGCACGCTCGAGCACGTGGATGCCAGGGAGCGCTGCTATTTTTACCTTCCGAAAATTGCCTGGTCAGCCAACTCGAGCCATGATTTCGGATTGAATGGTCGTCGCGGTGTATAGGGAAGCGTCTAGCGGCAGATTCCCAAATGCCAGTTGACAAAGAAGGTAGTTGGCACCTGCCTCTTCCAACTGACCAAGCAGAGCTTCTCGCACAGACGCTGCTGATCCTACCACGCACAATTCACTCTCGACTGCCGCATCGAAGGTCAGCGGCAGGTTGGGTGGAGTGGGGATAGCGTTAAGCTCGTAAAGGAATTGGAAGCTCTTGAGCCATCGTTCGTAAGCAGGTGCCGCGAGCGAATAGGCATGTGTGTCACAACGCCCAACCACGACCATGCGGAGCAATCCAATAAATGGCGCTTGATCGCCCGCGCCAGCGTTGTCCTCTTGATAGGCGCGGAACGCATCAGTAGTTTTGCGAACAGAAGAGGAAGGTCCTACACACGCGATATTTGCTCCATTCGCAGCGGCCCAGGCTGCGGACTCGGGTCGATTGGCAGCGACCCATGTCGGCGGATGTGGACGCTGATGAGGTCTTAGCGTCAAAGGAACGTCATTGAGCTCAAAATGGCGGCCTTGATAGCACAGCGTGCCGACCTTCATCGCATTAACAAGTATTTCAATAAGAATTTCGCTGGCTTCCGCATAGCGGCCCGGCACCGCGTCCGCACCAATCCCGAAGTAACCCAATTCGATCGGGAGAGCACCGCGCCCTATGCCCAGTTCGAGCCTGCCACCGCTCAACTGGTCCAGCATACAGATCTCTTCGAACGCACGCAGCGGATGATAAAGCGCAAGCAGCATCACCAAGGGTCCGAGACGCAGGCGCCGGGTGCGCTGGGCGACGCTCGATAAGAACAGATTCGGCGATGGACCTCTCCCATGGGGGGTACAGTGGTGCTCTGCGAGATGATAGGCATAGAACCCTAGCTGATCGCACGCCTCTGCTAATATCAGGCGATCTTCGTACTGCCGGGCGATATCGCGGCCGTCCTCGTCCAGATGATCGAAGATGCCGAAGGCTAGGTTTGAAGGAAAGACGTTTGTCACTCGATATTGTCCCCGATTTTAAGGCAGGCTGTTCTCTTGCTGGGATGACCAAGCAAGTCGAAAGATAGCAGTGTGTGATCTCGGATTAGCGTCAGCGTACCGAACACGCAGAGCCTGACGCTCCCCTGCCCGTAGTGCTTGGTATGTTTAAGCTTCCAACTATATCGCGAGCGGCAGCAAGAAATGCATCCAATTGCTCTTTTGTGCCGATGCTGACGCGGATGCAATGTTCCAAACCATTGTCCGGAAAGTAGGCAACGAGTATCTTTTGCCTTTCCAAGGCTGCTTGCCACCATGAGCCGTCCTGTCCCGCTGGCACACGGGCTAGCAAGAAATTTGCGTGGGAGGGCGTTACGGAAAATCCAAGTTGCGACAGTGCGGCTGTCACTCGCTGTCGTTCATGTCTGATGTGCTTGTGGTTCTCTGCGTAGGCGCCGCGATGCGCAAGCACGCTGATACCAACCGCATGCCCGATCACGTTCATGTTGAAGACGTTCTGGATGTTGCGCAGCCTGCCAATAATCTCAGGGTGACCGAGACCGAAACCGACGCGAATGCCGGCGGCGGCATAGCTCTTCGAAAATGTTCTCAAGATCAGAAGGTTCGAATAACGGTTGATGAGGCGCAGCCCGTGATCGGGTGCAAAGTCGACGTAGGCCTCATCAAGGACGACCAGGCGATCCGATTGTGACACGAGGCGTTCGATATTGCTTATCGAGAGGAATGTTCCGGTCGGATTGTTTGGATTGGCCACTAGAATGAACTTGGCGTCTTTTGCCGGACCGGAGAGCAATTGCTCCATTGGCAGCGAATGAGTTTGACATCCGATCTCGAGAAACTCAGCACCATGCAACATGGCAAGTTTGCGGTTGAACGAAAACCCTGGCGATATCATCGCCACCTTGTCGCCAGGGGCGAGGAAAGCTCTGTAGATGAGTCCGAGCAGTTCAGACGACCCGTTGCCTGCGATGACCTGATCCGTGGATACGCCATAGGTATTGGACGCTGCTTCCCTCAAGCTGATGTTATCGTCGTCCGGATACAGATACTGGCGATTGAGGGCCGCCACTGCACTTTGCATTATGATTGGCGGCAACGGAAACGGGTTCTCATTCGTATTCAGCTTGACAAAACTTCTGTCCGGCGCTGGTCCGTTGGACGGCAGAGCATCTAACTGTCGCGTCCCTTGCGGAAGAGACGAAAGCACAGCTTGCAGTTTTGCATCGGACATATTTTATCTCCGTTTCAGTCGCACAGGTTCATCCGTATGAGCTCGCAACGAGAGCAACATGGCGGACGGATTGACGATGGCAGCGTCGCCTTTCACAAGATGGTCGCAACGCCGGCTGCCACGGGAATTCGGCCAGGCTGTCCTCGGTCGGATCGACTTGACGCGGACGCGGACCTGCATCCCTGCGCGGGCCAAGCCGCTAAGCGGTCTCAGCTAATCCGCCTGAGTCATGCTTTCACAGACGCTTGACCTCGATGCCGTATTTCCTCAGCACGTAGCCAATCTGGCGCGGGGTCAGTCCAAGCAGGCGCGCCGCCTTTGCCTGCACCCAGCCACATCTTTCCATGGCAGCAATGACGCGCTCGGCGTCGGTGGTCCTCGCGCCCAATGAGTGGGTTGCTCCGGCAGGCGGGACTGTGGTGGCGGCCGAACGAGCGGCCGCATCCGGAGGCGTGGCCGGATTCACTGCCTCTGGCAGGATTGGCGCTGGTTGCAGCGCGGCCTTGCCCGATCTGCTCTTCCGCAGCGCCTCGGCAAAGCACTGGTCGTGGGAGCACGCAAAGTCGTTTCTCCCGATTGATAGTCCCTCCGCCAGGATCGCTGTCCGGTGCACGCAATTTTCAAGCTCGCGAATGTTGCCGGGAAATTCACATTTCATCAGTACTTCAATCGCACGCGGATCGAAGGTCAGCGTACGGCCGTTCTCATCGTTGAAATTCTTGAGAAACTCAGCTGCGAGGAGCGGAATATCGCTGCGCCTTTGGCGTAACGCCGGCACCAGCAAGGGAACCACGTTGATGCGATAATATAGGTCGGCGCGGAACTCATTCCTTGCAACCGCCTCTTCAAGGTTCCTGTTCGTGGCGGCAATCACGCGAACGTCGACCTTGATGGTCTGGTTGCTGCCGACGCGCTCAAACTCCTGCTCCTGCAGGACGCGCAGTAGCTTTGCCTGGAAGGAGGCCGAGATCTCGCCGATCTCATCCAGAAACAACGTCCCCTTGTCGGCGAGCTCAAAGCGGCCCTTGCGGGAATTGAACGCGCTTGTGAAGGCACCCTTCTCATGACCGAACAATTCGGATTCCAGGACTGTCTCTGGCAGCGCTGCACAATTGAGTTTGATGAAGGGCCGCTTGGCGCGCGGCGAGAACTCGTGAATTGCCTTGGCGACCAGCTCCTTCCCGGTACCGGATTCGCCTCGCAACAGAACCGTGGTCTTTGCCTTAGCTACCACTGCGATCTTCTCGAGCAGCGCGCTTAGCGCCGGACTATCGCCAATCATTCCCTTGACGTGAACCTTCTTGCGCTGCGGTGCAGGGTGCTTGACATCAGAGAATTGCGTTTGCAGCCGATCTTCCACCTCCGTCGGTCGTTCGCGGTCGCCCGCGGAGAAGCGGTGCAACTTGACTGTCTGTCCCACCATGTTGGCTATCATGGTGAGCAGCCGGACATCATAATCGAGCCGATACGTTGACCTGCTGTCCAAGGCGCGGTCGATAGTCAGCGTGCCTACGGCGTTCCCATCAATACGAATGGGAACGCCGATGAAGGACATGGTGTCGGAGGCCCCAAGCACCTCTACGTCAGCGGCAGTGAAGGCCGAATGCACCGCTATGTTCTCGGCGACGAGCGGCGTGTCCGTCGTCACAATCAGATCGATTGCCTTGCGCGGCAGGCGCATCCGGGAGCGCTCATCGCTGTTCTCGTCGCAGCCGGTGACTACGGTGATGTCCAGTACGCCCTCAGCGTCGAAGAGAGCGAAGATGCCGTGCCGCATCTGCACAAACGAGGGCAGGAGATCGACGACCTTGGCCAACGTGACTTCGAGCCGGGCGGGGTCGGTGAGTACTTTCGATATTTCGAAGATGCCGGTAAGCGCGTGCTCATGCGATGGCACAAAAGGGACCGCGGTGTTCATCTCGGACTTTGGGTAAGCCCTTTTCGCATCCGGAAGCGAAATGCGGCACTCGCTGGCATTTTGTTCTGATTTGGGAATGTTGTGGTGCATATGATCCTCGATCTCGCGCCATGAAATGCATGCCGGCGGCATGTGCGCCCGCGACGTCGCGGGCAAGCGCGAAAATGCTCTGACGTGAACTCGTGCCACCGCCGTGTGGTCGAGTGCAAAGCGGGTCGACCCCTGACGCATCGCTTGGCTCTCCCTCCACGAAGCTTGGCCACGTTCTCGGCTTGCACGGGGGCAACCACACGTTGATTTTCAAAAGACTGGAGCGAGGCGAGATAGTCAATCGAGCTTTCTTTCATTCGTGAAAGGAAACCTCGCGGCCTATGATAGAATTCATCAGTTCTAATTTTTGTCGGCGATGTTGAACGACAGAAATACGGCGCCGGCGATGCGGTGCCCGAGCGGCTGACCGCGCCGAGTTGCCGGGCCGTGCCAGTCACCAGCGCCTGCGAACCAGGGGCGGGAGCGATAATCACTGCCGACGACACTGGTCGGTCGCGGCAACCGCCATTTCCTCGATATTGATGACGCAGATAAGGCGGCGGCGTCGCGTGTGAAGGCGCGAAGGTGGCGGTCGAGCGCGGCTTTCTCGGCGGTGCTCGGAACTTCTGAACCGCATCGTCGCGGTCAGCACCAGCGGCGTCAATCCCTACGTCTCGACGTCGCTTTCAAGCTGTCGCTGCAGCGGCAGCGCGGCAAAGAACACGGCAATTCTGCGCCCTGGTGCCAGCGATGCGGCCCTTCCCAAAGTCGGCAAACCGAGGAGCCCGCCACGATGTGCAGCAAAACCGCAAGCCAGAGAGATCGACCGGCAATCTGCCGGAGAACATCAAGCGCGTGCTGGACGGCGGCCTTGTCATTCCCGTCTTGTGCCACCGCATTCATCCCATCATTGGCGAGCCCAACGTCAGTTCAGGTCATGCGGATCCATTTGGCATGGGTATTGCGGCGGCGTTGGTGCAGCGTTCGACCGGAGCGCCGCGATAGGGAGAAGCCCGGGAGAAGTCACGCCACCTCGATCCGGTCAGGGAGAGAGAAACGGTGTCAGCTGCACAAGTCCGCGGCGCGAGTCCCGCGCCCCGCAAACCCTTCTATGCCAAGCTTTACGCGCAGGTGCTTGCCGCCATCGCCCTCGGCGTCGCAATTGGCTATTTCTATCCGGGGACCGGCGAGAGCCTGAAGCCGCTGGGTGATGCCTTCATCAAGCTGGTCAAGATGATCATCGCGCCTGTCATCTTCCTGACAATTGCGACCGGCATTGCCGGCATGAACGATCTTCACAAGGTCGGCCGGGTCGCCGGCAAGGCAATGGTCTATTTCCTCACCTTCTCGACGCTCGCGCTGATCGTCGGCCTGATCGTCGCCAATGTCGTCCAGCCTGGCGCCGGCCTCAACATCGATCCGGCCTCGCTCGATGTCCAGGCCGTGAATACCTTTGCCGCAAAGGCCCACGAGCAGTCGGTCACCGGCTTCCTGATGAACATCATCCCGCCAACGATTGTCGGTGCCTTCGCGGAAGGCGACATCCTGCAGGTGCTGTTCTTCTCGGTTCTGTTCGGCATGGCGCTCGCGATGGCCGGAGAGACGGGCAAGCCTGTCGTTTCCTTCCTACAGGCGCTCATCGCGCCTGTCTTCAAGCTCGTCGGCATTCTCATGAAAGCCGCGCCGATCGGCGCCTTCGGCGCAATGGCCTTCACCATCGGCAGATATGGCATCGGTTCGGTCGTCAACCTCGCGATGCTGGTCGCGACGTTCTATTTCACCGCCTTTCTTTTCGTGTTCGGGGTTCTCGGCGCGGTCTGCCGCTACAACGGCTTTTCGATCTGTTCTCTCATTCGCTACATCAAGGAAGAGCTGCTGCTTGTCCTCGCAACGTCCTCCTCGGAGGCCGCGCTCCCCTCGCTCATGCAGAAGATGGAGAAGGCGGGCGCCAGGCGTTCGGTTGTGGGTCTCGTCATCCCGGCCGGATATTCGTTCAATCTGGACGGCACGAATATCTACATGACCCTGGCGGCCCTCTTCATCGCGCAGGCGACGAACACGGATCTGTCAATCGGCGATCAGGTTCTGCTGCTGCTCGTTGCGATGCTTTCCTCCAAGGGCGCTGCAGGTGTGACAGGTGCGGGCTTCATCACCCTGGCTGCTACGCTCGCCGTAGTTCCGAGTGTTCCCGTTGCTGGGATGGCCCTGATACTCGGCATCGACCGCTTCATGTCCGAATGCCGGGCGTTGACGAATTGCGTTGGTAACGCAGTGGCATCCCTCGTCGTCGCCCGCTGGGAAGGAGAATTGGACCAAGCGCAGATGAAAGCCGCCTTCTGCGGTCATCAGCTTGCCGAGGCATCAAACCGGCTATCCTCCGCCGAGTAAGGGCGACGCACCGCGACCGGTTTCGCCAAGCTGGTCACATGACCTGAACGATCGACTCGCAGGCTCTAAACGGCGCCTCACGGACCATGTATCAGAAGCGCTAAATGTGTGAGTGCAAATCATCGCCGCCCTAAGCGAATGAACCTTCCGTTATACCCGGCCGGTCTACGTCTGGAGTAGTCCAATACGCTGTCGATCATTCAGTATGCGGGCGTCTCCACTTTGCCCACCCGAAAGCATTGTCGAATCGCGCTAGGTGACAGAGAGCCAGCCTGCGTCAAAAACCAATCAGAATAGGACCCATGACCAAGCGCCCCACAATTACCGATCTCGCCCGCGAAGCCCGAGTCAGCGTAGCAACGGTCGATCGGGTTCTGAACGCCCGCCATCCGGTGCGCGAGGAGACCGCGCGGCGGGTCCACGACGCCGCCCACGCGATCGGCTATCATGCTGCCGGGCTCATCAAGCAGCGCTTGCGGCGAGACCTACCGTGCTACCGTCTGGGCTTCATCTTGAGAAAACCGGCCCAGCATTTCTACCAAGACTTTGCGCGCGAGGTCGAAGCGTCGGTCAATTTGGCCCAGTCCTTCCACGGCATTCCGCTCATCCAATTCGCCGCGTCACATATGCCGAGCGACCTAATCGCACCGCTCAAGGATTTGGGCGCACGCTGCCATGCGATCGCGATGGTGGCACCGGACCACCCAAAAATTACAGCAGCGGTTGAGGACCTCAAGGCCAAAGGCATTCCGGTTTTCTCGCTGCTTTCCGACTTCGCCGCCGGCGTGCGACAGGGCTATATCGGCCTCAACAACCGCAAGGTGGGGCGCACGGCCGCTTGGATGGTGTCCAAGGTCGCAAAACGGCCCGGCAAGGTGGCGGTGTTTGTCGGTAGCCATCGTTTCCAGGGGCACGAGCTCCGTGACGTCGGCTTTCGCTCCTATTGCCGTGAGAACGCGCCGACGTTCGAGGTGCTCGATCCGCTTGTGAACCTGGAGAAACGGCAGGTCACCTACGAGGCAACGCTTGATCTCATGCAGCGGGAACCCGAGCTCGTCGGCTTCTATGTCGCCGGGGGCGGCATGGAGGGCGCCATCTCCGCGGTCCGGGAAGAGGGTAAAAGTCGCGATCTCGTCGCGATCGTGAATGAAATCACGCCGGAATCTCGGGCGGCACTCGCTGATAACATCATCACGATGGCGGTCGCCACGCCAATGCGCCGGCTTTCCCAGGAGCTGATAACGCTGATGACGCGGGCTATCGAGACCGGCACTGCTGAAACACCAGGACAGACATTTCTGCCGTTCGACATCCATCTGCCGGAAAATATATGAAACTGATGGCTTCTATCGTAAGCGGGGAGTTTCCTTTCATGAATGAGAGAAAGTTGATTGATTATCCCATCCACGCGGGGTAGCCGCACCCCACAGGCCTCAGCCGCGGCCCAGGATGAAGCGCCGATTGGGTGAACGGATCGGCCGCGCGTTCAGCCCGAAGCGCGAGGTAAATTGCCTACATCCGCAGCGTCAATCGCGACCGGCTTCATTGCCAACATCTCGACGTTGTCGGTGCAGGGCGGTGTCGTCAAGGATGCCTCACGCCAGTAGCCGAGCGAGGCCG
Organism: Mesorhizobium sp. M0598; assembly: GCF_040320865.1. Classification (NCBI taxonomy): domain Bacteria; kingdom Pseudomonadati; phylum Pseudomonadota; class Alphaproteobacteria; order Hyphomicrobiales; family Phyllobacteriaceae; genus Mesorhizobium; species Mesorhizobium sp. M0598. The sequence goes on along the minus strand of NZ_JAMYQL010000011.1, from coordinate 158,742 downwards.
GCACAGTCCATTGGGATTGACCTCGTCGACCGGCATCTCCTCGCCTGGCCGCGCGTGAAAAGCCGCGGCAAGGCCGGCAAAGTTGGCATTTGAGTGGGGCTAGACATCTTCTGGGACTTCGCACGCGAAATCGGAGGCGGCAGTCAACTCAGCACCAACCCGGGCATGTGTTCTGCTCGTTCCTGGCCCTCGTACTCAGCAAGGAACTGCGCCGCTCTGCCGGGCCAAAGGCCTGGCGCCCGAATGGCAACCGCTCCTACGCGATCGCGACCGCCTCCAGGAAGCCCGAGACGCTCAATAGCTTTCAAGCAAAGGCGCCAGGCGAGATGCCTCCTGCAACATCATTTCCCGCATCCACAGGCTTGCCGGATCAGTATTGTGAAGCGCGGGCCATTGGACGGCCTCCGTGAATGCGGGATGAGGAAGTGGCGGCGGAAGTCCGACAATCCGCAGGGGTGTTGTTGTTGCGAAATGCTGCGCCAGCCGTAAGGGCATGGTCCCGATGCGGTTGGTGCCTGATAGGACGGGCGCGATCAGGCTAAAGCCCTGTACGACGACCTCGATGCGTCTCTCGAAACCGTGCTCGAGCAAATACCACTCCTCCATGGTGGGCTGCCGGGTGTGCCTGAATTTGAGCACGACATGCCCCATCGACAAGTATCGCTCGAATGTAAGTGGCTCTGACAGCTGCTTGTTCGTGCCGCAGCCTACGCATACGAGCATATCTTCGAACAGGGCTGCGCGAGGATGTTTCGACATGAACACTTCCGGCATAATCAGAAAATCAACGTCGCCGCGCCGGAGAAGCTCCTCGGGGTCGTCGCAAATAGGCAGACATTCGAAGCGGACGGCGGGAGCTTCCCGCGCAGTACGCTCTACGATCCTCTTAAAAAGCACGAGCGTGAGGTAATCGGAAAGCATGATTCGGAAGAGACGATCCGATTGGGCTGGGTTAAAGGCGTCGGAGGAAATAATCGATAGCTGGATGTGCAGCAATGCGTCCCGGACTGCTGGGGCAAGCCCCTCCGCGCGCGGTGTCAAAATGAGCTCGCGGCCGTTCATCGTAAATAGCTCATTGCTGAAGTAGGCGCGTAACCGAGCGACGGCGGCGCTCATGGCCGGCTGGCTCAGGTTAATACTGTTGGCCGCGGCAGTGACTTTACGCTCCCTGATCAGAGCGTCCAGCACAACGAGGAGATTCAGATCCAGCCCCTTAAACCGCATATCCTGATCTATCCAGCGTGTGGATGGGCATCATCTAAACAATCAATTTTACGAATTTACGAACCATGCATTAGAGGAACGTAAATGACCGACGTCAAGCTCAAATCGACGGCGCCGCGACGGGCGGGAACATCGAGAGAGCTCATTGGCGAGCCCCACCGGCTGGCTCACCTTCGCTAACGACAACGGTTGAGTGCAGCCAACAACGCCGCCGCTTTGGCCGGGTAATGCGGCCCGCAAGAAACTATTTTGAAGAGAGGTCCTGAATGCGCCCTCAGGTGCAGTGGAAATTGTGCTGGGAAAACGAGTTGCAGCTCTCGGACCACGTCGAGCTCGCCCAGTTCTTTCGTAATACCTACGGGCCGACTGGGGCGTCCAACGCAGAACCGTTCGAAGGTAGTCGAAGCTGGGCCGGCGCCAGGCCTGAACTCCGCGCAATCGCCTATGATTCGAACGGTGTAGCGGCTCACATGGGCATACTGCGCCGTTTCATCAAGGTTGACGCGGTCGATCTGTTGGTGGCTGAGCTGGGCCTGTACGGGGTACGTCCGGATCTTGAGAGTCTCGGAATCGCCCATTCAATCCATGTCGTGCTTCCAATACTGCAGGAGCTTGGCGTTCCATTCGCTTTCGGAACCGTCCGGCACGCGCTGCGGAATCATGTTGAGAGGTTCGGGCGGCGATACAGCCCTTTGGCCGTCTTGTCGGGAATTCGCGTGCGCTCCACCCGACCAGAGGCGCGCCTCGACCTGCCGCCCACACGCATTGATGACGCACTCACCATTGTTCTGCCAGTTGGACGGCCGATCAGCGAATGGCCCACGGGCACGATGATCGATCGGAACGGACCAGAGCTATGAGCCGTCCCGATTGCTTGTACGAAGTGCGCCGTGAGTGCTCTGACGGCACCGGCCGTCGCAGCGTTTATCTGACGTTTGACGACGGTCCCAATCCACTTTTCACACCGGAGATTCTGGATGTGCTGGCAGAGCAGCGGGTGCCGGCGACTTTCTTCGTCATCGGCGCCTACGCCTTAGAGCACCCGGATCTAATCCAACGAATGTTTGCAGAAGGGCACGAGCTAGGCAACCACACGATGACTCATCCGGATCTGTACAAATGCGGCTTCGGCGAAGTGCAACGTGAGATCTTTGAAGCGAACGGCGCCATCATGAGGGCGTGCCCTCAGGCCTCGGTGCGCTATATTCGCGCGCCCTACGGGGCCTGGAGCGAAGAAGTCTTCACAGCGTCACAGATCGCCGGGCTGACGGCCCTCCATTGGTCCGTCGACCCTCGAGATTGGTCTCGCCCTGGGGTCGACGCGATTATCGATACCGTGCTCGCCTCTGTCCGGCCGGGCGCAATCGTACTCTTGCACGACGGATGCCCTCCCGGCGAGTTGAGCCAGGGCGCTCACGCCGGTCTGCGCGACCAGACGGTCACGGCGCTGTCCCGGCTGATTCCAGCACTTCATGAGCGCGGATTTGTAATCCGCTCACTTCCTCAACATCACTGAACAAACGAGATCCCATGACTCTTCTTGGTACAACCAGCACTGTGGCCATTTCGCTTTATGCACTGCTCTCGACTGCTTATAAGAGCATGCAGGGGATTTATGCTCTGCCGACAAACGACTCATCGGCGTTGGAGGATCTCGTCGGCTCCGATCAACTGCCCAGCGTGGATGTCATCGTCCCCTGCTTCAACGAGGATCCGCGCACGCTTTCAGAGTGCCTGGCGTCCATTGCAGACCAAGAATACGCCGGAAGACTTCGGGTCTATGTGGTTGATGACGGTTCTGGAAATCGCGAAGCCGTAGGAACTGTCCACGAAACCTACGCGCGCGACCCTAGGTTCGACATCATTTTGCTTCCCGAGAATGTTGGAAAGCGCAAGGCGCAGATCGCCGCGATACGCCGCTCATCCGGGGATTTGGTGCTTAACGTTGATTCAGACACGATACTCGCGTCCGACGTCATCACCAAGCTTGTACCGAAGATGCGAGATCCAGCGGTCGGCGCAGTCATGGGTCAGTTGATTGCCAGTAACCGGAGCGAGAGCTGGCTGACAAGGCTGATAGACATGGAGTACTGGCTGGCTTGCAACGAGGAGCGCGCGGCACAGGCTCGCTTCGGTGCCGTTATGTGCTGTTGCGGCCCATGTGCCATGTACCGCCGGTCTGCGCTCCTTTTGTTACTGGACCAGTACGAGTCGCAATTTTTTCGGGGCAAGCCAAGCGACTTCGGGGAGGATCGCCATCTCACTATCCTCATGCTGAAAGCAGGCTTTCGAACCGAGTACGTTCCGGGCGCCATCGCGGCCACAGTCGTTCCGAACAGACTCGGACCGTATCTGCGCCAACAACTCCGTTGGGCACGAAGCACATTCCGGGACACGCTGCTTGGGCTGCGCTTGCTGCCCGGCCTCAATAGCTATCTCACGTTGGACGTGGTCGGACAGAATCTCGGGCCGCTACTCCTCGCCCTATCGGTACTAACGGGCCTCGCACATTTCGCACTGACAGGCACTGTGCCTTGGTGGACAGGACTGATGATTGTGTCCATGACCATGCTCCGATGCTGCGTGGTAGCATTTCGTGCTCGACAGTTTCGATTTCTGGGCTTTTCCCTGCACACGTTCATCAACATCTTTCTCTTACTTCCCTTGAAGGCCTACGCGCTGTGTACATTGAGCAATAGCGATTGGCTGTCGCGAAGCTCTGCTGTCGCTACATCGAACACTGGGGGAAAACAGGCCCCCACCCAAACTCCGATCACTGGATCAAGCAGGGCAGAATTCTCACCGCATGCGGCTCCGCTTCGCAGGCTCAATCTTGCGCGGATTCTTCGGGATCAGCGCTGTCGAGCAACATCTGCGGCGACGAGTGATCGCTAATTACCTAGGTGGACGAGAGGTGGACGAGTTTGACCCAGAACATGAATCATCAGTTGCTCGATCGGGAATTGGCCGCAGACGATCCGTGGCGCCTCGACGGCAATCCGTTCGAGCGGGAGCGCCACACGCAAATGCTCCAGCTGGCGCTTGCCCAAGGCTCCATTACAAATGCCCTCGAAGTCGGGTGCGCTGCCGGCGCATTCACGGAAAAGCTAGCTCCCTACTGCCAAGGGCTCACCGTCATCGATGTCGTGGCGCAAGCGATTGCTCGAGCACGTCAACGGATAAAGGAGCCGTCGCGCATCAACTGGATAGTCTCCGATGTTCAACAGTTTTCGACCGACGAGTTGTTTGACCTGATCGTTGTGGCGGAGGTCCTATACTACCTCGAAGACATAGCCGAGATGCGCGCGGCCGTCAAAAACCTGGTGCGGGTGCTTGCGCCAGGCGGGCATCTGATCTTCGGATCGGCAAGGGATGCTAATTGCCGTCGCTGGGGTCACGCCGCTGGTGCTGAGCCGGTCATCGCCATGCTGAACGAAACGTTGATCGAGGTAGAGCGTCTTGAGTGTCGGGGCGAGTCGGTCAACGAAGACTGCTTGCTCGTCCGTTTCCGGAACCCGCTTTCCGCTTCCTGATGAATCGAATCTATCGCCGTTAACGTGGAGACACTATGCGCATCTGTGGTACCAAGCTGACCCATGATGGGGCGATCGCCCTTGTCGAGGATGGACGGCTCGTCTTCTGCGTTGAGCAGGAAAAGCGGCACAACAATCCGCGTTACCAAACCATCGATAATCTCGACGCAATTGTCGCCGCTTTGGCGGAACAGGGGCTAAATCCTTGTGATGTCGATCAGTTCTTTATCGACGGCTGGGATGGCGAAGACGAGTCACAGTTTCAGGTCCGGCAGGCAACCGAGCAACCGCCGGTCGAGGCGACCCTCTAGGTAAAATGAACCCATGTCCACGGTAGCGATCGATCTTACTGAGGTAAGCAAAACTTATGACAAGCTCGTTGTCGACAGACTGTCGTTCCGCGTTGCGGCGGGGGAATGCTTCGGGCTCTTGGGACCGAACGGTGCGGGCAAAAGCACGATTGCGCGTATGGTCCTCGGCATGACATCGCCTGATGCGGGGAAGATTACTGTGCTCGGCGCTCCAGTGCCGGCGCGCGCCCGTTTGGCACGTATGCGCATCGGCGTGGTCCCGCAGTTCGACAATCTTGATACCGCGTTCACTGTGCGCGAGAACCTGTTGGTGTTCGGGCGCTACTTCCGGATGAGCAGACGCCAGATCGAAGCGGTCATACCATCGCTGCTTGAGTTCGCCCGCCTCGAGAACAAAGCGGATGCGCGCGTCGCCGAACTGTCCGGCGGCATGAAGCGGCGCCTGACGCTCGCGCGTGCGCTGATCAATGACCCGCACTTGCTGGTGATGGACGAGCCGACCACCGGCCTCGATCCGCAGGCCCGCCACCTGATCTGGGAACGGCTGCGATCGCTGCTGGCGCGGGGCAAGACTATTCTTTTGACTACCCATTTCATGGAAGAGGCCGAGCGGCTGTGCGATCGGCTGTGCGTTATGGAGGAGGGGCGCAAGATCGCCGAAGGCCGCCCGTCCGCACTCATTGACGAGCAGATCGGCTGTGACGTGGTCGAGGTCTACGGCGGCAATCCGCATGAACTGGGTGCGCTGATCCGGCCGTACGCACAGCGCATCGAGGTGAGCGGTGAGACGCTTTTTTGCTATGCACCCGATCCGGAGCAGGTGCTGGTGCAGCTACGCGGGCGCGCGGGTCTGCGCCTTCTGCAGCGTCCCCCCAATCTCGAGGATGTGTTCTTGCGGCTAACCGGGCGCGAGATGGAGGACTGAACAATGGGCGAACGTTATGCGGCGGCCATGCCCGCCAATGCGTGGAATTGGGTCGCGGTTTGGCGCCGCAACTATCTTGGATGGAAGAAAATCGGGCTTGCATCGGTTCTCGGCAACCTCGCCGATCCGATGATCTATCTGTTCGGTCTCGGCTTTGGCATCGGAACAATGATAGGTCCTGTTGAGGGCACTTCGTACATTGCGTTTCTCGCGGCTGGCATGGTTGCCACAAGCGCGATGGCATCGGCGACCGCTGAAACGGTTTACGGGAGTTTCGGCCGCATGGACAACCAGCGCACCTGGGAAGGAATGCTATGCACTCAGCTGACGCTCGGCGATATCTTACTCGGCGAATTGGCGTGGGCAGCCACCAAGGCCCTGATGGCGGGCACAGCAATCACTATTGTTGCCACCACGCTCGGCTACACATCGTGGCCATCCATCCTCTGCTTGCTGCCAGTCATCGCTCTCAGTGGCCTCGCCTTCGCGAGTCTAGCGATGGTCGTCACGGCGCTTGCGCCCAGTTATGAATATTTCATATTTTATAATACGCTTGTTGTAACACCCATGCTGTTCCTTTGCGGCGCGATGTTTCCGGTCAACCAATTGCCCGGCGCTTTTCAGGACGTCGCCTCCTTGTTGCCGCTCGCACATGCAATTGACCTCATTCGTCCGGCGATGCTTGGCCGTCCGGCCGGCAGCATGGGCCTGCATATCGGCGCGCTTTGCATATACACGGTTTTGCCGTTCTTCCTATCGGTTGCTCTATTTCGTCGTCGGCTGATGCGTTGACGCTACTCACCATTCGTAAAATTGATTCTTTGGGCGATACCCATCCACGCGTCGGATAGGTCAATACATGCGTTTTAAGGGACTCGATCTAAATCTCCTGGTTGTGCTGGACGCTTTGATCAGGGAGCGTAAAGTCACCGCCGCGGCCCGCAGTATTAACCTGAGTCAGCCGGCCATGAGCGCCGCCGTCGGTCGGTTACGCGCCTATTTCAGCGATGAGCTATTTACGATGAACGGCCGCGAACTCATTTTGACACCGCGCGCGGAGGGGCTCGCCACAGCAGTCCGGGACGCATTGCTGCACATCCAGCTGTCGATTATTTCCTGGGACGCCTTTAACCCGGCCCGATCGGATCGTCGCTTCCGCATCATCCTTTCCGATTACCTCACGCTCGTATTTTTTAAGAAGATCGTAAAGCGTGCTGCGCGGGAAGCTCCCGCCGTCCGCTTCGAATGTCTGCTTATTTCCGACGACCCCGAGGAGCTTCTCCGGCGCGGCGACGTTGATTTTCTGATTATGCCGGAAGTGTTCATGTCGAAACATCCTCGCGCAGCCCTGTTCGAAGATATGCTCGTATGCGTAGGCTGCGGCACGAACAAGCAGCTGTCAGAGCCACTTACATTCGACCGATACTTGTCGATGGGGCAGGTTGTGCTTAAATTCGGGGACACCCGGCAGCCCTCCATCGAGGAATGGTATTTGCTCGAGAACGGTTTCGAGAGACGTATCGAGGTCGTCGTACAGGGCTTTAGCATGATCCCGCCCCTTCTATCAGGCACCAACCGCATCGGGACAATGCCCTTACGGCTGGCGCAGCATTTCGCAAAATTAACACCCCTGCGGATTGTCGAACTTCCGCCGCCACTTCCTGCCGCATTCACGGAGGCCGTCCAATGGCCTGCGCTTCACAATAATGATCCGGCAAGCCTATGGATGCGGGAAATGATGTTGCAGGAGGCATCTCGTATGATTACCCCGCCTAAGAGCACCGGACGTCTCAGTTGTCGGCCGACGACCCCTCGGTTATGAGAGGAGGCATGGATGGCGATTGGGATTGGGCGATTCCTGCATTGTCGAGAACGATGCAGGGAGAGCAGATCCTTCAGCCTGAAGAGGTGGCAGCGATGCTGCCGCTGCATGAGCTTGGCTGGGGAACCGACGGGCGAACGAATTCGGGTGCGCTCGCAACACGGTGCCTCGGTATCTAAGCGAGGGCGGGACTGTTCCGTTTCGCAAGCCTGTGCGGCCGACCGCGTTTGACGGACTGGACGATTGGCTGCGGGAGCGCTTCTTCCCCCATGGCTCGGGCTGGATGACGATCTCGACCCGCTCCAGATGCGCCGGGAACGCCTTGCGCGGTCGCGCAGCACGTCGCGGCCCGCCTGTCGGTCTTGCGGCCTCGAGCTCGGACTCAATCGCGCCGAGCCCGGTCTGGATTTCGAAGGCGAAGGCCTGCTAGGCACGTTCGAGCTTCTCGGAGCTGCGACCGAAGCGGCGCGCTCCAGCTGCTTGACGATCCCATGAAGGTTGGCGATCCTCTCCTGGGCACGCTCGTTGAGTGTCGCCATCCGGACGATCTCGGCCTTGAGTGTTTCGCTCCGGAGTTGTTGCAGTTCGGCCTTCTCCGCCGCCATGGCGACGAACATCGCCTTGAGCGTATCGATTTCGTGGGGACGGGCCGAAGCGCTTCTCATCATGACGCCGACAGAAGCTTATTGTGCACGGCCTGAAGCCCGCCTTTTGCGCCTGAGTCACTTCGCCACCGCCTTCCGGCCGGACGCCGTCGCCGTTCGGCTCGAACGCGTGTCCAGTCCATGCCTTCGACGAGCGCCATCAGTTTCGGCGCGGCAAGCCGATCACGCCGTTCTCCGCCAGCGGAACTTGTCCTCGTCCAGCGCTCACGGTGCGGGTATGCCGGCGTCGAGCAAACAGAGAGACGTTTGGGGCCCAACCAGGACGGCCCCGTTACGAAGTTCGTCCTAGTCCCGGTTTGAGTGTCGAATCTTCATCGATTGCTTGGGCGACCAGCGTCCCCGCCGCCAGCGAGCCCGCAACTGCTCAGCAGAAGGGCGAAGTGAACGTGAATGCATCCATTTCGTAAATGTGTGTCTATCCAAGCAATCGATTTCTCTAATTATCCGATGAGCAATATGAACGCGTCAGGCAGGGTGCATCATTAGGAGTATTTTCGATGGCAAAGATTATCGAGGGTGGCCCGGGTGCCGAAACACTCATCGGCACCGAGCTTGACGATTGGATGGAGGGTTTCCAGGGCGGTGACTGGATTGACGGTCGTGGCGGCAACGACGAGATCTCGGGTGGCCCGGACAGTGACCGACTCATCGGCGGCAAGGGTAACGACCGCATCTTCGGCGGAGATGGCTGGGACGATCTCTCCGGCGACAACGGCCGCTTCAACCCGCGCGTCTCCGGTGAGGACAATGACAGGCTCAGCGGCGGTCCCGGCCAGGATGTCCTCTACGTGGGTGACGGCCAGGACACGTTGACCGGGGGCACCGACAGTGACACGTTCGTGTTCCAGTTCCACAATCCGGTGCCTGGGGTTGTCGGGTCGAAGTCGGACATTACCACTATCACCGATTTCAACCCGGCGGAGGACAAGTTCGCCTTCGATGCGGTGGGCCTCTACAATGACGGTTTTGGCGCGAACTTCGTCAACAACGCCAGCATACAGTCCGGCTACCCGGTGAGCAGCTTCTACAGTGGTGCGGCCTCAGGTGCGAACGGCGAACACGTCGTGGTAATCACTGGCGAATCTTTCAACTCTGCTTCTGAAGCCGCGAGTGCGATCTCCGGCGAGCACGCCGGCGACATCATTGTCTACCAAAGCAGCTACACCGACAGAGTCGCAACTCTGGCCTATGTCACCGCCGACAACAACGCGCATGAATTCGTCCACCTGGGCGGTGTGGTCACCGTGGCCGACCTAGGCCTGACCGCGTCGGACTTCACCTTCGTTTGATCCAGAAAACCCATACGGAACAGCGCCCCGCCCCCCGGGGGCGGGCGCTTTCCGTTTCCGCTACGTGCGATGGGCCGGGGCGCCCGGGAGCAGTCGCAGCGTGTACAGCTTGACGAAGCCCTGCACGTCGCGCTGGTCGTACACCGAAATCTCCCTGAAGGCGTGGAGGCGGAAGCCTGTTCGGGCCCTTGCGGCCGGCCACGATGACGTTGCCCTTCCAAACCTTCAGCCGGACGGTGTTGTTGTTGACCCGCTCCATTAGATGCCAAACCAAACATATTCGGCGGGAGCACTGATCCTGAAGCAGCGAGCGGATGCAGTCGGTCGCCGCTCGGGGAGCAATATGGGGAGCTGGGTCGCCAGATCCTCACGGAGACCTACGTGAGTAACCATTCCTTGAAAGATTCAGCTTTGAGACCTTTCCCTCTGACTTCCGCTTTTTGGGGAATTCTGTTGATCAGCGGCGTGGTGAACGTGCTTGCGCTGATCTCGCCGCTGTTCATGCTTCAGGTCTACGACCGCGTTCTGGCAAGTGGCAGCGTATCGACGCTAGTGGGGCTCGTCGTGCTTGCTACAGGGCTTTATGCGTTCCAGTGCCTGCTCGACATTTTGCGCGCGCGCGTGCTGCTGCGGATTGGCGAGCATTTCGATGAACAGTTTTCCGGACGCGTTCACGATGCGATCGTTCGCCTTCCGCTTTCAACGCGCATGCCGGGCGACGGCTTGCAGCCGCTACGCGATCTCGACAATGTTCGCGGATTCTTAGGTGGAAACGGCCCGACAGCGTTCTTCGATCTGCCATGGATGCTGCTTTATCTTGGCATTTGCTTCCTCTTTCATTTCTGGATCGGCATGACGGCACTTGTCGGGGCGATCGGTCTCACATCTCTGACACTTCTTGCCAACACTCTCTCGCAACGACCGATACGCGATACCATTGCCCACAACATGGCACGCAATGGTCTACTGCAAGCAGCGCGTTGCAATGCCGAGGTCGTGCAAGCTCTCGGTCTCGGAAAGCGGATCGCTGCCCGATGGCACAAGGCCAATGCCAAGTATCTGGCCGCCAGCCGGAAAGCCGGGGACGTGGCAGGTGGGCTGGGTGCCATTTCAAAGTCGCTGCGCGTGCTGCTGCAATCGGCCATTCTTGCCGTCGGCGCGTACCTTGTGATCAGGCAGGAGGCTACGGCCGGGGTCATGATTGCCAGTTCGATCATGATGGGGCGTGCGCTGGCTCCGGTCGATCTGGCCATTTCAAGCTGGAAACCCTTCCTCATGGCGCGCCAGGGCTGGGCGCGGCTGGAGGACCTCCTGGGAAAGGTTCCTGAAACCGCTCCTGTTATGCCAATGCCTGCACCTGAACGCGAACTCCGCCTCGAAGGCGTGACAATCGTTCCGCCCGGCGAAAGGAAGCCGACCGTGACCGGCCTTGCGTTTGCCGTTCAGGCGGGAAGCGCACTCGGGATCATCGGTGCATCGGGTTCGGGGAAGTCGACACTCTCGCGCGCCATCGTCGGCGCATGGACGCCGGTCGCCGGAAAGGTTCGCATCGACAGCGCAAGCCTCGATCAATGGGACCGGGAAGCGCTAGGCCGTCATATCGGCTATTTGCCGCAAGGTGTTGAACTGTTCGACGGCACCATTGCCGAAAACATCGCTCGTTTTGAAGATAATCCTGACCCTGAGGCTATTGTCACCGCGGCGAAAGCAGCGGGCACGCACGAACTGATCCTCCGATTTGAGCACGGCTACGAAACTCCGATTGGTGAGGCCGGATCGGCACTTTCCGCCGGGCAGCGCCAGCGTATCGGTCTTGCCCGTGCTCTCTATCGAGACCCTTTCCTTGTTGTGCTGGATGAACCCAATGCCAATCTCGATGCGGAAGGCGAGGCTGCGGTCGTCAAGGCGATCGCCTCCGTGCGCGGGCGCAAGGGCATTGCGGTTGTCGTCGCCCATCGGCCGAGCGCCATCCGCGCCGTGGATTTTGTGTTGGTCATGGAAGGTGGACGGCAGCGAGCATTCGGTGCGCGTGATGAAGCGCTTTCCAAAGTCCTGAAGGGGGCAGCGATGGCACGAGGCGCTGGCGTCAAGGCCATCGAATCTACACAGGATAACGTGGGAGAGCGCGCTGACATGGAGGATCCCGGTGTCCGGCATTCATCAGAACAATGACGTTTCCAGCTCCATTCGCCGGCACCTGGTGGCGGGCCTTCTGGCGAGCGTGATCTTTGTTGGAGGAGCCGGAGCCTGGGCGGCCTTCACGAATCTCTCCGGTGCGGTTGTCGCGTCCGGACACTTTGTCGTCGATTCCTATGTGAAGAAGGTGCAGCACCCGACCGGTGGGGTGGTGGGAGAAATCCTGGTGAGCGAAGGTGATAAAGTAAAAGCCGGCGACATCCTCATGCGGCTCGACGCCACCCAGACGCGCGCCACTCTCGCTGTAGTCACCAAGCGGCTCGATGAGCTGGCCGCCAACCTGGCACGACTCGAAGCTGAGCGTGACGATCTGGCGGAGATCGCCTTCCCGGACTGGCTGCTCGCCCGCAGAGATGTTCCGGACGTAGCTTCGGCAGTACATGGCGAGACGCGGCTGTTCGAATTCCGCAGACAATCCCGCGACGGAAGGCAGGCGCAGCTAGCGGAACGCATCACTCAATATGAGCACGAGATCGAGGGGCTCAAGGCGCAGGCAATCGCTTGTGAGAAAAGCACCGAGATCCTCCAAAAGGAAATTGCTGCCCTGAGTGGGCTGCGCGACCAAGGCATTGTCTCGGACCAACGCTTGAACAGTCTGAAGACGCAGGTTGCCACTTTCGGCGGCGAACGCGGTGAGAAGATTGCACATCAGGCACAGACGGCAGCCCGCATAGCCGAAACGCGCCTGCAGATCCTGCAGATCGATCCGGATTTCAAGACGGAAGTCGGCCAGGAGCTCAGAGAGGTTCAGGCGCAGGTTGGGGAGTATGTTGAGCGCAAGGTGGCGGCTGAACAGGAACTGCGACGGATCGATATTGTCGCGCCGCAGTCAGGCGCCATTCAACAACTCGCAGTTCATACGGTCGGAGGAGTGATCACGCCCGCCGATCCGATTATGCTAATCGTGCCGGAAGGCGACGATCTTGCGCTTGAAGCACGAATCACCCCGAAGGACATCGACCAAATCCAGCTTGGTCACAAGGCCGTGCTGCGGATGTCAGCCTTCAATCTGAGGACCACGCCGGTATTGAACGGATATGTCAGCCGGATCGCAGCCGATCTGGCGACGGACGAAAAAAACGGCGTTTCGTATTACCTGGTGCGTCTGTCGGTTCCGCATGCGGAACTGACGAAGCTCAAGGACCTGACGCTCGTGCCCGGCATGCCGGCCGAAGCGATGATCCAGACGGGCGAGCGTACGGCGCTTTCTTATTTTGTGAAGCCGCTGTCGGACCAAATCAGTCGCGCATTCCATGAGGAATGAAAGTAACCACAGAAACATTTTGTTGGTATTCTTGTTGGTTGTTACGCATGCATGAGAGTCATAACCGTCTGAAAACACAGCCATACTTTCCTCAGTTGGATTCCGCCTCTGACTCAGATTCGTGGTTCCACGCTCATTTTGCCCTTCCAAGTCGCCGACCATTCAGTTCTTGGCCTCGAGCGCATTAAGATACCCATCATCGTACACAAAGGCTGGAAAAGAGTCCGGTGTCTTGAGCGATCCTGAGGTCTGGAGACCTAGGGTGAGCCTGCAAGCACAGGGCTAGGACATGATTGAGCGTCTGCAATATTCGGACAGGTACATAGGAAGACAGGCAGGCGTCAAAAACGCGCTTTCAACGCGCTAAACCGATGCTACGCACCCCGAGCGTCTTGCCGCCCTCGCTCCCGCCGGTAGGAATCAATCGCGAGCAGGCTGCGACGTTCATCGGCGTAAGCTCAACGACCTTTGATGAAATGGTCCAGGACGGCCGGATGCCCCAGCCACGAATGCCGAGCAAGGGGCGCATTGTTTGGGACGTCGAGGAACTTGTATTGGCCTTTCGAAAGCTCCCTCACCGCCAAATCGGAGGAGCACCAAAGCTTGACGAAGATTCGCCGCCACTAGACAATCCTTGGGATCGAAAACCACGAACATGACGGATGAGCCCGTGAAAATCGATCTTAAGGGCGTAGTGAAGGACACTGATCGCCACGGCAATGATCGGTACTATTTTCGCGCACCGGGTCGGAAGAAGGTCCGGCTCCGTGAACCGACCGGCAGCGACGAGTTCCTCGAGGAACTGCGGTGCGCGCGCGCCGAGGTCACTTATGTTCGGCCCGGCACTCTTCCCGAGATTTGCCGGCGCCTCCCCAAGCCTTCCGAGCCAGCGAAGAAAGGCACGTTGCTGTGGCTTTGCCAGGAGTATTACCGTCGGGGCGGCACGGAAATCACCCAAGACACTATGGCGCGCCGACGAGCAATTCTGGAGCGCGTATGCGAATTACCTCATCCGCTCGAAGGTGACCCGGATCCTCAGTATCCCACCAAGGGATCTCTGCCATTCGCCGGTATGAAACGGTCTCATGTTAAGGAGATCAGGGACACCAGGCTCGACGCCCTTGGCGCGGCAAACAATATCGTAAAAGCCATCAGCGCGATGTTTGAGTGGGCAAAGGACACAGAGATTCCGGGCGTCGACTCCAATCCCGCCCGCGGCATCAGACGGCTAAAGAGCGGCGACGGCTGGCACCCATGGGACGTGTCGGAGATCGTTCAATATGAGAAGCGGCATCCGCTGGGTACCGCAGCCAGACGTGCGCTCTCGATCTTCATGTTTACTGGCCTGCGGTTGTCCGACGTCGCGATCTTCGGTCGACAGCACATCACGCTCGTCTACAACGAGGAGACCGAGCAGTGGGAGAAGTGGATCAGAATTAAGCCTGGGAAGACCAGTCGTAACAAGGATGCGGTGTTGGTGGAGCTCCCGCTTCTGCCCGAACTAGAGGCGGAACTTGAGCACACGCCCTCCGACCAGATGACCTTCCTGGTCAATGAGTATGGTCGCCCGTTCTCGGAGAACGGTCTGGGCAACAAGATGCGCCAGTGGTGTGATCAAGCTGAGCTGCCGCACTGCAGTGCTCATGGAATTCGCAAGGCCGGCGCGACGATCGCCGCTGAGAACGGCGCGACGCACGAGCAGCTGAAGGCGATATATGGGTGGACTACGTACCAGCAGCCCGACCACTACATCAAGAAAGCGCGTCGCCGGAAGGTAGCGAGAGCGGCGAAATACCTGCTGGTTATCGATCGAAAAGAGAACAAAATTGTCCCACTTTCTGAGGGGGTTGAAAGAGGTGGGACAAAAATGGCCAAAAAATCCAATTAAATCAACGGCCACAAAAGCCATGGTGGGCCCGGAGGGACTCGAACCCCCAACCAAGCGGTTATGAGCCGCCGGCTCTAACCATTGAGCTACAGGCCCCACGGCGCTGGATTAGTGTTTTTCCCTGAACCGCACAAGGCTTTCCGAGGGCTTTCCGAGCAGGCGTTCCAAGGGGGCTGGCAGAGATCGCCCAAATCAGCCCATATTGATAACCTATTGCACGTCGCCCATTGGACGCCGGCCAACACTCGGCTGTCTTGGGATCCCAGATCGAGGAGATTTCATGACCAGACGTATTTTGCCCCTGGCGATTGCCGCCGCAATCGCGTTTCCGGCGATCGCGGCCGCCGCCGATTCGCCACCGCCGCCGCGTATCGTCGTCACCGGTGAAGGCGAGGCGGCGATAGCACCCGATCTGGCTCTGCTGACGCTCAGCGTCATGCGCGAAGCCAAGACGGCACGTGCAGCGCTCGATGCCAATAACGACGCCATGGCCGCAGTGATCGCTGCCATGAAATCGTCCGGCATCAAGGAGCGCGACCTGCAGACCGCGGGCATCCAGATCAACCCGCGCTATAACTACACCAACAAGCCCGACGGCAGCCAGGAGGCCGAGCTTGTCGCCTATCAGGTGACCAACACGCTGTCGGTGCGCATCCGCGACATCGACAAGACCGGCGACATTCTCGACAAGGCGGTGTCGCTCGGCGTCAACCAGGGCGGCGGCATCTCCTTCTCCAACGACGATCCGGCGGCAGCCGTCACCGAGGCGCGCAAGAAGGCCGTCGCCAATGCCATGGCCAAGGCCAAGACGCTGGCCGAAGCGGCCGGCGTCGGCATCGGCCGGGTCTTGGAAATCACCGACCAGAATTTCGCACCACCGCCGATGCCGATCAACGCCAAGGCATTCGATGCCGCCGGTGCGTCGGTCCCGGTGCAAGCCGGCGAAAATTCCTATACCGCACAGGTGACGGTGACTTTCGAATTGAAATGATCATCGCTTGCAGCATGAAAAATCCCGGAGGATCGATCCTCCGGGATTTTTTGAGCCGCGCTTTCCGTCCTGGCGGAAAGGGACTCCGCACTCTCCCGGCTGAAAAATCGCCGGCCGCAAAGCTCCGACGGGCTTAGCGATAGATGATCGGACAGCCGCGCTCGTTGGCGAATACGATCACGACGCGGTCGCCATACTGGCGGCCGGCGACCTTGACCGTGCGGCGGTTGATGTCGATGATGCGGGCGCGGTGCAGGCCCATGCGTTCGGCCTTGTCGATGGCACGCTCCGGCGAACAGGACCGGCGCCAGCCGCCATGACGGCGGTGTTCGCGATAGTAACCATCATCTTCGTCGCCGGTATAGACGCCGACGCGCGGATCCTGGTTGTTGCCGAAGCCGAGATAGATGCTGTCAGCATGAGCGGGGATGGCAGCAAGCGTGCCAAGGCCGACAAGAGCCGAAAGAGCCGCCGTCTTGATGGTGTTGAACATTGTCTTCTCTCCTTGTTGAGGGTTTCCACACGTTTTCGTCGAACCGATGGGAGGAGAATGCACCTGTCTGTCTGAATTTTTTGCGAACCGGCCGTTCATCTCCAGTTCATAAGGCAGAACCGGAACAGTCTCTCGCTTCTGGAACCGGTGTTATGGACGGCGGTGCTGCATAGGGTGGGCATGGTGGATGGACAACGTCCGTTTTGCCGTCGGTTCCGGATTCTCGATTTCGCGGTAAAATCCTAAGGCTCGTCCGCGAGCATATGGTCGAAATAGTCGTCCGGCTCGGCAAGGTCGGTCTCGCTGGCGCTGACCCGGCCGCGCATCGAGATGCCGGCCTCGTGCACGGTCTCGTCGCTTCCCGACACCAGCCTGTGCCACCAATAGAGGTCGCGGCCCTCGGCGACCAGCCGGTAAGCGCAGGTCTTGGGCAGCCAGCTGATGGTGCGCACATTCTGCGGCGTCAGCCCGACGCAATCCGGAACACGCGCCAGCCGGTTGGCATAGTCGGAGCAGCGGCAGCTTCCAGCGTCGAACAGCCGGCAGCCGACGCTGGTCCAGTAGATCTCGCCGGTGTCCTCGTCTTCGAGTTTGGACAGGCAGCATTTGCCGCAGCCGTCGCAGAGTGATTCCCACTCGGCCGGGGTCATCGCCTCGAGCGTCTTGGTCTTCCAGAACGGCTTTTCCATCGTCGGCATGTGGCCCTCGGACGCTTCAAGGTCAAGCACGGCAACCGTGCACCCTCGTCCGAACGATACGCCGGGACCATACGCCGGAACATACGCCAGGACCATACGAATGACATGAAGTCGCCTTCAAAACGCCGGTCAATCGCCCTGTGCCACAGCTAGAACCTACAAACAGGAACCAAACATGGTTGCTGAAAGTTTGGGCAGGGATGGGACGCCACAAGGAGTGTTTATGATGAAACGCCAACCACGGATTCTGGCAGGCACGGCGCTTGGCCTGTTGATGGCGTCCGCGCCGCTAGGCGCGTTCCCGCTGCAAGGCAATGCCGCATTCAGCCCCGTGCAACGCACCGCAGCGCCGTTCATCCCAGTGCAATCGAGTTGCGCCGAGGGCGAGTCGGCGGAGGCCTGCGCGCAAAGCCAGCAGGCAGAGCAGCCCAGAAAGAAGAAGCGCGACCAGCAGCAGCAAACGGAATCCGCTCCGGCCGAGCAGGCGGCTCCAGCCGAGTCCGAGCAACCCCGCAAGAAGCGGCGCAATCAGCAGCAGCAAACAGAATCCGCTCCGGCCGAGCAGATCGCTCCAGCCGAGTCCGAGCAACCCCGCAAGAAGCGGCGCAATCAGCAGCAGCAAACAGAATCCGCTCCGGCCGAGCAGATCGCTCCGGCCGAGACCGAGCAACCCCGCAAGAAGCGGCGCAATCGGCAGCAGATCGAAGCGGCCCCATCGGAACAACCGGCCGAGCAGGCAGCGCCGGCAAACGACAACCAGCCCAACATCAATCCGCGCAAGAAGAAGCAAAAACAGAACCAGCAGATCGAGGCTGCCCCGGCAGAACAGGCTCCGACTGTCGAGCCCGGACAAAAGCCGGGCAAGCGCAAGAAGCCTGCTGAATTGACCGGACCCGCCACGGAGGCGGAAGGCCAGCCGGCGCCGACCGAGCAGCAGGCCGCTCCCGTCCAGGGCGAACAGCCCCAGGACAAGATCAAGAAACGTGGCAAGAGGCCTGGCGGCGAACAGCCGGTGACAGGAGAGCAACAGCCCTCGACCGGCGAACAGCCTTCGACTGGCCAGGCCGCGCCGGTCCAGGGTGAAAATCCGGTCCAGGGTGAAGCCCAGGCCAATCCGAACGAGGCACCTGTTCTGGACAGCCAGAAGGATGTCTTGCGCAAACGCAAGGGTGGCAAGGAGCGCGGCCAAAATGCCGGTAAGCAGCAGGGCAACCAGCCCGCCCAGCAGGGCGAGAACCAGGTGGAAGCCCCGAAGCCGGCTCCGGTCCAGGAGGGACCGCCACCTACCGACGACAAGGCGGCCCAGCAGGCGATCAAGCCTGAAAAGATCGTTCCGGTGACGGAGGAAAAAGGCAAGCGCGTCGAGCGTGCGCCGGACATCGAGGATGTTCGTCGTCGTCCGCGCCCCCAGGGCACCAACGTCGTCAGGGAATTCGGCGACCGCGTCATCCTCCAGTTCAACAATCAGACGTTCGTGGAAAGCAGCGATGCACCGCGCATGCACCGCGGCGCCAGGAATGTCTATTATGAGGACCTGTCGGGCGATCGCACCCGGGAAATCGTCGAGCGTGACAATGGTGTCCGGATCGTCACCATCCGCAACCGCTACGGCGACGTCATCCAGCGCTCACGCATCGCGCCCGACGGCCGTGAATATGTGCTGAGCTATGTCGACGAGCGGAACTATGATGATGATGCAGACTGGCGCGACCCGGGCGACGACCTGCCGCCGATGCGCCTTACCATCCCGCAAGAGGAATACATTCTGGATTCCGAAGAGGTCGAGGATCCGGACGACTACTACACCTTCCTCGAACGGCCGCCGGTCGAGAGGGTCCAGCGCCTCTATTCGATCGACGAGGTCAAGCGCTCGGCCCGCGTGCGCGACATCGCCCGCCGCATCGACCTCGACACGCTCAACTTCGAATTCGGTTCGGCCTCGATTTCCGACACCGAGGTCCAGAAGCTGGAGGGTGTTGCCAACGCCATGGACAAGCTGCTGAAGAAAAACCCGGCCGAGAGCTTCCTGATCGAGGGCCATACCGACGCTGTCGGCACACCGGAAGCGAACCTTGCTCTGTCCGACCGCCGCGCCGAGGCGGTCGCCGAAGCCTTGACCAACGCCTTTGGCATCCCGCCGGAGAACCTGACGACGCAGGGGTATGGCGAGGAGTATCTCAAGGTCAACACGTCGGGACCCAACCGCGAGAACCGCCGCGTCGCCATCCGCCGGATTACCCCCCTGGTAGCGCCGGTGGCCAGCGCCCAATAAACCGCAATGTGAACCGCGCGATTTGATCAACAATTGAATCGCGCGGTCATCAATCTTGAAACGCGCGATTACCCATCCCAGATTCTGGAAAGGGCGTTCCCTGCCCTGTCCCGACTCCAGCGGGACACACGAGCCCCGCCGGTTCCCCTCCCCGGCGGGGTTTCGTTTTTTGAAACCTTGCAAACCGCCGCAGCCTGCCCGAAATACGGCGCTCCGACAACGGAGCCCGAATCGCCGCATGAAGCGCCTCGAACTCGCCATCGAATCGATCATTCTCACCTCGCGCTGGCTGCTGGTCGCCTTCTATCTCGGACTGGGTGCGGCACTTGCCATCTATGCCGTGTCCTTCGGCAAGAAGCTGTTCGAGTTCGTCTCCGTCGCCTTCACGCTCGATGACACCGACACAATCCTGAAAATACTCGGCCTCATCGATGCCGCGCTGGTCGCCTCACTGGTGGTGATGGTGATCATCTCGGGTTACGAAAACTTCGTCAGCCGCTTCGATGAAAATGACGGCAAGGTGCATTGGCTGGGCACGATCGATGTCGGCTCGCTGAAGGTCAAGGTCGCCTCGACAATCGTAGCGATCTCCTCGATCCACCTCTTGCAGGTGTTCCTGAACTCGGTCTCCTACACGACCGACCAGCTGATGTGGCTGACCATCATTCATCTGGCCTTCGTTCTGTCGGCACTGATGCTTGCCTATATCGACCGGCTGATGGGTCTTGGCAAAGCCAAGAAAGCCGAGGAGTGAGCACGCGTCTGTGCCGGTCTTTTGAGAGATACTTCTGTAGCGAGATACTTTCCGTCAGTAGATACCTTTGATTTTGGTATCCGACCGGCCGAACACCTCGTCCGGCACAAAAAAGTCGCCGGCGAGCGGGCCTGTCGCACCCGGCGCATAGGCCGAGAAATCGCTGACGCCCTCAGCGCGCAGCACTTCTTCGTCAATGTAGAAATTGCCGGTCGCTTCACGCGACGGCCTGACCAGGATGGCGTATGCCGCATCGGCCATGATGTCGGGCGAACGGCTCATCGCCGCCACCGTCGCCCCGCCCAGGAGGTTACGCACCGCCGCGGTGTCGATGGTCGAGATCGGCCATAGCGAATTGACCGCAATGCCATCCCTGGCGAACTCGGCGCTCATGCCCAGCGTGCACATCGACATGCCGAACTTCGCCATCGTGTAGGCGACATGGTTCTTGAACCACTTGGCCTTCATGTCGAGCGGCGGCGCCAGATTCAAGATGTGAGGATTTTCCGCCAACCTCAAGTGCGGAATGCACATTTTGGAGACGAGAAAAGTGCCGCGCGCGTTTATCTGGTGCATCAGATCGTAGCGCTTCATATCAGTCTCCAGCGTGCCGGTGAGTTGGATGGCACTGGCGTTGTTGACGCAGATATCGATGCCGCCGAACCTCTCCACGGTCTTGGCGACCGCTTCGGCGACCTGTTCTTCATCCCGAATGTCGCACAGCACCGGCAGCGCCTTGCCGCCGGCCTGCTCGATCTCGTGCGCCGCCGTGTAGATCGTCCCGGGCAGCTTCGGATGCGGCTCGGCGGTCTTGGCCGCGATCGTCACATTGGCGCCATCGCGCGCGGCGCGCAGCGCAATCGCCAGCCCGATGCCGCGCGACCCGCCGGAGATGAAAAGCGTCTTTCCCTTGAGCGACATCCTTGCGCCTTCCTTCAACATGAAAGACACGATCCTTGCGCGGCTGAGAACCGCCGCGCAAGGCCCAACACACCGGATGCGGGTTACGCTGCGTCGGCCTTGAGACGAGCTAGACCAGCACCAGGCCCTGCCGCATGGCGATGGCAATCGCATCGGTGCGGTTGGCGGCACCGAGCTTCGTCAGGATCGCTGCGACATGGAACTTCGCCGTATGCACGGAGATGTTCAGCCGCCGCGCGATGACCTTGTTGGGGGCGCCCTCGGCCAGCAGCGCCAGCACCTCGCTTTCCCGCGGCGAAAGCGTCGGCCGGACGATATGCTCGTCAGTCGGTTCCTCTTCGAACCGGTCGCTGTCATGGAAGGTCAAATCGTGATGCCGATCGGATAGAGCATGGCTGTCGCGCGAAATCCGGTAGCCCGCAGCCGCGAGCCGCGCGGCGGCGGCGATCAGCAACTCGTCCGCTTGCACGGGCAGCACGGCAAACACTGTATCGGCCGGCCGTTCGCGGGCCGCTCGCGACGATAGCAGCACGCGAGGCATAGCCGCGTCGACGAGCCCGCCTTGTAGCCCATGATCATCGACGATGGCGACATCCGCCGCCTCACGCCCGTCGACTTCGCCGGCCAGAACCGGCCGCAGATCATCGGTCGCGGCAAGAACGGCGGACAGACTTCGCGCGCGCTCGACGTCACCGAGCGCGATCAGCACCGTCAGCCGTCTGCCAGCGACCTCGCCGCTTACCATCTATCCCTCAGCTCAGTGGCTTTTCACCGATGGTCAGGGAAACCTCACGGTTCTCGCCGCCGCGCACCACGCCGAGTGTGACCAAGGCACCGGCGCTGTCCGGCCCGAGCTTGCGGATCAGCTCGCGCGGGCCATGCACCGTCTCCGCGTTCCACGACACGATGATGTCGCCGAGACTGAGACCGGCTGATTTCGCCGGCCCGTTATCGTCGAGGCTCATCACCATGGCGCCCTGTGTATCACCATTGCGGACCGGATGCAGGCCGGCGCCAAGATAGCCGCGCGCCACATGGCCCTTCTCGCGCAGCGTCGTGACTGCCCGCTCGATCGTTTCGTAAGGCATGACCAGCGCCCGCCGGCGTGGCCCGAACAGCAGCATGCCGATCAGTCCACCCTTGGCGTCGAGCACAGGGCCACCCTCGAAACGGCCGCCGGCATTGACGGCAAGGTTGATGCGCCGGTCGATCGTGCCGCCGCGCATTGAACGCCAGGCCGGGCCGACCTCGCCGACCGTGCCGAAGGTAGCGAGCGAGGTGCCGTCGCTATTGCCCGCCACGACCGCCAGATTGCCCGGCCGCACCGCATCCGCCTTTACCAGTGACGGGGCGGCCGGCGCGCCGGCCGGTTTCAAAACGGCCGTGCCGGTGGACGGGTCGCGGCCGACCAGTTCCGCCTTGACGGCGTCGCCCGAAGAAAACGTCAGCTCGATCTCCTCGCCGGCCTCGACCGCCTCCTCGGCAGTGACGAAATAGCCGTCCCGCCAGTGGAAAGCAGTTGACGTCCGGTGGTGCGTCGCGAAGCTGGCCGTCGCTGGTGCCGCGGCTGCCGCGATGTCGGCAATGGCGTCGGAAAACGTGCTCAGATTGAAATCGCTCATGATTTATCTCCTGGGTTCTTCGTGACCCAGATATCGCCCGGCAGGACGTTGGCGGATACTCGCCTGACGGCTAGTTGGGCATTTGACTGGCCATCTGGTCAGGTCGCGGCCGGTCCGGCCGCTCCGCACATATAGGCATTGTTCATCTTGTTCCAAACGGAGCCCTCGGATGGCCCTGCCCGCCCAGCAATTGCAATATGACGATGCCCTTCTCGATGCCTATTCGGCGACGGTCGCCGATGCCGTCGACCGCATCGGGCCCGCCGTCTGCCGCATCGAGCGCATCGGTGGCCCGGGCGGCCATGGCTCCGGCTTCGTCATCGCGCAGGACGGGCTGGTCGTCACCAACTTCCACGTCGTCGGCGATGCGCGCAGCGTGCGCGTGTCAATGCCGGACGGCGCCTCCAGGGAAGGCCGCGTGCTCGGCCGCGATCCCGACACCGACATTGCGCTGGTGCGCGCCGACGGCAACTTTGCCGACGTCGCGCCGCTTGGCGATTCCAAGCGATTGAGGCGCGGCCAGATTGCTATTGCCATCGGCAATCCGCTCGGCTTCGAATGGACCGTCACCACTGGCGTCGTCTCGGCACTCGGCCGCTCGATGCGTGCCTCCACCGGCCGGCTGATCGACGACGTCATCCAGACCGACGCCGCGCTCAACCCCGGCAATTCCGGCGGACCGCTGGTGTCCTCGGCTGGCGAGGTGATCGGCGTTAACACCGCGATGATCCACGGTGCGCAAGGCATCGCCTTCGCGGTTGCCTCCAACACCGCCAATTTCGTCATCTCGGAAATCATCCGCTTCGGCCGTGTGCGCCGTGCCTTCATCGGCGTTTCCGCCGACACCACCAACCTGCCGCGCCGCGCAGCCCTTTTGTCGCAAGTATCGAGCAGCACGGCGGTGCGCCTGCGCACCGTCGAAAAGAACAGCCCGGCGGCCAAAGCCGGCCTCAGGGAAGGCGACATTATTGCCGCCATCGACGGCCGCCCGGTCACCGGCGTCGACGATCTGGTGCGCATGCTCGACGCCGAGCGAATCGGCCGCGAGACACTATGCACGGTGGTGCGCCGCTCCGGCATTACTCAGGTCACCGTGATGCCGTTGGCGCGGGCGAGTTAGCGCGCCGCAGCACCCTGCGCATATTGCGCCATAAATTCTGGGCTCGGCGGGATCGGCCTGATCACGTCGATCAGCACGCCGTTGGGATCCCTGGTGATGAAATGGCGCTGGCCGAAGGATTCGTCGCGCAGCGTTCGCAGGATCGGCAGGCCAGCGGCGGTGATCCGCTCATAGATGGCATCCGGATCCCTGACCTCGAAATTGATCAGCAGGCCAGATGTGCGGCCCCGCCCTTCCTCCGGGATCGTCTCATGATCGCCCTGGACGATGCCGAGGTTGACGCGACGGTCTTCGGCCGAGCGCAGATGCACGTACCAGTCGGCCTCAAACAGCGGCTTGAAGCCGAAATGCGCAACATAAAAGGCTGCCGTGCCGGCAATGTCGCTCGTCATCAGCACCGGATAATAGCTCGTCGTTCTCATCTTTCCTTCTCCCGGCAAATAACATACAGTCTGCAGGTAAATGGAATTAACATACAGGCTGCATGTATGCAACAAGGATCCGCTCGCCGCTCCAACCGTGATCGCACCGCCGCGACACGCGCCGAGCTCATCGCCGCGGCTCGCAAACTGTTCACCGAAAAGTCCTATGCCGAGACCGGCACACCCGAGATCGCCGCCGCTGCCGGCGTCACGCGCGGCGCGCTCTATCATCACTTTGCCGACAAGCAGGCGTTGTTTGCCGCTGTGGTCGAACAGGAGGCGCAAGCCGTCTCGGAAGAGATCGAACGCGCGTCGCCGCCTTCGCTATTTGCCCGCGATGCGCTGATTGCCGGCTCGGATGCCTATCTGGCTGCCATGCGTGCGCCCGGCCGTACGCGGCTCTTGCTGCTTGATGGCCCGGCCGTGCTCGGCCGCGCCGCCATGGATGCGATCGACAATCGCCATGGCAACCGTTCGCTGCGCGAAGGCCTTGTTGCCGCGATGCGCTCGCACTCCATGACGAGACTGCCTGTGGAAGCACTGACCGCTTTGCTCGCTGCCGCCTTCGACCGCGCAGCGCTCGCCATCGAAACTGGAGCATCGATCGAGGACTATCGCGCCGTTCTCATAGCGCTGATCGACGGCCTGTCTCCGGCTCCTCCTCAGGCACCTCACCCGGTTCGAACTCGTTGAAACAGCCTAGCTGGCGCTTGAACTGGTCGATCAGCCAGGCGGCCGCCGGTTTTGGGCTGCGATCGGCGCGGTGCATGGCATAGAGCGGCGAGCGGACTTCGCTGTAAGGCTCGAGATCGAGTTCGACGAGCCGGCCGTTCGCCAGATCATCGGCAATCAGCCATCGCGGCAGCCCGCCCCAGCCCAGCCCCTCGCGCATCAGCACGTGCTTGGTGCGCACATCCGTCAGCCGCCAGGTGCGGTAGGCGAAGACGCCATAGTCACGCCCGCGCGTACGCTCGGACTGGTCCGAGACGACCAGTTGGATGTGTTCGCGGACATCCTCTAGCGCCACTGGTCTCGGCAGCAGCGCCAGAGGGTGATCAGGCACTGCGGCTGGCACCAGGGAGAAGAAGCCGATGCGAAGCAGATTCACGTCCGTCTCACCCAGAAGCCCCCCGATGCCGAGATCGGCCTGTCCGCCGACAACATGATCGAGGATAAGGCCAAGCGAGCCGATATGCAGACGCAGCGTCACGGCCGGGAACTGCGCCTCGAATGCCTTTAGCACCCGAACCAGCACCGGCGACGGTAGCGTCACGTCGACCGACAGCGTAACTTCCGCCTCCAATCCCTGCCGGTATCCGTCGACACGCGAGCGGATGCGTTGCAGCACGCCGACCATGCGCCGCGCATCTTC
Organism: Mesorhizobium sp. M0598; assembly: GCF_040320865.1. NCBI lineage: Bacteria > Pseudomonadati > Pseudomonadota > Alphaproteobacteria > Hyphomicrobiales > Phyllobacteriaceae > Mesorhizobium > Mesorhizobium sp. M0598. The sequence goes on along the minus strand of NZ_JAMYQL010000011.1, from coordinate 132,960 downwards.
CAGCGTCGCTTTGCCGACATCGGTCAGTTGCGGTTCACGCGTGCCCTCGCGCTCGAACAGCTTCAGCCCGAGCTGCGCTTCGAGGTTGGCGATGGCGTAGCTGATCACCGATTGCGCGCGATTCAATTTGCGCCCGGCAGCCGAGAAGGAGCCGGTGTCGGCCACCGCAACCAGGATCTGCAGTTGGTCAAGGGTCGGGTTAGGCTGCATCGTTCAATCCACAATTTAGATGGATCATATACAAAATATACCAGTTTTTCAAATGGGTCTGCGCACACATATTTGCCGGGAGATTTTAATCCAACCCTGGAGACCCATCATGTCGATCCTTCTTGTCACATCCAGCCCACGCGGCGCCGCCTCGCACTCGACCCGCATCGCCACCGAACTCGCCGAAAAGCTGCTTGCCGCCAATCCCTCGGCCAAGCTTGTCGCCCGCGACCTCGTCGCCAACCCGCTGCCGCATATCGATGCCGATTATGCGACCGGCATCTACACGCCGGCCGAAGCGCGCACCTCGCGCCAGGCTGAAGTCGTTGGCGTCTCCGATGTCGTGCTGGACGAACTGTTCGCCGCCGATTCGGTGATTCTCGCCACCGGCTTCATCAACTTCAACATCTCCTCGACGCTGAAGTCCTGGGTCGATCACATTGCCCGTTCCGGCAAGAGCTTTGCCTATGGCGAGAACGGCCCCAAGGGGCTCGTCACCGGCAAGAAGGTCTACATCGTACTGGCTTCGGGCGGCATCTATTCCGAAGGTGCGGCCGTGCAGTTCGATCACGCCATTCCCTACCTGCGCAGCGTGCTTGGCTTCCTCGGCATGACCGATGTCGAGGTCATCCGCATCGAAGGAGTCGGCATGGGCGCCGATGCGGTGGCAGCAGCGCTGGCCAAGGCCTCGACAAAGGTCGACGCCATTGTGGCCGCGACCGGTAATGCCGAGCGCGTCGCCACCGCGGCGTAAAGCGTCAGCATCGTCTGAATTGTACAAGGGCAGGCGCCCGGCGCCTGCCCTTGTTGTCGTTGGCGACAACCTATTGTGGTGGGCCACACAACCGCCATTGGTTATTCCGCTTGTCTGCGCTATCGGTCGCGGATGTTCCTTTCCGTTGCCACAACGCACCGTCCGGCCACCGATCTCGGCTTCTTGCTGCACAAGCATCCGGATCGTCTGCACGAGACCGACCTGTCTTTCGGCAAGGCGTGGCTGTTCTATCCCGAGGCAACCGAAGAGCGTTGCGAGGCTGCACTCCTGCTCGATGTCGATCCTGTGGGCCTGGTGCGGGGCAAGGGCCAGGCAGAGGGCCTGCTTGACCAATATGTGAACGACCGGCCTTACGCAGCATCATCCTTCCTGTCGGTGGCGCTGAATAAAATGCTGCGGACGGCGATGACCGGTATATCGAAGGAGCGCCAGGAACTGGCCGACAGCGAACTGCCGCTGGAAGCCGTGGTTACGCCACTGCCAATGCGCGGCGGTGAGGTTCTGGTTCGAAGTTTGTTCGAACCCTTGGGCTGGACAGTCGATCTGACGCCAATCGAAGGAATCGGGGGTGTTGCAGGCGAGCCCCGATACGGCCATCTGAAGCTGACCGGCACGGGCCGGCTCAGCGCCTTGTTGAACCACCTCTATATGCTGATCCCGGTGATGGACGATGCCAAGCATTATTGGGTCGGCGAAGCAGAGATCGACAAGCTGCTGTCCAAAGGCGAAGGCTGGCTGGAAAATCATCCGGCCAAAGACCTGATCGTGCGCCGCTATCTGGGCAATCGCAGGGCCTTGACCCGCATCGCCCTGGAGCGGCTGGCTCCCGAGACGTCTGGCGAGGCACGACCTGCCGAGTTGCGCGCCACGCCCGAGGAAGCGCTTGAGACGCCTATCCGGCTCAACGATCTGCGCATGGACGCAGTTGTCCACGCCATTCGGGCGACGGGAGGAACCACGGTTGCGGATCTGGGATGCGGTGAAGGTAAGCTGCTCGACAGGCTGGTGCGCGAGCGATGGATCCACAAGCTGTTCGGTCTGGATCCGGCGGCGCGCGAACTGGAATGGGCCGCAAAGCGTCTCAAGCTGAACGAATTAGGCGGGCCGCCCGAGGCCCGGGTCACGCTGCTGCATGGATCGCTGACCTACCGGGACAGCCGTTGGGCCGCAGCCGACGTCGCCGTTCTGGTCGAGGTCATCGAGCATCTCGACGAGGACAGGCTGCCCCTGGTCGAACGCATCGTTTTCGGTGAGACGGCGCCCAAATCCGTCATCGTGACCACTCCGAATGCGGACTACAACGCTCTGTTTCCAAGACTGGTCCCTGGCGCATTTCGCCATCCCGATCACCGTTTCGAATGGAGCCGGGCTCAGTTCCAAGCCTGGGCGGCCAAAATCACCGAGATCTATGGCTATGCAGCCACCTTCAGCGGTATCGGAGCCGAGGACCCGACCCTCGGCGCCCCCACACAGATGGCGGTGTTCACCCGATGAGAGAACCCGATAAGACCAACCTCACCATTCCTGACTTCGCCCTCGTCGTGCTGATCGGCTCGACCGGATCGGGCAAGTCGACTTTCGCCGCCAAGCATTTCCTGACGACCGAGATTATCTCCTCGGACCAGTGCCGGGCGCTGATCTCCGACGACGAAACCGACCAGGACGTCTCTGCGGATGCCTTCGACCTGGTTCGCGAAATAGCCGGCAAGCGGCTCAAACACCGCAGGCTGGCCGTCATCGACGCCACCAATGTGCGAGCCGCCGACCGCAAGGCCTGGATTGAGCTGGCGCGCAAGTGGCACGCTTTGCCGGTCGCCGTGGTCCTCGATCCAGGCGTCGAGGTGTGCGTCGCACGCAATGCGGTGCGAGCCGACCGGCCGTTCGGCGCCGGGGTCGCCCAGCGCATGACAACCGAGATCCGCAAGGGTCTTGGCGGCCTCCAACGCGAGGGCTTCCGCCAAGTCTGGAAGCTTACCAGCGAGGCCAGCATCGACGCGGCCGAGGTGTCGCGACAGCCGCTGTGGACCGATAAGCGCGACGACCATGGCCCGTTCGATATCATTGGCGACATCCACGGCTGTTCGGATGAGCTTCATATCCTGCTCGCTCGATTGGGCTACAGCATCGTCTGGTCTGAGCATCAGGGCGACCGAACGGTCACCGTGGTTCCACCAGAGGGCCGCAAGATCGTCTTTGTCGGCGACCTCGTCGATCGCGGCCCCAACTCGCCCAACGTACTCCGCATTGCCATGAGCATGGTCGCGGCTGGAACGGCTTACTGTGTCCAGGGCAACCATGAACGCAAACTCAGCCGCTGGCTAGAAGGCCGCAAGGTCACGGTCGCTCACGGCCTCCAGCAGACTGTCGATCAGCTAAATGCACAGGACCGAGGCCTGCGCGAGGCGCTGCCGGCCTTTCTCGACGGCCTGCGCAGCCATGTCTGGCTCGATGGCGGAGGCCTCGCCGTCGCCCATGCCGGCCTCAAGGAAGAGATGATCGGACGCGGTTCCGGCGCTGTGCGCGAGTTCGCTCTGTACGGCGAGACCACAGGCGAGACCGACGAGTTCGGGCTGCCCGTCCGTGCCGACTGGGCTGCGGCCTATCGTGGCAAGACGGCCATTATCTATGGACATACGCCCACGCTATCGGCCGAATGGGTCAACAACACCCTGTGCATCGACACCGGATGCGTATTTGGCGGCAAGCTGACGGCCTTGCGCTGGCCGGAACGCGAACTGGTCGAGGTGTCGGCAATCGAGACCTGGTCGGAGCCGATACGTCCGCTGGGCGGGTCCGGTCCCGGTAAATCGGCACAGGCCGACGCCGACGGCGTGCTCGATTATCAGGATGTCTCCGGTCGCCGTTGGATCGAGACCGGACTGAGGGGCCGGATTGTCGTGGCCGAGGAGAACGCGTCGGCAGCACTGGAGGTGATGAGCCGCTTCGCGCTCTCGCCGCAATGGCTGATCTATCTGCCGCCGACCATGTCGCCGTCCGAGACCAGCAGCCAGGACGGCTGGCTGGAACGTCCGGAGGATGCCTTCGCTTACTTCCGCGAGCGCGGCGTTGCGCAGATCGTGTGCGAGGAGAAGCACATGGGTTCGCGGGCAGTGATCGCGCTCTGCCGGAACGCGCAGGCGGCACGCAGCCGCTTCGGGGTCCCTGGCGACGAAACCGGCGCAATCTGGACCCGCACCGGACGCTCCTTTTTCAATGACACTGCCATGACGGAGGACCTGCTCGCCCGTCTTCGCACCGAGGTCGACGCGGCGGATCTGTGGAAGGAATTGAACAGCGACTGGCTGCTGCTGGACGCCGAGATAATGCCTTGGTCGGCCAAGGCCGGCAGTCTGATCGAAAGCCAGTATGCGCCTGTGGCCACATCCTCTGCCGCCGGTCTCAAGGCCAGCAGCGAGGCGCTGGCCCGTGCGATGGCGCGCGGCGTCGATGCAGCCGGCCTGAACGCACGCCTTGAAGACCGGGCCGTCCGCGCAGCCAAATACGCCACCGCCTGGGCACCCTACGTATGGCCAGTTTCGGGCGTCGAGGACCTTAAGGCCGCGCCTTTCCACCTGCTGGCCAGCGAGGGACGTGTTTGGTTTGACCAGGACCATGTCTGGCACATGTCGCTCGCGGACCGTCTGGCTGCCCGTGGCGGCGTGGTCACGCCGACTCGATGGCGTATGGTTGATCTGGCCGACGGCAGCGCGTGTGCCGAGGCCGTCGCCTGGTGGGAAGCGCTGACTGGCTCAGGCGGCGAAGGCATGGTGGTCAAACCATGCGACTTCGTCAGCCGTGGCAAGAAGGGGCTCATCCAGCCGGCGCTGAAGGTCCGCGGCCCGGAATATTTGCGCATCATCTATGGTCCCGAATATGACGCGCCCGACAATCTCGTCCGCCTCCGAGAACGCGGCCTGGCCGGCAAGCGCAGCCTGGCGCTCAGAGAGTTCGCGCTTGGCCACGAAGCGCTAACGCGATTTGTCGCCAAGCAGCCGCTACGCCGGGTTCACGAGTGTGTCTTCGCCGTGCTGGCGTTGGAAAGCGAGCCAATCGACCCAAGGCTGTAGTAGCCGATCTATCCGAAGATCTTCTCGCCTTGCTCGTCGACCAGCTGGATGCCCTTTTTGATCGAGATGTCGACAGCGTCATCAAGCCCGGCAAAGCGGTCGGCGCGGATGAATTTGTGCTCCTTCATCACGCCGTCGATCTCCTTCGAAACCACGCCGCAGGTCTGGTACTGGCCCTCCGCCTTGTAGGGCGTGGCGCTGATCAAAAATCCCTTGTGCTCGATCTGCTTTGCCGGCGCCGCTGTCTTTGGCTCGGCGGCTTCGTTGCCTCCGCCGAAAAGACGCTTCAGAAAAGACATGGGGTATCCTCCAACGGCAATCATCCTGCACCACATAGCGCGGTGCAGGATGATTTTCAGTACCGGTCCTTGGCCGAGCGGGCAAGGGCCGCAGCTGGCTTGGCACTCAGAGGTCAGTCGCGCGACAACGCTTCCAACGCCTCTGCGGCAGCTTCCAATATGCTGATTGCCTCGGCCTGCTTTGCTTCAGGCGCATCGACGATTTCGCCGAGCGCGGCGCGCAGCCGGTGGCGCACGGCGCGAAACTCGTCGCGCTTTTCCGAGCGGCCGCGGCCGCGCCGGCCACCGTCGCCGTCATCGTTCCAGCCGAACCAGTCGCGCGCCTTCGCCATCTTGCGGCCGAAGCGCTCGAGATGTTCGAGCACGTGGTCGATCATCTCGCGATTTTCGTTGAGGTGCGCCTGCCCAGCCTCGGTGATTGAAAACACCTTCTTGTTGCCTTCCGCCGTAGAAACGGCGTAGCCGGCCTCTTCCAGGAAGGTCAGCGTCGGGTAGACCACGCCGGGGCTCGGGCTGTAGAAGCCGCTGGTGCGCTCCTCCAGCGCCTTGATGATGTCATAGCCGTGCCGCGGCGCCTCGGCCAGCAGCGACAGCGTGATCAGCTTGAGATCGCCGTCGGCCAGCATGCGCCCGGTGCGGAACATGTCGCCCGGCCCGCCGCGTCCGCCGCCTCTCATGCCATGCCCGAACGGACCAAAGCCGCCGCGCCCACCGAACTTGCCGGCCATATGCATGAAAACGCGCTCGGCGTGTTCGCCAAAACGATGATGCCCGAAATGATTGTCTTTGTGCATTGTCTGCTCCTTGAGTTATGTCTTACGATATATCTCAACTAAGTGCCCGCCACGGTCGAGTCAAGATATATCTTACGATGTATCTGAAAATGGCACCAGCAGGATTGATTTCGCCAGCGAGGGCAGCTAGAGGGTGCATGAGGGCCGAAGGCCGCTCCGTAAGCGTCTGTGAAGCAACGCATCCACCCCGGTCGTTCCGGGCAGTTACGCCGACAATACCGGCGAATGGATGCAAGGCGACGAACCGGATGCTTCAGGGAAATCCAAATGACCATGAAAACCCCCCGCAGCAAGCTGCCTGCGCGCTATGCCGCCGTGCTCGGCCCGCTGGTGCTGTCGTTGCTGATGACGTTCATCGTGTCGTTCATCTCGACACTGAAAAGCCTTGGCTTCCAGCCCGACATGCTGGCCACTTGGCTGACGGCTTGGGGCCTGTCCTGGCTGGTGGCCTTTCCGACGCTGCTGCTGGTGCTGCCGGCGGTGCGCCGTATCGTTGGCTGGCTTTGCGAGCCCGTGGCTCGATAGCAGGGCACGCGAAAGGCCTGGAAACAATTTCCGGACCTTTCGGTGCGGAGCGAATAATACCCGTTACCAGCGGCCTTTGCGCCGGTTCCAGGCATAGAGCAGATCGGCAAAGCGATCATAGCCATAGCGCGTCAACGGCAGTGCGCCGGGATTGCCGAACAGCGTTGCGAGCCAGCCTTCGCCGGGCGTCGTCCGCCATACAGCAATGGCAACATCGGCGCCGGCCAGCAATTTGCCGTCGGCGTCGATCGCATGCAGCCGGCGCCGGATGTCCTCCAGCCCGATGCCGTATCCGGCCAGCGCCGCCGGTTCGGCATTGATGTCGCGAAATTCGATCCGCCCGGCCTTGACCGCCTCGATCAGCCGCCGCTTCTGCCGGCTGATACCGGCATCACAGACCGGACAGCGCGTATTATACCAGACGGTCAGCAGAGGCTTGCTCATCTTTCGAAACGGCACCAGAGGACACGCACGGATTATCCGAGAAATGCCGTTGCGCCGCAACGTGACACGATACCGGCGGAATGGCCGGTTTCGCTGATCCAGGTCGCCCAAAGGGTACGCAGCGGTTTTACGATAACGACATGCATAAAAAGAAGAGCTTAAGCGCGTCGCAAAGGCCGTTCAGCGCGACGCGCTTCAGGCGCCGCGGCTCAGCCGAGCGAGGTGATGATCTCGCGATAGGCATCCTCCGGGAAAGCCTTGAGCGTCCGAGTCCTGACGTTGCCAGCCGTCGCCAGCATTAACGAGAAACGAGCCAGGACGGCATCGTCGGGCGCTTCGAGCACGGCCACCATGTCGCAATCCCCCATGGTGAGATAAAATGCCTTGAAGGACCCGCCCATGTCTCCCAGCAGCTTCTTGGCGGCATCGAGCCGCTTCGGCGATTCGCGCACGTTTTTGGCGCCTTGCTCCGTCCAGTTGATCAGCACGATGTAAGTTGTCATGCCACACCTCCCTCCGGTGCCACGGAGCACGGCGTCCAACTGCCGGGGCGGGCATCCGGGTTTGTCGCCCAGAGAATGCGTCCGTCGCGGAATTATCCTCTCGTAGGGCACGACACGCAAGAGCGGCGCGTTCAATCGTGATCGCCTGTGCCCAAACGGAAAAGGGCGCCACCGGCGCCCTTGAAACTGCTTATCCGTCACCCGGCCTCAGCTGTCGAGGAAGCTTCTGAGCTTGCGCGACCGGCTCGGGTGCTTGAGCTTGCGCAGCGCCTTGGCTTCGATCTGGCGGATGCGCTCACGGGTGACCGAGAATTGCTGGCCGACCTCTTCAAGCGTGTGGTCGGTGTTCATGCCGATGCCGAAACGCATTCTGAGCACGCGCTCTTCGCGCGGCGTCAGCGAGGCCAATACGCGCGTCGTCGTCTCGCGCAAATTGGCCTGGATCGCTGCGTCGATCGGCAGGATCGCCATCTTGTCCTCGATGAAGTCGCCCAGATGCGAATCCTCCTCGTCGCCGACCGGCGTTTCGAGCGAGATCGGCTCCTTGGCGATCTTCAGCACCTTGCGCACTTTTTCCAGCGGCATGGCGAGCTTTTCCGCCAGTTCGGCTCGCGGCCGGTCTCATGCAGCCGACTGCACCACGAGCCCGGTGAACCGTCGATGGCCATTGCCCTATCATGCAAATGTCAACCGCTTTCATCCGGCTGTCACTATCACGGACAAATCCCTGTGGAATTACAGTTATTGAACAACATCAATTCCCGCCGCAAAAAGTCCGTCCGCCGTGCCGCGCCCGGTCAACACGACCCGAGTGCCCTGATGAAGTGTATTACGAAAGTTGTCCGAGATACCGCATAGAGTGCCGGTCATCATCGGCATGCCCGCCAGACTGACTCTATTCGGACAGCGGTAAGACCAACCCGCCGTATCACTGACGGAAAATTCGAGTTGCGTATGCTTCCCCATCAGTGCCGCCAGCCAGAGCGGGTATGCAGTCAGGACAGTTGCACGGATAAAAACGCCGAAAATAAAAGGCAACACAATAACGCCAAAACCAGAAAGGATGAGGGTCTTGATGGACACCTGCGGGGCGTCGAAGTCCCTTGCAAACTTTCGGCAGTAAAGAACGAGAATTAAGCAGCCAGCAGGTATAGCAATCGATTTCGCGATCATATCGTGGTCGCTCACATAACGTTGCGACGGCACAAAAGAATGACCGAAGATCATTGCTCCAAGTAGAGCCAATAGGTGAATGGTAAGACCGGCCAGGCTGAAAACGATGACCCGTGGGAGGAGGCGGCGCAATGACCGTCTCTCTGTTATCTCCCCCACGGAAGCCTAGCCTAACTGTCCAGGAAGCTGCGCAGCTTGCGCGACCGGCTCGGGTGCTTGAGCTTGCGCAGCGCCTTGGCTTCGATCTGGCGGATGCGCTCGCGGGTGACCGAGAACTGCTGGCCGACCTCTTCAAGCGTGTGGTCGGTGTTCATGCCGATGCCGAAGCGCATTCTGAGCACGCGCTCTTCGCGCGGCGTCAGCGAGGCCAATACGCGCGTCGTCGTCTCGCGCAAATTGGCCTGGATCGCCGCGTCGATCGGCAGGATCGCCATCTTGTCCTCGATGAAGTCGCCAAGATGCGAATCCTCCTCGTCACCGACCGGCGTTTCGAGCGAGATCGGCTCCTTGGCGATCTTCAGCACCTTGCGCACTTTTTCCAGCGGCATGGCGAGCTTTTCCGCCAGTTCTTCTGGCGTCGGCTCGCGGCCGATCTCATGCAGCATCTGGCGCGAGGTGCGCACGATCTTGTTGATCGTTTCGATCATGTGCACCGGAATGCGGATGGTGCGCGCCTGGTCAGCGATCGAACGGGTGATCGCCTGCCGGATCCACCACGTCGCGTAGGTCGAGAACTTGTAGCCGCGGCGGTATTCGAATTTGTCGACCGCCTTCATCAGGCCGATATTGCCTTCCTGGATCAGGTCGAGGAACTGCAGGCCGCGATTGGTGTATTTCTTGGCGATGGAGATGACGAGGCGCAGATTGGCCTCGACCATTTCCTTCTTGGCGATCGCGGCTTCGCGCTCGCCCTTCTGCACCTGGTTGACGATCTTGCGGAATTCCTGGATCGAAATCGCCGTCTCGGTGGCGAGGTTCTGGATCTCGGCGCGCAGGTCGCGGATGGCGTCCTTCTCGTTCTTGGTGAATTCCTTCCAGCCGCGCGAAGTCAAATTGCCGATCGAGCGGGTCCAGTTCGGATCGAGCTCCGAGCCCTGATATTCCTTGAGGAATTCCTCGCGGCGCACGCCATAGCTTTCGGCCAGCCGCAACAGCTTGCCTTCGTTCTGCACCAGGCGCTTGTTGATGTCGTAGAGCTGCTCGACCAGCGCCTCGATGCGCGCCGTGTTCAAGGACAGCGACTTCACCGCCTTGATCAGCTGGTCCTTCAATTCCTTCAGCCGGCGGTCCTGGCTGGGCGACAGCGTGCCGGCGGCGGCCAGCCGGTTCTCGACCTGCTGGTCCTGCAGCTTGCGCAGTTTCTTGTAGGTGTCGGCAATGACGTCGAGCGTCTCCATCACCTGCGGGCGCAGTTCCGCTTCCATCGCCGCCAGCGACAGGCTCGCCTCGTCATCGTCTTCCTCGTCATCGTCCACCAGGCCACGGGTGTCGCCGCCGACATTGGTGATGTCGTCCTCGTCCTCGCGCGAACGGCGCGACTTTTCCTCGGTCTTGGCTTCCTCGATACGCTCGACAACCGGCGCCTGCTTGGCCTCCGGCCCGGCATAGGTCGCCTCGAGGTCGATGATCTCGCGCAGCAGGATCTTCGATTCGTTGAGCTCGTCACGCCAGATGATGATGGCCTGGAAAGTCAGCGGGCTTTCGCACAGGCCCGCGATCATCGTCTCGCGGCCGGCTTCGATGCGCTTGGCGATCGCGATTTCGCCCTCGCGCGACAGAAGCTCGACTGAGCCCATCTCGCGCAGATACATGCGGACCGGATCGTCGGTTCGGTCGGTCGGCTCTTTCTTGGTCGTGGTGGCGGCGACGGCAGTGCCGGTCTGCTCGGCCAGCTCGTTGGCGTCTTCCTCGGCGTCAGCGGCGGTATCGGCGGCTTCGGGCTCCTCGCCCTGCTCGTCGTCCTCGACCACGTTGATGCCCATGTCGGAAAGCATGGCCATCGTGTCCTCGATCTGCTCGGAGGTCACTTCCTCCGAGGGCAGCACCGAATTCAGCTCGTCCATGGTGACATAACCGCGCTTCTTGGCGGCCTTGATCATCTTCTTGACAGCATCGTCGGAAAGGTCGAGCAGAGGGCCATCGGTCGCGGCCTCGCGTTCGGTCTCGACTTCTTCCTTTTCTTTTGTCGCCATAGTCTTTATTTTCTCCAAGCGGCTGAGTATCAAAGCCGCGTAAGCTGCCGGTCCGGTCAAATTGGATGCGCTCCTTCCAGAACGCGCTTTACCGGGCCAGTAACTGCATCTCTCGTTAAGTCCAGATTAACCCTGATATCTGTGGCAAGCTGACTGCCTGTCCAGTGATCAGTACCTTACATCGCTGCATTCCCGTCGATGCCGGGGCGGGTTAACGTTTCGAATCGACCTGATTCCGCCATTCTGGCGGAAGGTCAAGCGCCTCTCGCATGATTCGCATGAAAAAAGCGAATCAATTACCCGACTTAGAGCACCGCACGCTTGATTCAACGCGCAAGCACGTCCTTACATTTCAGTCTTCTGGAGGCTTCGATCTAAACGCGCCCAGCTCTGCCCGACGATACGCCAAACCCTTCGATCAGCGCTTCCGTTGCCTGCACATCACGAAATTGCGCCTGGATTTCGACCAGGTGCCGGTAATTTTCGTCCGTGGGATCGCTGGCGAGCGCTGCTTCCGCCTGCTTCAGCTCCTTATGTAAGGTGCGCGCGCTGCGCTGCAAGTGGAGAGCTTGGCTGAACGCATCGCGAGCATCGTCGAGTGCTGCCGTTTCCAGCGCCGGCCATTGCCGCGCACGTTTGATCAGCGCCACCGCGCGCTGCCAGATCTCACCGCAGCCGGCCCGCTCGATCGTCGCGATTACAGCCTCGCGGTTGTTGGCCATATCGTGCGCCATGGCGTCGAGGATGGCCGCATGCAGCCGCTTCAGATCGGAATTGGCGAGATCGAGGAACTCGACATGGGCGAAATTCTCGTCGATCAGCACGGGATGGTTGACGAGGGCCGCAATGATCGTCGCCTCGCGCACCGACATGCCCTCGCCGCCGCGTTTGACCAGCGCCGAGCGGCCGAGGCTTTCGGTGATCGCGGTGCGCCCACCGGCATTGCCGCCACGTGCAAACTGTCCGCCGGGTGCTGAGACCCTGCCCGGGAAGCGCTCACCTGGCCGTCCGTCCTGACGTCCCTGGCGTCCGCGCTGGGCACCGAAGAAGCTCTGCACGCGCTCGCGCATTTCCTGTTGGTAGTGATAGCGAAGGCTCTCGTCGCGGATGCGGCTGGTCAGTTCGCGTAGCGTCTTTTCGAGCTCCGCCCGCCGTTCCGGCGTGTCGAAGATGCCGCCGGCGGTCTCGCGCATCCACAAGAGGTCGGCCAGCGGCCGCGCCTCGGAAAGCACGGCGCGGAACGCATCCGGTCCGTCACCCTTGACCAGATCGTCGGGATCCTTGCCCTCCGGCAGCAGGGCGAAGCGCACGGAGCGGCCTGCCTGGACCGCCGGCAGCGCCATGTCGGCGGCGCGCCACGCTGCCTTCAACCCGGCCTGGTCGCCGTCGAAGCACAGCACCGGCTCGCCAGCCATGCGCCATAGAAGTTCGAGCTGGTTTTCAGTCAACGCGGTGCCGAGCGGCGCCACCACGTTTTCGAAGCCGGCCTGCGCCAGCGCGATCACATCCATGTAGCCTTCGACGGCAATGACGGTGCCGCCCTTGGCCAGCGCCCCCTTTCCCAGCACTTGGCGCGCACGGGCGAAATTGTAGAGCACGTTGCCCTTGTGGAAGAGCTCCGTATCGGGCGAGTTCATATATTTGGCCAGCGCATCCGGCGCCAGTGCCCGCCCTCCGAAGGCGATGATCTTGCCCCTGGAATCCGGGATCGGGAACATGATGCGGTCGCGGAACCAATCGTACGAAACCGGGACGTCGTCGCCATGGCGCACCAGCCCGCACGCCTCGATGTCGGCCTTGGGGACACCCTTGGCGGCAAGATGCTCCTTCAGCGCATTGCGGCTGTCGGGGGCATAGCCGAGGCGGAAAGACTGCTGCGTCGCCGGTGTCAGCCCCCGGTCGCGCAGATAGGCGCGGGCCTTTGCCCCTTCCGGTCCCTGCAGCCGTTCCTGGAAGAACGCCGTCGCCATCTCCATGACGTCAGTCAGGCTGGCGCGTTCCTTTTCGCGCCGCTCCTCCTGGGCATCGCGAACCGGCATCGGCACGCCGGCCATGTCGGCGATCTTCTCGACCGCTTCAGGAAAGCTCATCCCGTCAAGTTCGGTCAGGAACTTGAAATGGTCGCCCGAAACCGAGCAGCCGAAGCAATGGTAGCGGCCCTTCTTGTCCTCGCAGTGGAAGGACGGGCTCTTCTCGCCATGGAAGGGACAGCACGCCCAATAGTCGCCGCGCGGCGCGTTAGTCTTCTTCCTGTCCCACGCGACGCGCTGGCCGATCACCGAAGAAATCGGCACGCGGTCGCGGATCTCGTCGAGGAAAGCAGGCGGAAAGCGCATGGGGGACAGCTCGTTTGGCCTCCATATAATCACGCCGGCGAAGCCCGACGACTCCTAATGGCGATCATACCCGGTTTTCACAGGCCAAAAAGAGAAGGCGGCCCGCGGGCCGCCTTCTCGATCTAAACCGACGCAGCGCGGTCAGCCGTTCCGCGGTCACTGCGCGGCGATGGCGCCGAAGATCAGGCCGGAGAGAACGCTGACCAGCAGATAGTCATTGCCGACCCGGATCCACTCCTGGCCGGGACCGGGACGGCGCAGGCCATAGTGGCGATAATCGCGGATCGGCTGGTGACGCTTCCAGCTGGAATATCTCTGGCCGTTGCGCCAATGGCTGCGCTTCACGACGATCTTCTTCTTCACTACGACGCGCTTGTTTACGTCGATATGCCTGCCGGGCCTTTGCCAGTCGACCTGGCTGTAGTTCGACTGCGGCGCGTTTGGTGTGTTCAGAGGTGCAGCCTGGCCCTGCCAGGTGGTTGCGGCCAGCATCGAGAAGGCAATGGCGGAAAGAACGATACGTTTCATGGCGGGTACCCCTTGGTTGTCGATGCCTACGGAATAGAGCCGGAAGGATGAACCGAAACTGAACACCGAGATTACGTTTTCGTAATGATTTCTTGCATTTAGAACGACTAATTCAGCGCTACCTTTAAAGCGACCGTCCGAGAATGGACGCATGACCCTCCGCAACCCCGCAGGCTATGCAACCATTTTGTCAGCCATCCATTTCCGACACGCCCCGTCGCGTGGCAGCACGCGTCCGAACCGGGCAAAATTTATTATTCGGCTAAAATAAATCGGAGTAATATCAACCTCTGCAATGTCCACGATTCGCGCCCACTTTTGCCCCTTTGACTTCACCGCGCCCGCGTCGCTGGCACCTGTCGCGTTGCGGGGCCTGGCATGAGTGGCTCTGTCGTTTTGCTGCACCTTGCCGGTGCGGTCGCATTGATGCTGTTTGCCACCCGTTTGGTGAAGACCGGCGTCGAGCGCGCCTATGGCGATGTGCTGCGCCACAAACTGCGCGCCACAATGCGCAATCCGTTCATGGCGGTTCTGGCCGGCTGCGGCCTGGCTGTCGCGCTGCAAAGCTCGACCGCCGTCACCTTGCTGGTCGGCTCATTCGCCGGCTCCGGTATTGTCAGCGGCATGTCGGGCCAGCTTGCGGTGCGCGGCGCCGAGATCGGCTCGGCACTGGTGGTCAAGCTGCTCACCTTCGATCTGTCGCTGCTGGTGCCGATCTGCCTGGTCGCCGGCACCGTCATGTTCATGGCCACCGAGCGGCGCGACTGGCGCCAGTTCGGCCGCATCCTGGTCGGCATCGGCCTGCTGCTTCTGTCGCTGGAGATGATCGGCCAGGCGTCGGAGCCACTGCGCCAGAGCACGCTGATGCCGCTCATCGTCGATTACTTCTCCGGCGATCCGGTCACCGCCTATCTTCTGGCGGCGTTGGTCACCTGGCTGTTCCATTCCTCGATCGCCGCGGTGCTGCTGATGGTGACGCTGGCCGGCCGCGGCTTCATCCCGCCCGAACTCGGCATCGTGCTGGTGCTCGGTGTCAATCTCGGCTCTTCGATCATCGCGCCGCTTCTAACCCGCAACGCAGAACCCGGCGTTCGTATCGTGCCGATCGGCAATCTCCTGATGCGCGGCATGGGTTCGCTGATCATGCTGATCCTGTTCCTGACGTTCAAACCGCCGGTCGCCTTCTTGGGCAGCACGGTGCCCGAGCAGATCGTCAATGCCCACATTGTCTTCAACATCCTGATCCTGATTGCCGGCCTACCGCTGGCGAGCCTGGTCTATCGCGCCTCGGAAAAGATCGTGGCGCTGGGCACCAAGCCGCAGCCCGCCAACGCGCTCGACGTCGTCGAGCTTTCGGCGCTCAACGAAAGTGCGCTCGACGTGCCGAGCCAGGCATTAGCCAACGCCACCCGCGAGGTGGTGCGGGTCTGCGAAACGGTCGAGATCATGCTGAAACGGATCATCGAGCTCTATGAGAGCGCCGATGCCGACAAGATCGGCGCGTTGGCCGCACTCGACGACCGTGTCGACAGGAAGCACGCTGCGATCAAGCTCTATCTGGCCAAGGTCACCAAGAACCCGTTGAGCGAGGACGAGGCGCTGCGTTGCCAGGAGCTGATCGGCGCCTGCGTCAAGCTGGAGCAGGTCGGCGACATCATCGTGCGCAACATGCTGGTCCACGTGAAGAAGAAATTCGAGCGCGGGCTGGAGTTCACGCCGGAAGGCTGGCGTGAGCTTTGCGCCTTCCATGGCTTGGTGCTTGCCAATGCCAGGCTTGCCTTCAACGTGCTGGTATCCCGCGATCCGGAGACCGCTCGCCAGTTGGTGCTGGAAAAGGACCGGCTGCGCGACCGCGAGAAGGAGACCAGCCAGAGCCATTTCGTACGGCTGCGCGACGGCACCCCCAAGAGCGTCGAGACCAGTTCGATCCATCTCGACACCATTCGCGACCTCAAGCAGATCAACTCGCTGCTCGCCTCGATGGCCTATCCCGTACTTGAAGAGCGCGGCCTGCTCACCGGTTCGCGGCTGAAGGCCGGATAGATTGCATCCACAGGCCGGGTAGCTTCAGAACATCGCCTAGAAAATTGCTGTTGGCCAATGCGCAGAAAATTATCTTTGCGCCACCTCCTGTCTGTCGGCTAAAGATCGCCGCATCTACCGGAAGGAAAGTCGATGGACACCCATTCCCGCAGCTTCGCCAAAGCGCTTTCCTGGCGCGTCACCGGCACCATCGACACGATGATCATTTCGCTCGTCGTGACCGGAAGCATCAAGCTCGCCGCGGCCATCGGCCTAACCGAGGTCGTCACCAAGTCGCTGCTCTACTATCTTCACGAGCGAGCGTGGCTGAAAATTCCTTATGGAAGGAAGGCAGCCGCCTAGCTCTTGCCTCCGCGGCGGGCGCCTGACCGGCGATCAAGAAAAGCTAAAGCGGCGTCGACAATTTCTGGATTGCCCGCTGCCCTCATCCGTGGTTTGAGGCGACCTTATCCGAGGATCGTCTTTCCGCCATGCTCCCCCTCGTTGCCCTGTTCATTGCCGCCTTTGCCTTCGGCACCACCGAATTCGTCATCGCCGGCGTGCTGCCGCAGGTGGCGGAGGGCCTTGGCGTCGCGATCCCGACCGCCGGCTATCTCGTTTCCGGCTATGCCGGCGGCATTGCAGTCGGCGGCCCGCTGCTGGCGCTCGCCACCAAAAGGTTCTCCCGCAAGGCCCTGCTGCTTGGACTGACTGCAGCCTTCACGATCGGCCAGGCCGCCTGTGCGCTGGCGCCCGACTTCGCCTCGATGCTGCTGTTGCGGATAGCGGTGGCCGTCGCGCATGGCGCCTATTTCGGCGTTGCCATGGTGGTGGCCGTCGGCCTCGTGCGCGAAGACCAGCGCGGCATGGCGGTGGCGCTGATCCTGTCCGGCCTCACCGTATCGAACGTGATCGGCGTTCCGGCCGGCACGGCAATCGGCAACATCTGGGGATGGCGTGCGACATTCTGGGTGATGTGCGCGCTCGGTGTGGTGGCCTTCACGGCAATCGGCGCCCTGCTGCCGCGCAAGACGGGATCGTCGAGCCCGTCGGCGAGCCTTGGAAGCGAGGTCCGCGTGCTCGCACGCCAGCAGGTCTGGACCTCGCTCATTATTATGCTGATGCTGATGATCGGCCAGTTCGGCCTGTTCACCTACATCACGCCGACGCTGCTTGAGGTCACCGGCCTCGACGAGAAATGGATACCTTGGGTGCTCTTGCTCAATGGGGTCGGCGCAACGATCGGCGTCTTCGCCGGCGGGCGGCTCGCCGACTGGAAGCTGATGCCGTCGCTCATCGCCATGCTTTTCCTACAGGCGGCAATGCTCGCCTTGATCTACGCTGTCAGCCCTTACCCGCTGCCGATGGTGATAGCGATCTTCGTCTGGGGCGGCCTCAACTTTGCCATCGGCACGCCGATCCAGACCCGCATCCTGACCTGGACCGCGGACGCCTCCAACCTTGCCTCGTCGCTCATCCCGTCGGGCTTCAATGTCGGCATCGCGCTCGCCGCATCGCTCGGCGCGGCGATGCTCAATGCCGGCTATGGCTATCGCAGCCTGCCGGTGGTTGGCGCGATCGCCATGCTGGTCGCGGTCGCGGTTGCGCTTGCCTCGCATGTCTGGGAATGGCGAAGCCGGGCTGCGCCGCCGCTGCCGGCTGCCGCCGAATAGGGCTACAGATCGATCCGGTAGCGCAGGCTTTCCGCGCCGCCATAGGCGGCGTCCTCGAAGAAACGGCCGACGAGCCGGCCGCCATTGGCCAGAACGACCTTCTGCGAGGGCACATTGTGAGGCTTGCAGGTGATTTCGACGAAGGGCAGGCCAACCGCCCTCGCCTCCACCAGCATCAGCCGCAGCGCCTCGGTCGCATAGCCGCGTCCCCGTTTCCACGGCACCACCGCATAGCCGATGTGGCCGAGCACATGCGACGGCAGCGCCGCGGTGCCGTGCTGCCAGCGCAGGCCGATTGAGCCTGCGACTTCCCCGTCCCAGATCCAGCGCCGGAATCCGGGCAGCCGCGGCACCGTCGAACCGTCGGGCAAGGTGATCGGCGGTCCCTTGCCATCGGAATCGTCGAGATCGCCAAGGAAAGTCGCTGGATCCTTTTCGATAGCCGCAAGCTGCTCGCGCGTCGCGTCGAGCAGCCGCACATTGTCCGGCGACCAGCCGCGCTCGAGGGCCGCCTTGTAGGACGGCAGGTGTTCAAGCGCCGGTTTGACGAGTTCGATCACGGGCGCGAGCTTTTGGCTGCCGGATTGCGGGCGCGACGGCAAGGGCCTTCGGCAGCTTACTGAAGCAGGCTCTTGACGATGCCGCTCGCCTTGGAAAAATCCATCTGACCGGCGTATTTCTCCTTGAGCGCCGCCATCACCTTGCCCATATCCTTGACGCCGCTAGCGCCGGTCTCGGCGATGGCGGAACGGACGGCGCTTTCCGTCTCGGCCTGACCCAGTTGCGTCGGCAGGAAGTCGCGGATGATGGCCATCTCGTCGCGTTCCTGCGCTGCAAGCTCCGGCCGCTTGCCGTCATCGAACGCCTTGGCCGATTCTTCGCGCTGCTTCACCATCTTGGCCAGGATCTGCAGGATTTCGTCGTCGCTGGCCGGCTCCTTGCCGGCGCCGCGATTGGCGATGTCGCGATCATGAATGGCCGCCTGGATCAGCCGCAATGTCGGCAGCCGGCGCTTGTCCTGCGCCTTCATCGCACTCTTCAGGGATTCGGCGATTTTGCCTCGCATGGTGCTTTCTCCTTCGAATGCCGCGGACAATAGTCGTGCCGATAGCTCAAGGCAAACTCGATAGCGTCCGGCAAACCGCTGATATTATTCGACGAAATAAATCTAGGCTCGCACGGCGCGGCATCATTGACCGCCTTGGCGCCTTCCCCTATGTACTGGGCCTTGCATGAATTGAATTCTAGTGCACGTCGCCCAAAAATGCGTAGCGGTTTTGGGCAACGACAGGCACAAATGAAAACCTAGCGCGCCGAGGCTGTGAGATCGCCGCTTCGCGCCTTTTGTTGCGCCGACTGAGGGCGCAACCTTTAGGAGTGCCGCCATGGCAACGATGACAGCCGCGTCGACCCCCCCTTGGGCCAGCGAGAGACCGACAGCCCTGCTGGTGCTGGCCGACGGCACTGTCATAGAGGGCCGCGGTCTGGGCGCCACCGGCTCCGCCGTCGCCGAGGTCTGCTTCAACACCGCGCTGACCGGCTACCAGGAGATACTCACCGACCCATCCTATGCCGGCCAGATCGTCACTTTCACCTTTCCGCATATCGGCAATATCGGCACTAATGACGAAGACATCGAGGACCTCAACCCGCTGGCCCGCGCCGGCGCCGTCGGCGCCGTGTTCAAGGCCGATGTCACCAACCCGTCGAATTACCGCGCCGGAACCGGTCTCGACCAGTGGCTGAAGAAGCGCGGCATCGTCGCACTTTCAGGCATCGACACGCGGGCGCTGACCGCGCTGATCCGCGAAAAGGGCATGCCCAATGCCGTCATCGCGCACGCGCCCGACGGTATCTTCGACATCGATGACCTCAAGCGCCGCGCCGCCGCATGGTCGGGGCTTATCGGGCTTGATCTCGCCAAGGAGGTGACCTCCGGCCAGTCCTCGGTCTGGCGCGAGACGCCCTGGGTCTGGAACGAGGGCTTTGGCGAACAGGCTGATCCGTCGATGCACGTCGTTGCCGTCGACTACGGCGTCAAGCGCAACATATTGCGCCTGCTGGCCGGCCTCGGCGCCAAGGTCACTGTGGTGCCGGCAAAAACCGGCGCCGAGGAGATCCTGGCGATGCGGCCCGACGGCATTTTTCTATCCAACGGCCCTGGCGATCCGGAAGCCACCGGCGACTACGCCGTTCCGGTCATCCAGGATCTGTTGAAGACCGAAATCCCGCTTTTCGGCATCTGCCTCGGCCACCAGATGCTGGCGCTGGCGCTGGGCGGCAAGACCGCAAAAATGCATCAGGGCCACCACGGCGCCAATCATCCCGTCAAGGACCACACCACCGGCAAGGTCGAGATCGTCTCGATGAACCATGGCTTTGCCGTCGACGCCGACTCATTGCCGAGCGGCGTCGAGGAAACCCATGTCTCGCTGTTCGACGGTTCGAATTGCGGCATTGCGCTCACCGGCAGGCCGGTCTTCTCGGTCCAGCATCATCCCGAAGCCTCGCCCGGCCCGCAGGATTCGCACTATCTGTTTCGCCGCTTCGTCAATCTCATCCGCGAAAAGCGCGGCGAGCCGGCACTGGCCGAGCGTGTTTAGCGCATGCGTAAAAACGGATTTGATTGACGGCGCCGGCCGGGCTCCCGGCGCCGATCAAGCCCCGTCTGTCACCGCTTCCTGCGCGTGCATGCGTTTGACTTCCTTCGGCGTCGGCTTGGCCACCCTGGTGACGAAGACGACGAGCGCCAGCGTGAGGAAAATCGCGCCGAGCAGATACGGGGCACCGCCGAAAACCACCGGCGCGCTCGGCCCCGTGAACCAGGAAAAGATCGCCGTATAAAGCAGCGGCGTGATGATCGAGGTGATCGAGAAGATCGAGGTCATCGCGCCCTGGAGTTCGCCCTGGGCGGAAGGTGGCACCTTGGCGGCCGCCAGGCTTCTGAGCGGCGGGTCGGCCAACGCCTCGAGACATCCAACGACGATCACTGCATAGATCATCCAGCCTTGTGACGCGAAGGCGTAGCCGAAGGCGCTGAGTGCGGTAAATGCCAGACCGATTACCGCCGTCTTCCACTCGCCAAGCTTAGGGATCACGCGCGGCAGGACTGTCGCCATGACGATCGCCCCGCACAGGCCGAAAGCGCCGAGCGAGAAGCCGATCTGTTGTTCGCTCCAGCCATAGCGATAACTGGAGACGAACGACCAGACCGCAGGATACATCATGTGCCCCAGCGTCATCAGAAAGAAGACAAGTCCGATCCAGCCGATACCTTCGTAGTTGCGCATCTGGACGAGCGTGCCGACCGGGTTCGCGCGTTTCCACTCGAAGCGGCGACGGTGCTTGTTATCAAGTGTTTCCGGCAACAGAAACAGCGCGATCAGAAAGTTTGCGAAAGCAAGCCCGGCAGCGAAATAGAACGGCACACGCGGCCCGAACGTGCCGAGCAACCCGCCCAGAACCGGCCCTATGACGAAGCCGACGCCGAAAGCAATGCCGAGCAGCCCGAAATTCTTCGCACGATTTTCGTCGGTCGAGATGTCGGCAATGAACGCCGATGTCGTGGAATAACTGGCGCCGGAAATGCCGGCCAGCACGCGGCCGATGAACAGCATCGGATAGGACCAGGCGATAGCGCAGATCAGATTGTCGATAGCGAACGTCAGCACCGAGGCGAGCAGAATTGGCCGCCGCCCGAACCGGTCGCTCAACCCGCCCATCACTGGTGCGAAAACGAACTGCATCGCCGCATAGACGAAGAACAGCCAGCCGCCCTCGATAGCCGCCTCACTGATGCCGACGCCAGTCAATTCCCTGAGATAGGCCGGCAGCACCGGCATGATGATGCCGAAGCCGATGATGTCGAGCAGCAGGGTGGTGAAAACAAGCGCAAGGCCCCGCCTGGCGGTTTTGGGGTCTATCATGATGGTATATCTCCTCGGGCCGCCCGAGCGAACGGGAACACACCTTATAGGCGAGCACATCGCTGGGAACAATGAGGGAACGGGCCGAGTGCTTTCATCCTGACATCCCCTGACTGCGATCCAGTCTCTCGGATTAGCGAGAAAACCGGCGGTTCAGATCGGGTTGTTGAACGTATCGCAGTCCGAAAGCTTGCCGTTCTGGAAGCCGCGCGCCAGCCAGGTCTGCCGCTGCTGCGACGTTCCGTGGTTGAAGCTTTCCGGCACGACGTAGCCCTGCATCTTCTTCTGCAGCGTGTCGTCGCCGATCTGCTTGGCGGCGTTCAGTGCCTCCGCCATGTCGCCCTGCTCCAAAATGCCCTTCTGGCCGGTGAAATGTGCCCAAATGCCGGCAAAGCAGTCGGCCTGGAGCTCGACCTGCACCGACATGTGGTTGGCGTCCGCTTCGCCCATGCTCTGCCGCATCTGGTTGAATTTGGGCAGGATGCCGACCAGGTTCTGCACGTGATGGCCGACCTCATGCGCAATCACATAGGCCTGTGCGAAATCGCCTGAGGCACCGAACTGCTGATCGAGTTGCTGGAAGAAGGTGGTGTCGAGATAGACCTTGCGATCGTTGGGACAGTAGAATGGTCCGGCCGCTGACGAGGCAGAACCGCAGGCGGAGCGAATCTGGCCGCTGAACAGGACCAGTTTTGGATCTTGATAGGTCAGGCCCTCGGACTGGAAAATACCAGTCCAGGTATCCTCGGTCTCGGCCAGCACGGTCGACACGAACTGCTTCATCTCGTCGGATGCCGGCGCACCGGTGCCGCCGTCTTGCTCGCCGCTATTGTCGGTGATCTGGCCGCCGCCGGGCTGCAAGCCGCTGTTATCGAGGATCTGACTCGGGTCGAAGCCGAAATACCACCCTGCCAGGAAAATCAACCCTACGATGATAATGCCTGACATGCCGCCGCCGCCGGCGCGACCGCCGATCGGGATGCGAAACTGCCCCGGCCCGCCGCCAAGCCCGCCGCTCTGGCCGCGCTCGTCCTCGACATTGTCACTCTGACGACGGCCCTTCCAGAGCATGGCAACCCCCGTGATGCAATTTTCCGGCCGATCGGGCCGTGTCCCGGTTCGATCGGACACGACAACAATTATCTCAACGGTTACGCCAAGTCACAGTATTTTTCGTGCGAACAAGCAATGCTTGCTGACGCTTGCCTGCTCTGGCCGAGACATCGCAAGGTCTGTGCCGTTCACCCTGCTCGTGGGAAACGAGTCGCGCGAAGAGATACGCTGGCCGTGCTTTTCAGCGGGCGGCGATTATTGCCTTGCGAAAGGCTTCGAGCGTCTCGGCGCTGACATGATGCTCGATGCCTTCGGCGTCGATGCGCGCCGTCTCGGCACTGACGCCGAGCGAGCGCAGGAAGGCCTCGACCGTCTGGTGGCGAATGCGGCTCTCTTCCGCAACCTTGCGGCCGGCATCGGTCAGGAACACGCCGCGATAAGGCTTCCGGGAGACCAGCCCGTCGGCGCACAGCCGCGTCAGCATTTTCGCCACCGTCGGCTGAGCGACGCCGAGCCGTGCCGCGATATCGACCTGGCGCGCCTCGTTGCCATCCTCGATCAGGTCGGCGATGAGCTCGACATAATCCTCGACCAGCGCGCTGCGGCGCGCTTCACGCGTCTGCCTGAAGCCTTCCGAGTGGATTTCTGCGTCAGGCAGCGGCTTTTCGCGAGGAACCGGTCTTTTCTTCAGCGCCAATACGCGCTCCTCCCGGCAGTTTGAATCGACATTGCGGTCATAACACGGAACCCTATTGGTTCTGGCCGTTTATTTCCATTCGGTGGCCGGCGCAACCGGCGTTCACTGCCGTTCCGGCCGCACGGCCAAGCGGCCACAAGAAAAGCTCAGACAATGAAATATAGCATATTGCATAATGTTCAGCCGTGGCATAGATAAGGAGACAACATCGATCGTCCCAGTGGAAAGCCATTTCATGTCGGAAGCCGAAGCCACCTCAGCCCCCCGGTCCATGTGGCGATTTGCCCGCCCGGAGGACGACGAGCAGCCCAGCCTTCGCGAAGTCAACGCAACGATCACGGTGCCGCACTCGGGGATCTGGCTTCGCCGGCTGTTCGCCTTCATGGGGCCGGGCTACATGGTTTC
Organism: Mesorhizobium sp. M0598; assembly: GCF_040320865.1. NCBI lineage: Bacteria > Pseudomonadati > Pseudomonadota > Alphaproteobacteria > Hyphomicrobiales > Phyllobacteriaceae > Mesorhizobium > Mesorhizobium sp. M0598. The sequence goes on along the minus strand of NZ_JAMYQL010000011.1, from coordinate 109,338 downwards.
GGTCGGCTATATGGATCCGGGCAATTGGGCGACCGACCTCGCCGGCGGGGCCCAATTCGGCTACACGCTGCTTTTCATCATCATGTTGTCGAACCTGATGGCGATCCTGCTGCAGGCACTCGCCGCCCGGCTCGGCATCGCCACCGGCCGCGACCTTGCGCAGGCGTGCCGCGCCTATTATCCGCGACCGGTCAATTTCATGCTTTGGGTCGCTTGCGAATTGGCCATCATCGCCTGCGACCTGGCCGAGGTCATTGGCACGGCGATCGCCTTGCAACTGCTGTTCGGGATTCCGCTGATCGGCGGCGCCATTATCACCGCGCTCGATGCCTTCCTGCTGCTGCTGCTGATGAACAAGGGCTTCCGTTTCCTCGAGGCCTTCATCATAGCGCTTTTGATTATCATCTTCGGCTGCTTCGCCATTCAGATCTTTGCCGCCGCCCCGCCGGTCGGCTCCATCCTGCACGCGATGTTCGTGCCGTCGTCCGAGATCGTCACCAATCCGGCCATGCTCTACATCGCCATCGGCATCATCGGCGCCACGGTGATGCCGCACAATCTCTATCTGCACTCCTCGATCGTGCAGACCCGGGCCTACGAGCGCACCGATCGCGGCAAGCGCGATGCCATCAAATGGGCGACGACCGACTCGACCATCGCGCTGATACTGGCGTTGTTCGTCAATGCTTCCATCCTGATCGTGTCGGCGGTGGCGTTCCACGGCACCGGTCATCATGACGTTGCCGAGATCGGCCAGGCCTTCGAGCTTCTGTCGCCGCTGCTTGGCCTCGGCATCGCTTCCATCCTGTTTGCCGTAGCGCTGCTCGCCTCCGGCCTGAACTCGACGGTGACGGCGACGCTCGCCGGCCAGATCGTAATGGAAGGGTTCTTGCGGCTGCGCATCCCGCAATGGGCGCGCCGCCTGCTGACGCGCGGCATCGCCATCATTCCGGTGGTGGTGGTCACCGCGCTCTATGGCGAGAAGGGAACCGGCCAGTTGCTGGTCTTCAGCCAGGTAATCCTGTCGATGCAGCTCCCCTTCGCTGTCGTACCGCTGGTGCAGTTCGTCTCGGACAAGCGCAAGATGGGCAATTTCGCCATTTCCCGCGCTGTTGCCGTGCTGGCCTGGGTGGTCGCCGGGCTCATCCTGGTGCTCAACTTTAAGCTGCTCTACGATACGGTCGTCGGTCTGGGCTGAGCGTTTCTCTTCTCCAAGCCGACGCAACCATGTCGGCAGTCATCCGCCCTTCCAACCCTGGAAATTTGCCGGCCGCTGTCGGATAAATGTCCGTTCGCCCGTCCTTGGCTCGAACTCCGGCCATGACGGCACGGATCAGGGAAAGGGAGCTCCAATGAGGAAGATCATCGCCGCAACATTCGTCAGCCTCGACGGCGTCATGCAAGCGCCCGGCGGCCCGCAAGAGGACCCTGTCGGCGGCTTCAAATTCGGCGGCTGGACGTTTCACTACTGGGACGATGTGATGGGCGCCGCGATGGGCGAGACGTTTTCAAAACCGTTCGCGCTGCTTCTCGGCCGCAAGACTTACGACATCTTCGCCGCCCACTGGCCTTATCAGAAGAATGATCCGATCGCCGAGAGCTTCAACGCCGTCACCAAATATGTGGCGACGCACAGGCCGGATTCGCTGTCCTGGCAAAACAGCCAGCCGCTCGGCAGCGATGTCGTGGCGACGTTGCGCCGGATGAAGCAGGAGGACGGCCCCGACCTGCTCATTCAGGGATCGAGCGAGCTGATCCAGACCTTGCTCGCCAATGACCTGATCGACGAGATCAGCCTGCTGATCTTCCCGCTGGTGCTGGGCAAGGGCAAAAAGCTGTTCGGCAGCGGCACGATACCTGCCGCCTTCAAGCTGACCCGTTCGCAGGCATCGACCACCGGCGTCCTCATGGCGAGCTATGAACGCTCCGGCGAGATCAAGACCGGGTCATTTGCCACGGAGCAGCCGTCCGAAGCCGAGATCGAGCGGCGCAAGAACTGGAAGTAGATGCCGCGGGGCGATCAAGGACGGCTGAACACTGGCCGTCCTTATTGCTGTTTTTAAGCCGCCTCTCGTCGCCCTGCCAACCCATCGCGGAGGTGGCCCGCGAATGCCAGTGCAGCCGGCGCGACGTCGTGCTTCGGCAAATGCAGATTGATCGAAAAATTCGGCAATGACGGCAGCTCCGGATCGTTGGCCAAAATGTCGAGGTCGACAGGCACGGTCGACGCCAACCAGGTGGTGACGGCCAAGTCCGAGCGCACTGTCGCCGTCGTCGCGTCGATGCTGCCGTTTTCGAATACGGTGCGCCATTCCAGCCCATGCTCGTTAAGCGCCTCCAGCACCACCGGGCGGAACGCACAGGTCTCGGCGACCATCGAAACCGGCAAGGGCCGCTTGCTGCGGGCGGCGCCGCCATTGGCGCCGACCCAGACCAGCCGGTCGACAACAAGGCATTCGCCGGCCGACCGACCGATCGGCTCCTCGATCACCGCGAGCTCGATCGTGCCAGCCGCCAAGGCCGCAGCCAGCTCCGGCGACGAGGCGCAGACAAGCGAGATCTCGACCTGCGGATACGCCTCGGCATAGGCCTTGAGCACCGGCGCAAGCAAGGTGCCGACAAGGTCGTACGGCACGCCAAGCCGCACCTGACCGGCAACTGCATCGCCCGCCATCTCCGCCAGGATCTCGTCATTGAGGGAAAGCAGGCGCTTGCCCTTGCCGAATAATCGCTCGCCGGAGCGGGTCAGCCGCAATCCACGCCGGTCGCGCTCGAACAGGCTGCAGCCGAGAACCTCTTCCAAACGCTTGATCTGCTGGCTGACGGCACCTTGCGTCAGATGCAACGCATTGGCTGCTGCCGTCATGCTGGCCTTATCGGCAACGGTGACGAAGGTTCGGATCAGGGCAGTATCGAGATTGCGGAGCATCTGGCCATTATATTTGCTAATACAAACCATAGCAAACATTGCATTTACTGATGAGCCAAACAGCCTACCGTGCAGGCTTCAAAGGAAGCAGCATGTTTGAAACCGTCCTTCCCCTCGTCCTGTTCGCGCTGGTCTCAACCTCAACGCCCGGCATGGCCACGACCTTATCGACGGCGTCCGGCGCGCAGTTCGGCTTTCGCCGCTCTATCCCGCTGATGGCCGGGAGTGCGGCCGGCCTGGCCACGGTGGCTGCGGCAGGCGCTGCCGGGCTCGCCGGTCTGCTGGCCGCTGCTCCTTCGCTGCAACTGGCAATGAAAATGGCCGGTACCCTCTATCTGACGTGGCTTGCCCTCAAGATCGGCCGCAGCGGTCCGCCCAATCTGGACGTGGCCATGGCAAAGCCGAACAGCTTTTTGGGCGGCGCCGGCCTGCAATGGATGAACCCAAAGGGCTGGGCCATGGGGCTGGGAGCGGCGGCATCCTTTGCCGCGCTCGCCAACGGGCCGCTGCAGCTCGCCGTGCTGCTCGGCACGGTCTTCGGTCTTGCAGCGGCCCTATCGCTGGCGGCATGGTGCGTGGCGGGCACGCTGCTCGCCCGGTTGCTGCGAACCGAGCGGCAGTGGCGCATGCTCAACATCATGCTTGGCCTGCTGCTGGCCGCCTCGATCATCCCGATGTGGCGGACAGCGTAAGATCAGTTATTTCAGGCAGCGTAGCGTGCCGCCGGCTTGCCGGCCAGCAGGCTGCCGAAGAAACCTTGCCGCGCACCAAGATAGGTTTCCAACCCAGCCGGATCGGAGAGCCCGGGCGCGGTGACGGTTTCGCCCTTGGCCAGGCCGGCAAGCGCCGCATCGACCAGATCGTCGGCGGTCATGACGATTTCTTGCGGAACGTCGGCGAGGTCGCTTCCGGCAACTTCCCAGAATTCGGCGCTGGACGAAATCGCCGCGCTGGATTTTGACGCACCGCCCGCCGCGACGTGAATTATCGGCGGCGGGCAGCCAAGCTCCGCTAACAAGCCTTATTCGGCCGGCATCGCCACCGGGCGCGCCGCCAGATGGCCCGCCAGCACCACGCCCAGACCAATGATCGGGAATGCCGCCGCGACCACGCCGAGGTCGGCCGGTGCGCCATAGCGCAGCACCGCGGCGCCGACCACGGCACCCAGTGCCACGCCGAGATAGAGCGCCGAAGCGTTCAGCGATAGCACGATGGGCGCGGCATCGGGCGCCAGCTTGATGATACGGCTGGCCTGCGCCGGCGGGAACGCCCAGCCGACGATGCCCCACGGCACCATCATGGCCATGAGCGCCGGCCCGGCGATCTCGCGCGGCAGGAACATCGGGATCAGCGAAAACGTGACCAGCATGGCGGCACTCAGCGCCAGCGACCAGCAGACGGTGCGCGTCGCGCCGAAACGGTCGGCGGCCTGACCGCCGCCGATATTGCCGATGACCGCGCCAACGCCGAAAGCGAGCAGCATTCCGGGAAGCGCGATCGGGTTCAGTCCGCCGCCTTCGATCGCGAGCGGCGCGACAAAGGCAAAGACGGTGAAGGCGCCGATCAGGGCCAGGATGGTCGTCACCAGGATAGGCATGACGCCGGGGCGAAGTGCCGCTGCCAGCCGCATCCGGAGCGGCAGCCTGGTGCCGACGATGCCGCGCGGCAGCCGGTACCACAGGATCGCGCCGGCGAGCGCACCAAGGCCGGCAATGGCAAAGAAGGTGCCGCGCCAGCCGGCAACCGTCGCAACGAGCGCGCCGAGCGGTGCTCCGACCGCGACCGCAACCGTAGTGCCGCCGACGACCACGGCAATGGCGCGGGCGCGGTGATGATCGTCGACAAGCGCAACGGCCGTTCCCTGTGCGGTCGCCGCGAACAAGCCTGACGACAGCGCCATGACGATGCGCGCGATCAACAGCAATTCGAAGGAGGAGCTTAGCGCCGCGGCGACGTTGCCCAACACGAAGAACACCAGCGTCCACAGGATGACGCGGCGCCGGTCCCATTCGCCGGTCAGCGTTGCCAGGATCGGCGTGCCGATCGCATAGGCGAGCGCAAACGCGGTGATCAGCGTGCCGGCGAGCGGAACGGAGATGGCGGCATCCTTTGCAATGTCGGGTAAAAGGCTGGAGATGACGAAACCTTCGGTCGAAATCGTGAACGATCCGAGCGCAAGCCAGATAAGGCGCTTATCCATGGCAATTTCCTTAGTTCAAAGGTTATTGAACAATTGGACATAACAGGGCATGATGTCAATAAAGCCGCTGCAAAATAGCCGAACCATCCTGACAGCCCGGTGTCAGGACGGGGCGACGGGACGAAACTATGTGTCCATTAGCCACGAGAGGAGATGCGTTGAAATCGGCTCCGAATGTGCTTAATTCCTGGGCATGACCTTGCCCCATCCCACCGCCGACCAGATCAGCCTGCCGAACGTGCTTGCCGTGCTCGGCGACCCGACGCGACTGGCCATCGTGCGCTATCTCGCCAGCAAAGAGGGCGTGCCGCTGAATTGCAGCCGGTTCCTCGATCTCTGCTCGAAGACCAATCTGAGCTACCATTTGGCCAAGCTGCGTGAGGCCGGCGTCACCCGCACCGAGGCGGTTGGAACCAGCCGGCTGATCACGCTGCGTCGTGACGATCTCGACCGCCGCTTCCCGGGCCTGCTCGACAGTGTTATTGCCGCGGCCGGCGACGCATCGTTGCCGGCGGTCGGCGGCCACGAGATCGAAGTCCGCGCCTGAACGACCCGAAGCTGGGTTCCGCTCTCGCCTGCCTCGCGAGGCGAGCAAAGTAGCTTCACCCGCCCTCCAGCCATTCCAATTAACGGAGCCTGCCATGCGCATTGCCGTCCTCGCCGACATCCACGGCAATGTCCTGGCGCTCGACGCCGTGCTCAATGATCTGCGGCAGCGCGGCGGCGCCGACCTCATCGTCAATCTCGGCGATTGCGTTTCCGGCCCGCTCTGGCCGCGCGAGACCATGGAGCGGCTCGAGACGCTCGACCTGCCGACGGTGCGCGGCAACCACGACCGCCGCGTTGCCCGCGACACCGCCGACGAGACAATTTGGCCGTCCGACCGCTACGCGCAGGAACGGCTGACCGTAGGGCAACGCGAGGCGCTATTTGCGCTGCCCGTCACGCTGGAGGTGGCGCTCGGCATACTCGCCTTCCACGCCCGGCCCGACCACGACGAAAAATACCTGACTGACGCGATCGTCGACGGCCGGCTGGTGCGCGCGCCGCTGGTCGCAATCGAGCGGCGCCTCGGCGCGATCGATCCCGCCTGCCGCATCATGCTTTGCGGCCACAGCCATCGCAGCGAGCTGGTCCGCATTCCCGGCGGTCCGGTCATCTTCAACCCGGGCAGCATCGGCTGCCCCGCCTATGACGATTCAACCCCGCCGGCGCATGTCTCCGAACAGGGTTCGCCGCACGCCCGCTACGGCATCGTCGACTTGCACCCCGACAGTTTCGAAGCCATCGCCGTCGACTATGACCATGAGGCGGCGGCGTATCAGGCCGAGCAGGCGGGACGGCCCGAATGGGCTCACGCGCTGCGCACCGGCTTCATGCCGGGCTGAGCTTGCTCATCCCAGGCTGAGCTTGCTCATCCCAGGCTGAGCTTGCTCATGCCCAGCTGAACGGATGACCGCCTTCGAGCGGCAGAAGTCGCGACCGGTCCAATCTTCAGTCGTCGGACGCCGATCGCTTCGATCGCTTGGCAGGACGTCGGGCGCTGGCCGCCGAAGTCTTGGACGCCAAAGTCTTGGACGTCGAAGTCTTGGTCGCCGAAGCCTTTGGCCGTGACGTCTTGGGCGCCAGTTGCGTTGGGTTGAAAGTCTGTGCTGGGGCGGATTCGGAACCGGCCCGAATGTCGGCGTCGCGCACCTGCTGGCCAAAGTTCAGGCCGGTCAGCTCTTCAATCTCGGCCACCGTCGAAAGGAACTCCGATATCCTGGCAATTTCAAGCGGGTCATCGAATGCCTCGGCACGCTCGCCGAACGCTTCGGGCATCACTTCCAAAACCGGCTTCTGGTCCGCCAGCAGCGCGATGGCGCGCAGGCCAGCTTGATCGGACCACAGCGCGATCTTCCAGAACTTCAGCGGAACATGGCTGTCGAAGCGGTAGGGAGGATCGTCCTCGCCGAACACTGGCCCGGCAAACACCGTGACACGGCCTCGCGTCGTATAGGCGTTGCGCAGCACATAGGTTTCTACCGCGCGCCATCTCAACTTCCCTTTGGAGCCGGGATGGTTAAGCGAGCTTCCTTGATTGAAGAAGCCGACTTGCGGCGCAGCATTGGTATAAAAGAACGTGTCGCGTTCTGCCGCGACCGCCTCCTGATCGACGCCCCATGCGGGGTCGCCGCGAAGTGTAATATGGCCCTTCTGGAACATTCGAGCGATTCGTTCCTTGGATTTTGCGACGGGAAATCCAGGCACATTCTGGCTCGAATAGAATTCCTGGTTCATCTGCTCGCCAAGGTCGATGCGCCGATCCGGCCGGAAAGCATCGCTGGCTTCCGAACCGGAAATCGACTCCACCCCCAATTCGACAAGCGACGGGTTGTCGATGACCGTCTTGTCCTCACGATTGACCGCCTTGGTGCGGGATCCATCGATATTGCAGGCGGTGACGAAGGCAAGCCTGCGATCGGCGTTCATCAAGATCGAAAAATGATGGTAGCGCAATTCGTGTGGGTCCTCTCCCGGTTTGGCAAGAAGGTTTTTGGCCAACCGGTAGGGTGAATTGGCAACCGTCGGCATTGCCAGGACAAAGCCCGGTATGAAGCCGGGCTCATACCCTCCACGATCGTCGAAATCCTCTGTTTTCCAACCCGCGGCCTCGGCGATGGCCACCTTCCCGGGTTCGCTTGCCGGGCCTTTGCCGTCGTTTCGTCTCGCATCGCCTCCGTCGCGGTCGATCAGCGGCGCCCGGACATTTATTTCGACGGGAAAAGTCCAGGTGACCGAGCCATCGGCATTGTGTCTCGTCGCCGGCGGATTGCGATCCGGTTCGGCCGCTGCACCGGCTTGTCCGGCACATCTTCGCGAATATCGGCGTTCAGCCGAACTGTCTCGTCCATCATGCGCGGCATGCCGGCCCAAATCGCCAGAGCTTGCGAAACCGCCGATGCCGAGGAGCCCGGCAGCTTGGACTTTCTAGCACCCAGATGGTCAACGATGGCGCTGATCCGTATGCCTTCGTTGATCTCGCGCGCAAGCGCATAGCCACCTATGCCCGTCACCTCGTGGAACGGGCCGGCCCAATGGTGCAGGGCGATAGGTTCCCATTCATTGTTGAAGACCGGGGAGCCGGACGAACCCTGTTCGGTGTCGGCGACATAGTGCAGCACTTGCACCGTTTCGTCGCGGGCCACCAGCCGGTTTTCACGCAACACCAGTTCCTTGAAGCGGCCATCGGGATGCTGAACGATGTTGGCGATTTCGCCGAGCATATGCTTGTCGCGCGCATCCGACAGCGAGATAAAACCGAACTCCCCCAGTTCCTTTGGACCGGAACGCCGCTCGCCGACCCCGATCAGCGTATAGTCCAGACCCTCTATGCTATCGGTCACGAAACAGGATTCAGGATCGAACAGGAACGTCGTCGGCGTACGCACGGCATTCGCACCGTCCTGCTCATAATCGAACTGGACCTGGAAGCGCCGGGAATCCGCCAGCGACGAAATCACGTGGTTGTTTGTGAGGAACAGCCTTGGCCCGACGAGAAAACCCGATCCCTGTGGATTGCCGTTGAGAAAGGCAACGCGGCCAACCGCATCGGCAGCACGGCGCCCACGCTCGAGGAATGCGACCCCGATGAAATCGAGCGTTGGGCCGAGAATTGCCTCCGGCCCTGGCTGCTTGGCGGCGGCCTTTCTTTCCCCGGCAGACCTCATGTCGATCGCTGCCGATATCATCTCCGCTTCGGTGCGGCTGAGCGACGCCTTTACCTGCAACCTGTCGAGGCGCCTGGAGAGGGTCTGTTCGGCGGCCAGCGGATTGCCGTTGGCGATGTGACCAAGTGAAGCCTCAATCTCGGCGCGCGTTTTCTTGATACGCTGGCGAACTATGTTTTCCACCTGCGCAAATATTTCAAGGTCGACCATATTGCCCTCCTCAACCTTACTTGAGAGAGTGCATATTTACATGAAATGTGCAATATTTTGCCGGCTGATAGTTCACGGAAGTGGCTTGGTCGCGATTCAACACGCGGCACCTTTTCGGGCTTACACAGCGCCGTCTCGTCGCCTATAAAAACCGGCTGGCGTGCGATGGCGCTTTCGTGCCTGGCCGCGCCTTCGGCAATTGAACCTACCGCCCATGGCAGATGATTAGGCGCACAGTAACACTCCCAACGACGCTGCTTGCGATGGTTGCCGCTCCGCTGATGCTGGCGGAGTTGCCGGCCAACGGCCAGGAGCCGGAGCCCATTATCTCGATTGTGACGGGTCTTGCTCCGGATGATCTCCTGAACGTGCGCGCCACGGCGTCGGCCATGGGCAAGATCGAGGCGCGGCTGCCGAGCGGTTCGAGCGTGAAAAATCTCGGCTGCGGCGACATCAGCGGTTACAAATGGTGCAAGGTTGAAGACATTGACGACCCCAAACTGAGCGGATGGGCGCCGGCGCGCTACCTCGATCCTATCAATCCCCAGCAAGTGACACCCCAGGCGGCGGCCAATACGGAGAGCCCTGCCTCTCAACCACTGCCCGATCTGACAACGCGCCTCGGCGCGACCGCTCCCGAAACGGTGCTGAACTCCGCTGACGCAATCGGCAAGGTGGCGATCGAGGATGCTTACCGCCTGGCCCTGGCCGCTGGAAACCCCTCGACTGGACCGGTTGATGGATCGCCGCCCGCGGCGGGGGATTCCGTCCAGAATTTCGGCGCCGTCAATGCGGCGCCTCCGGCCGACGCAAAGACCGTTGCGCGGCTGCAGCCGCCGGGGACACCGGTACCCGGTGCCGGCAACGCCATCCCCTGCGCGCGCTATCTCGGTCAGCCGATGACCAACTGCAAGGCCGACGTCGTGCGCACCGGCGACAAGATCGACGTGACCGTGACATGGCCCGATGGCGGCACGCGCATCATCAGCTTCCAGGCCGGCAAGCCGGCCGGTGCGGACGCGCCCGGCGAATTCCGCTTCACCCGCGAGGGCAGCCTGAACATGATCCGCGTCGGTGCTTCCGAACGCTTCGAGATTACGGATGCTTTGGCGTTGGGGGATAGTGGTAAGGGAATAAGGCAGTAGGGCAGTAGGGCAATATGTTTAAAGGGCGCTCGAACTCTCCCCTACTCCCCTACTCCCCTACTCCCCTACTCCCCTACTCCCCCACTCCCCTACTCCCCTACTCCCCTACTCCCCTACTCCCCTACTCCCCTACTCCCCTACTCCCCTACTCCCCTACTCCCCTACTCCCCTACTCCCCTACCCGCATTTTAGGGGCTTACATCCGGCAAAACTCTTCCCTATAAGGCCCTCCTAGCCTGATACCAGAATCGCGCGCACAACCGGCCGGGTCATCCCGTCCGGCTTTTTGTGCAAGCCGCCCGCCGAACGGACCCTCGACATGCCAAGACGCACCGACATCAAGTCGATCCTGATCATCGGGGCCGGCCCCATTGTCATCGGCCAGGCCTGCGAGTTCGACTATTCCGGCACCCAGGCCTGCAAGGCGCTGAAGGAAGAGGGTTTTCGCGTCATCCTGGTCAACTCCAATCCGGCCACCATCATGACCGATCCGGAGCTGGCCGACGCCACGTACATCGAGCCGATCACGCCCGAAGTGGTGGCCAAGATCATCGCCAAGGAGCGGCCCGACGCGCTGCTGCCGACCATGGGCGGCCAGACCGCGCTCAACACCGCTTTGTCGCTGCGCCGCATGGGCGTGCTCGACCGCTATCAGGTCGAGATGATCGGCGCCGACGCCACCGCAATCGACAAGGCTGAGGACCGCGCGCTGTTTCGCGAGGCGATGAACAAGATCGGCCTGGAAACGCCGAAGTCGATGCTGGCCAACGCCACCGACGTCAAGAATGCCGACCGCAAGACGCACGAGGCCGAGCGCGCCGAGTTGAAGGCCGAGAAGCCCGAAAATCTCGACGCCGCGCTCGATGCTCTGGAAACGCGCTGGAACCTCGGCGAAGGCGACCGCAAGCAACGCTATATCAGCCATGCCATGGCGATTGCAGCACAAGCGCTCGACCATGTCGGCCTGCCCGCAATTATCCGCCCCTCCTTCACCATGGGCGGCACCGGCGGCGGCATCGCCTACAACCGCGCCGAATTCTTCGAGATCGTCCAGTCCGGCCTCGACGCCTCGCCGACCACCGAAGTGCTGATCGAGGAGAGCGTGCTCGGCTGGAAGGAGTATGAGATGGAGGTTGTCCGCGACAAGGCCGACAACTGCATCATCGTCTGCTCGATCGAGAACATCGACCCGATGGGCGTGCATACGGGCGATTCGATCACCGTCGCCCCAGCACTCACGCTGACCGACAAGGAATACCAGATGATGCGCAACGCCTCGATCGCGGTGCTGCGCGAGATCGGCGTCGAGACCGGCGGCTCCAACGTCCAGTTCGCCGTCAACCCGGCCGACGGCCGTCTGGTGGTGATCGAGATGAACCCGCGCGTCTCGCGCAGCTCCGCGCTCGCCTCCAAGGCGACCGGTTTCCCGATCGCCAAGATCGCGGCAAAACTCGCCGTCGGCTATACGCTGGACGAGTTGGAGAACGACATCACAGGCGGAGCAACGCCGGCCTCGTTCGAGCCGAGCATCGACTATGTCGTGACGAAAATCCCGCGCTTTGCCTTCGAGAAGTTCCCCGGCGCCGAGCCGGTGCTGACCACATCGATGAAGTCGGTCGGCGAGGTCATGGCCATCGGCCGCACCTTCCAGGAATCGCTGCAGAAAGCGCTGCGCGGGCTGGAGACCGGCCTGACTGGTCTGGACGAGATTGAGATCCCCGGCATCGGCCATGGGACGACAGCTGCCAGCCACGTCGACGACCGCAACGCCATTCGCGCCGCACTCGGCACGCCGACGCCCGATAGGCTGCGCATGGTGGCGCAGGCGATCCGCATGGGCACTTCGCTCGAAGACGTGCACGCAATGTGCAAGATCGACCCGTGGTTCCTCGAGCAGATCGCCGGCATTCTCGACATGGAGGCGCGCATTCGCGAGCACGGCATCCCCGAGGACGCCGCCAATCTGCGCATGCTGAAGGCGATGGGTTTCTCCGATGCCCGCCTCGCATCGCTGGTCAGGAAGGACGTCGAAGAGATCCAGAAGATTCGCGAAAAACTCGACGTTCATCCGGTTTACAAGCGCATCGACACTTGCGCCGCCGAGTTCGCCTCGCCGACCGCGTATATGTACTCGACCTACGAAGTTCCCTTCGCCGGCGCGCTCGCCAACGAGGCTCAGGTCTCGTCGCGCAAAAAAGTCGTCATCCTGGGCGGCGGCCCCAACCGCATCGGCCAGGGCATTGAGTTCGACTATTGCTGCTGCCATGCCGCCTTTGCGCTGCGCGACGCCGGCTTCGAGGCGATCATGGTCAACTGCAACCCCGAGACCGTCTCGACCGACTACGACACCTCCGACCGGCTCTATTTCGAGCCGCTGACGCCGGAGGATGTGCTGGAGATATTGCGCGCCGAACAGGCCTCGGGCGAGCTCGTCGGCGTCATCGTCCAGTTCGGCGGCCAGACGCCGCTGAAGCTGGCGGATGCGCTGGAGAAGGCCGGTATCCCGATCCTCGGCACCTCGCCCGACATGATCGATCTGGCCGAGGACCGCGACCGCTTCCAGAAGCTGCTGCACAAGCTCGGCCTCAGCCAGCCGAAGAACGGCATCGCCTATTCGGTCGAGCAGGCCCGCCTCGTCGCCGGCGAGCTCGGCTTCCCGCTTGTGGTGCGCCCGTCCTATGTGCTCGGCGGCCGTGCCATGCAGATCATCCACGACGAGAGCATGCTGCAATCCTACCTGCTCGACACCGTGCCCGGCCTGGTGCCGGAGGACATCAAGCAGAAATACCCCAACGACAAGACCGGCCAGATCAACACGCTGCTCGGCAAGAACCCGCTGCTGTTCGACACCTATCTGTCGGGCGCCATCGAGGTCGACGTCGACTGTCTCTGCGACGGCAAGTCGACCTACGTCTCCGGCATATTGGAGCATATCGAGGAGGCCGGCATCCATTCCGGCGACAGTGCCTGCTCGCTGCCGGTGCACTCGCTGCCTTCCGAGCTGGTCGACGAGCTGGAGCGCCAGACGGCGGCGCTGGCCCGCGCGCTCAATGTCGGCGGGCTGATGAACGTGCAATACGCGATCAAGGACGGCACCGTCTATGTGCTGGAGGTCAACCCGCGCGCGTCGCGCACGGTGCCCTTCGTCGCCAAGACCATCGGCCGGCCGATCGCGAAAATTGCCGCCCGCATCATGGCCGGCGAGAGCCTGGAAGACGCCTTCGCCCATTACGGCGCCATGCCCGACCCACGCAATCCCGGCCACATCGCGGTCAAGGAAGCGGTGTTCCCCTTCGCCCGCTTTCCCGGCGTCGACATATTGCTCGGCCCGGAAATGCGCTCGACCGGCGAGGTCATGGGCCTCGACCGCGACTTCGCGCTCGCCTTCGCCAAGAGCCAGCTCGGGGCTGGTGTTGATCTCCCCCGCGCGGGCACGCTGTTCGTCTCGGTGCGCGACGAGGACAAGAAAGGCATCTTGCCGGCGGTCAAGCGCCTCGCCGGCCAAGGCTTCAAGGTGCTGGCGACCTCAGGCACGCAGCGCTTCCTCGCCGAAAACGGCGTCGTCGCCGAAAAGATAAACAAGGTGCTGGAAGGCCGCCCGCACATCGAGGACGCCATCCGCAACCGCCAGGTCCAGATCGTCTTCAACACCACGGACGGCCAGAAGGCGGTGTCGGACTCGAAGTCGCTGCGCCGCGCGACGCTGATGCAGAAGGTGCCGTATTACACGACGCTGTCGGGTGCGGCTGCGGTGGCCGAGGCGATTGCTGCGCTGAAGGCGGGGAGCCTGGAAGTCAGGCCGCTGCAGGAGTATTTTGCTTAGGCGATTAGCCAATCTCCCTCCTTGTGGGGGAGATGGCCGGCAGGCCAGAGGGGGGCGCTGTCCCGCCTACGCTGGCAGCTTGCCAACAACCTGAACTGTCTCGGCGCTAGTCTAGTGTGCTGATCCACGACTCCTTCTCGACAGCAGGAGGAAGAACACTCTTACGGCACGACGACCTCCCCTGCGGCGGCCGTCACTCATGGGCGATCGGCCTGAGGAGAGGTGCCGCCCTTGAATGGCACTTTGAACGACGAATGGTGATTGTCTGTTCTCTTGAACGAGATATTGCAGGTAATGTAGGGTTTTAGGTGGGAGGGGCGCGCCATGCTTGAAAGTATCTCTGACGAACTTTTAAAACCCGACATGCGTGCGGTCTTGTCACGAACGCATCTCGGCTATGATCTTCACAGTTTCCTGCTCCCGGTCCTAGAGGCTATCTCGAACGGGATGCATGGTATCGGAGCAAGATTCAAAGATAGCGCGGCCGAACACGGAAAAATTGAAATACATTTCATTCACCCCGCAGACCCGCTGAGGTTCCGCGTTACGATAGCAGATAATGGAGTAGGTCTGACAGATGACAACTATAAGTCATTCCGAACCCCATTTTCTGGATACAAGCTCAAGGAAAATGGCCGTGGGTTCGGTCGTTTCATAGCGTTTAAGGTGTATTCTTCTATTTCGTATCAAAGCAGATACCACTTTTTCTCGTTTGAGAAATTAAGATCATTCAAATTTGACATAGTCAACGACAACGAAATAACGTTTGTCGAGGGCGAACCTGACTTTCTTGGTCCAGGACTTCGGGTGGAATACCGTCAGCCCCTTACAAATTGGCATGACTTGATACGAGGGTTACGCCCAGATCATGTCGCCGATGAAATAGGCAGTCATTTTCTCCCCTATTTTTTGTACAAGTGGCTTCCAAAGATCACGATCCAATTCGACGACGCACCACCACAAGACATTACAGAGCATTTTAAGAGCGTCTTTGTTGAATCCGACTCCGGAGAGATTGAATGCGAGATCGACGGGAAAAATGAAAAACTGGAATATTCCGTAACTCGCATCCCCAAAACCAGAACGTTCACTAGCCACTGCCTTCTGCTCTCCGCTGCAGATCGGATCGTCGGAGCACCTCGCGATCTAACCAATAAACTCGGCCAACCATTCTTCATTGATGAAAAGGGCGAAAAATACATAGTAATCGCGGTAGTCAGAGGGCCTGCTTTCGAGACGAGGCTCAACGACGCGAGAACAGGTATAAATCTTCCACCGAAATCGGTTGAAAATATCGTTTCAGCGATAAGCGAGGTAATTGAGAGAGCCGAAGTCTCCCAGATCGAGAAGATTAAAGATGAGCAATCCAGCAACCTTGGAGATGCCCTCCGTGAGAACCCAATCCTTCGCTTAGGCTTGCGCGGCAGAACAGTGACTGAATATGTTGCGGCGAAACCGAATAACTGGTCAGCAGAAGAATTTGTCTCCGACTTGGCCATCGAGCGTTTCCGAGCCTCGGGAGATTTATCGAAAGCGATCTCTCTTGCTGCGGGCGATCCCGAGAATTACGGCGAAAAGCTCTCCGAGATAGTTGGAAAAATTGATGCTGCAAAAAAAGAAGCTCTGGCAGAATACGTAATCCATAGAAAGAATATCATCGAGCTCTTGGAAGTCGCCCGAAAATTTAAATCAGATGGAAAGAGAGAGCCAGAAGACGTCATCCACGAGCTTGTTTTTAGAAGATTTTCCGACAGTGTGAATACGGAGTACTTTTCACACAATCTGTGGCTCATAGATGATGCGCTCGCATTTTTGCCTTATGTGTCCAGCGATCGGACGCTACACGGCGGACGCAGGAAACCAGGGGATAAAGTCGCCGATTTGATTTTCTTCGAGGATAGCATGATCCTCGGCGACAATGATGGCACAACGATCAATATCATTGAATTTAAGAAGCCGAGTCGCGATGACCATAGGTTCGGACACGAAAAACTTGACCCGGTCCTTCAAGTAATAAATACTCTTGAGCAGGCAACAGATAGAGGCGGTATAAGCAAAACAGACGGAAGTCATATTACTTTTACCGGTGTCATCCGTCGGTTTGCCTTCATAATCGCTGATCATACACCAAGTATGGTTAGTGTCCTTCGGAAGCACGATTTCAAGAATGATTGGAGTCCGAAGATATTTTTTCGATTTAGGGATCACGAAGAGATATTTATACAGGCGATCGGGTATGAAACGCTGATCGAAAACGCAAAGAAACGAAACCAGGCGTTTTTCGGTGTTTTACTCGGCGAGTGAACAAAGCGTCATTTGAAATTGAACCCCATCGGGTTGCATAGGATTAAGGCCTATGGCGGGCAGGGCCCTTGGCCCGCTTTAAGCCCTGCCCACACCCCAACGCTCGCCTCAGTTCAGAAACCCAATAAACCGCCCCGCAAACAGCACGGACGTCCACAACACCAGCGAAAGCACCGCCAGGACGGTGACGACCCCACCGGCCGGCTCATCACCGCCCTTTGCACGGCGTATGAAGATGAGAAAGTTGGCGCCGGCGAGAAGGATCAGGGTCATCTTGGCGAGAAAAATCGGCATCGCCGCATATTCGCTCGCCCTGACTGAAAACAGCAGCGAGCCCGTGACCAGCGCACCGGCGAACGCGGCAAATGCTGTACGGCGCAGCAGCGCCACGAACGGTGCCTGCGGCAGCGAGCGGAAGGCGCCGAGGATCCTGAGGTCCATGAGCCAGACGCTGGTCAGCAGCGCGCCGATCGACATGATGTGGAGCGCATTGACGATTGGGTAGGCGACGAAGGAGGCCTTCAGCCACCGCACCAAGGCGAGTTGCTCGATGCCGGCGAAAAACCCGTCCATTCAGGCCGGCGGCACGCGGTCGGGATAGACATCATAGGTCTTGCCGCCGACAATGACGCGGACCGCCTTCATGCGTTTTTCGCTCTCGTCGCGCGAGCGGTTGCCGATCGCAGTCACCTCGTCGCCGATCTTGGCGACCTCCTCGGTGAAGCCGGCGGCGATCGTGCGCGACGGCGTCGCCATCTCCACCCGCCAGGCTTCTCCCTCCGCATCGACGTCCAGCGTGGCGTGCGGGTTGCCGATATAGATGGCCGTTATCTTGCCCCGGAGTTCGAAAAACCCGTCCTGCGTCCACGACCAGCCGTGATGGGCATAGGCTGCGGTGGCGGCGGCCAGGATCACCGCCGCTGCGAGCGTGACGCTCCGGTTGAAAGGTGACTGCATCGCTCGTCTCCCCGGTTCCGGCACTAGAGGGTAGGTCAGCGCGCCGCAGCGTCAAATCACATAAGGTGTGCGCTGCCCCTCATTGCCCTGCCGGGCATTTCTCCCCGTATAGTGACGGGGAGAAAGGTACCTTCGCCGATGGTTTCGCCAATCTCCGGCGTGGCAGAAGGGCGTGCCAGCGTTGCGGCCAGCCCCTCCTCCCCGTCCTATACGGGGAGAAGGTGGCGGCAGCCGGATGAGGGGCGGCGCCGACCTCGCCAATTGGCGGCCAGCCTTCGCTGAAGGGAACTTATGCTCACCCCGCCCAATCCACCTCGACCATCCCCAGCCGCTGATAGAGCCGGACGGCGGCGGCGTTCTCGACCGTGTTGGTCTTGAGATCGACATGCTCGGCGCCCCGCGCGCGAAACACCGCAAACGCGTGCCGCATCAGCGCCTCGGCGATGCCCTTGCCGCGCGCCTCCGGGTGGACGGCAAGATCCTTGACGAAAGCCCGCGTCCAGCAGAGCGCCGCGCCCGCCAGCCGGCCCTTGCCGTCGATGACCAGGAAACACAAAGCTGGGTCGAATTCCGCGTCGGCCGAAATGCGCGGCCACCATTCGTCGAACGGCCCGTCGGCGCCGTCGTCGAACACCGCGGTCAACAGCGAATGCAAAGCGAGTGCATCGGCGGCTTCGAAGCCGCGCATGAAAAAACCTTCGGGCCAGCGCGGCGCCAGAAGCGTGTCGTCGAAGATCTTGCGCAGGCGGATGTCGTTTGGCGCCGGCGGGCGCGGCTCAGGCATCGGGCTGCATGCGGCGGCGCAGGCTATCGCTGCCGAGGCCGGTTTCGCCCAGCATCCCCTTGCGCTTGGCGTCGTAATAATAGCCGCTCTGGTAGAGCCGGTCGGCGCGCCTGGGGTTGCCGCCTGGCGATCTATGACGCGGCGCGAAAACTCGCCTTCGGCGAAACCACCACCTATGGCGAACTGGCCAAACGCGCCGGCCATGCCGGGCTGGCGCGCGAAACCGGTGCCGCACTCGGCGCCAACCCGGTGCCGCTGGTCATCCCTTGCCATCGCATCCTTGCCGCCGGCGGCAAGATCGGCGGATTTTCCGCGCCCGGCGGCTCGGCCACCAAGGAAAAGATGCTGGCCATGGAAGGCGTGCGCGTCGGCCCGCCGCCGCCGGCGCAGGTGTCGTTCGGGTTTTAGGTGTGCTGATATTCAGGTGATGCCGGTACCCCGGCGCACCCATCTCGACCAGCCTAATCCGGAAGCAGCCGCCGGCGGAAGCGCCGATCGAATTCCACCCGCTTGCATTTATAGACGGTGCACGAATTCGTATCGGCACTCGGCACGGAGGCCCGCGCCCTGACCTCGCCGATGTCGCAGAATTGCTGGCTGCGCACGTAGCGGTCATAGAGCGCCAGCCCCGGCACGCGCGCCGATCTGTAGCGCAGGATGACCGCGCCCTCGCGCGCGATCGTCGCCTGCACCTTGCCGCAGCTCATGCGGGTCGGGTCGTAGCGCGAGACCGCCTGCGCCTCGGCGGCCACCAGCGTCAGGCAAGCGGCAAGCAGAACGATTTTCATGTCCCTCTCCCCAAAACCCGTGCCCGAAGCTGTCGCGATCCTCCCGCGTCAGGCGCGCAGCGACGACGCTCTCACGCGATTGGGGCGGCCGTTGGGCAGCGTTGCCGCCGCGCCATTTTCCGCCCCGTCTTGTTTTTTGCGCGAAGGCATATTATATGCGGTCCATTGATATTTCGGCCGATCGATCCGGGCCTCGCGATATTCGCGTTTGCTGACGTTCTATCTCCAAAATCTCGATACAAACCGGCTGGGTTTCGGCCCAGTCAAACTAAAGCAAACGTAAAGGACTATCGAAATGGCAACAGGTACGGTCAAGTGGTTTAATTCCACCAAGGGTTTCGGCTTCATTCAGCCTGACAGCGGCGGCGCGGACGTTTTCGTTCACATCTCCGCAGTCGAGCGTGCTGGACTGTCGACCTTGGTCGAAGGCCAGAAGATCAACTTCGAGATCGAGCAGGACCGCCGCACTGGCAAGTCGTCCGCTGGATCTCTGAGCAAGGCAGCCTGATTTTGCGAATGGCGCGCGCCGGGCGCTAGCCCGGGGCGCGCGGCAAGTCACGGATGTACTGGCGGTCGCGCGAGAAGCGCGCCGGAGCGAAAGACCCCGACAAGCCGAAGCAGCAGATTGCTGCCGGCCCGGCCAAAGCGCTCCCGATCAGGCTACCAAGCATGGGAAGGCGGGATTTTGTCCCGCCTTTTTGCTGTCTGGATTCCAGTGAACCGCTGCCTTGGGCCTATAGTCCCACTTTGTGGTGTTTTTGGCCCAATGTGGTACTATTAATTCATGAGCAAGCTTGAACAGATTGAGAAATCCGTTGCCGAACTAAGCCCCGAAGAGCTGAGAGCGTTTGCCGCATGGTTCGAGGCGCTGCAGGCCGACATGTGGGACCGGCAGATCGAAGCCGACGCCAAGGGCGGCAGGCTGGACAAGCTTGCCGAGCAGGCCTTGGCTGATCATCGCGCCGGCCGGACCCGGCCTCTGTGAATCATTTTGCTACTCCCTCGTTTTGGGAGGCCTACGCAAAACTGCCCTCGTTAATCAGAGCAAAGGCGAACAGACGTTTCGCCAAACTGAATTCTGACCCGTTCCACCCGTCGTTGCATTTCAAACAGGTCGGGCGCTACTGGTCGGCGCGGGTTGATATCAACTACCGCGCCGTGGCTGTTCGCGACCACGATGACGTGGTCTGGTTCTGGATAGGCACCCATTCCGAATATGATCGCCTGCTGAAATAGCCGCGCGACCATTCACGTCATCGGCCGAGGGCCGCAAGCCCGACCTCCGGAGCGAGCCGCGAAGCGCCGAGAAGCGTGACTAAGGCAGCCACTCCAGCGGCACATGCCCCGGGTCGGCCTCGACCCTTTTCAGCCAGGCGGCCACCGCCGGATAGGCGTCGAGCTGAAACCCGCCCGTCTCGGCCGTGTGCGTATAGGCATAGAGCGCGATGTCGGCGACGCTGAGCGCATTGCCGGCAAAGAACGTGCTCCCGGCCAGGTGCTTGTCCATGACGCCAAGCGCCTTGTTGCCGCGCTCCAGCGTCAGCGCCAGCCGCTCGGGCGTTGCGTCCTTGGCTCTTTCGGGGAAGGTCAGCAGCGCCCTGCGCACGGCGATATAAGGCTCGTGGCTGTATTGCTCGAAGAACAGCCACTGATAGGCCAGCGCGCGTTCGTATCTGTCCGCCGGCAGAAACCGCGTGCCTTCGGCGAGATAGAGCAGGATGGCATTGGATTCCGCCAGCCGCCGGCCGTCGTCGAGTTCGAGCAGCGGCACCATGGCGTTCGGGTTTTTCGCGACATAGTCGGGCTTGCGCGTGTCGCCGGTGTGCGAGCTGACCTCGACATTGGTGAAAGCGATGCCGAGCTTGGCCATCAACAGGCGCGGCTTGTAGCAATTGCCGCTGTCGATCATTCCATAGAGTATCATCGGTGCTCCCCCTTGCTCGCAACCACCCGTCTCAGGGCTTGATCCAGCCTCTATCGCGGCAGCGGCGGCTTCATCCAGTGATTTGTTTTGGCGTAAGCATCAGCGCCGCTGATGCATTCATCCGAACAAGGGGATGACGTTGTTATCCCTGCCAAGCAGCCTGTCGATCGACAGCGGCTCCTCGTCGAACAGCGTACCGGCCAGCGCCGGCCGGGCAAGGTAAAAGCCCTGCAGCAGGTCGACGCCGCCATCCAGCGCGACGCGCAGATGCGTGGCGTTCTCGACGCCTTCGACCAGCACCTTGGCGCCACGGTCGTGCAGCGTCGAAACCAGCGGCCGGAAAAACCGCTCGGCGGCGGCATGGCGGCAGAATTCTGCGAACCAGGTGCCGTCGATCTTGACGATGTCGGGCTGCACCAGCGCTACCCTTTCTTCGGTCGAATGCCCGGTGCCGAAATCGTCGATGGCGATGCGGACGCCGTCGCGCCGCATCTCGCGCGCCAGGCTGACAAGCACCTTGTCGCCGGCCGCCTGCTCGGTAATCTCGCAGACCAGCATGCCGGGATGCAGGCCGAAATCCGCCAGATGCCTGGTCATCAGCCTGATTTCGGCCAGCGCCCGTGCGGGGTCATCGTTGATCAGCGGATTGTAATTGAAGAACAGGTCGAGCCCGTCGACGCCGATGTTGCGGAAGTTGCGCAAATGCAGCACCCGGCACATGGTTTCGACAAACAGCCGATCCGCTGCCGGCACACCTTCGAAGAAGATTTGCGGCGCCACCGGCCTGCCTGCGCGATGCGGCTCGATCAGTCCCTCGACCGCGACGGCGGCGAGAAACCTGCCGCGCGGCGCGAAGACCGGCTGGTAGGCGCTCCTCAGCCGGAATGCGCCGTAGACGCCATATTCGATGCCGACCTCGTCGGCAAAGATCGCTTCGCCGACCTTGCGCCGCATGTCGGCCCGCCCGGTCACGGTGCCACCCTGCGCCCGAAAGCCCGCATCGGTCGCCGCGAGGTCGAAACGGCCGTGGGCACTTTGTCCTTATCGGGCGACACCGCTGATGCCTGCCCGGCCTTGTCGAAGACGTGAAAGCTGGTCGGTGCAAGCTCCGGGCGTGCCAGCACGAAGCCTTGCACCATCGAGGCGCCCGACTTTTCGGCGAGCTCGAGCTGCCAGCCCGTCTCGATGCCCTCGAATACCGTACGGATGCCTTGCTCTTCGAAGCTGGTCACCATGGCGGTCAGCAAGGCGAAGCCGGCACCGGATTCCATCAGCGTCATGATCCAGTCGGCGTCGAACTTGACGATGTCTGGCCTGAGTTCCTTGATGCGATTGATGTCGGATTCGTCGGCGCCGTAATCGTCGACGGCAATGCGCAAACCATTGCCCCTGAGCGCCTCGACGAAATTGTAGAGCGTTTCCTGCGACGCAGATTTCTGTTCGGTGACCTCGCAGACGACGCGGCGCGGATCGATGTCGGCCTCGTGCAGCACCAGCCGCATTTCGCGCAGCGCCTTGTCGGCGATGCTGCGGTCGGTGAACACCGATGGATCGAAATTGATGAAGATGGAGGCGTCTCGCGGCAGGCAGGCGCCGGCGTTCAGAAGGTGCAGCGTCCGTGTCAGCGCCTCGATATGCAGGCGGTCGACCGCCGGACAGCTGTTGAAGAAACTCATTGGCGGCTGCGGCTCGCCTTCGCGGAACGGCCGGATCAGCCCCTCGAACGCGACGACGGAAAGCTTGCCCTTGTTGAAGGCGAAGATCGGCTGGAACGCGCTTTGCAGCGTATAGACCCCCCAGACACCGCTGGCGGTGCCGTCATCATGGCGGATGATATGGGCAAGCCCGATGCTGCGTGTCACGGTTCCTCGCTATGCGAGACTGGCGGACCGGCTACGGTCCTGCCGTTCAAGCTTTTACCGATCGTTGATGAATTTATTGTTGCCAGCATTGCGCGCTGGCTCATTCGACAATGCCTGCGCTGGGCTTGCGCTTGACCAGATGATGCGACATGAGAGGCGCCGCGGCGCCTTCGCCCGCCGGTCCTTTCTGGAGATATCTGTCATGGCCTTTCTTGCCGACGTCCTTTCCCGCGTAAAGCCTTCCGCGACCATCGCGGTGACGCAGAAGGCGCGCGAGCTGAAAAACGCCGGCCGCGACGTGATCGGGCTGGGCGCCGGCGAGCCGGACTTCGACACCCCCGACAACATCAAGAACGCCGCGATCGAGGCCATCCGCCGCGGCGAGACGAAGTATCCGCCGGTATCCGGCATCGTGCCGCTGCGCGATGCGATCGCAAAAAAATTCAAGCGCGAGAACAATCTCGACTACCGGCCGGAGCAGACCATCGTCGGCACCGGCGGCAAGCAGATCCTGTTCAACGCCTTCATGGCGACGCTGAACCCCGGCGACGAGGTGATCATCCCGCGGCCCTACTGGGTGAGCTATCCCGAAATGGTGGCGATCTGCGGCGGCACCTCGGCCTTTGCCGACACCTCGATCGACAACGGCTTCAAGCTGACGGCGGCCGTGCTGGAAAAGGCGATCACGCCGCGCACCAAATGGCTGTTGATGAACTCGCCGTCGAACCCCTCGGGCGCCGCCTATACCGAAGCGGAACTCAAGAGCCTGGCCGACGTGCTGTTGAAGCACCCGCATGTCTGGGTGCTGACCGACGACATGTACGAGCACCTGACTTATGGCGACTTCGTCTTCAAGACCATCGCCGAGGTCGAGCCTAAGCTCTATGAGCGCACGCTGACGATGAACGGCGTGTCGAAGGCCTATGCCATGACCGGCTGGCGCATCGGCTACGCGGCAGGCCCGGTGCCGCTGATCAAGGCGATGGACATGATCCAGGGCCAGCAGACCTCCGGCGCCTGCACCATTGCGCAATGGGCGGCGGTCGAAGCGCTGAACGGCCCGCAGGATTTCATCCCGAAGAACAAGGCGATCTTCCAGGGCCGGCGCGATCTCGTCGTCTCGATGCTCAACCAGGCGCGCGGCATCACCTGTCCGTCGCCGGAGGGTGCGTTCTACGTCTATCCCTCCTGTGCCCAGCTGATCGGCAGGAAGACCAAGAGCGGCAAGGTGATCGACAGCGACGAAACCTTCTGCTCCGAACTGCTCGAGGCCGAGGGCGTGGCGGTTGTTTTCGGCTCGGCCTTTGGCCTCGGCCCGAACTTCCGCATCTCCTACGCCACGTCGGAGGCTCTGCTCGAAGAGGCCTGCACGCGCATCCAGCGCTTTACCGCCGCGCTGGTCTGAGACGTTTCAGCCGCCATACTGCTCGTCGTTCACCTTCTCCAGCCAATCGACATGCGCATCCTCGAGCGCCTCCTGCATGGCGATGTGGGTCATCGCCGATTTGGGCGCGGCGCCGTGCCAGTGCTTTTCACCGGCCGCAAAGGAGATGACGTCGCCGGCCCTGATATCCTGCAGCGGCCCGCCCCAGCTTTGCACGAGACCGGCACCGGATGTGACATAGAGCGTCTGGCCGAGCGGATGCGTGTGCCAGTGGGTGCGGGCGCCGGGCTCGAAGCTGACCAGCGTGGCGCGTAGCCGCGCCGGCGCCTCTTTCTCGATGATCGGCGTCTGCAAAACCCGGCCAGTGAAGTATTTTTCCGGCGCAACAATCGTCGGCACGCTGCCGCAGGCAATGATCTTCATCGTCGCAAATCCTCGATTCAATCCAGTGTCTTAGACCCTACCACTTTCGTCCGATGCCGGCTGCATCTCCTGCCGGCTGCGGGCAAAACGCGGCCAGAACAGACCGGTCCGCGTGCGGTAAGCGTCGTAGGCATCGGCCAACCTTGTCCGCGAAAATTTTCGCTCTTCGTCCAAGGCCGCGATCACGTAGATTGTAACGATGCCGGCGACCGGCACCACCGCCCAGACCGACCAGGTCGCGATACCCCATCCGACCCAGAAGATGATGTAGGACGTGTAGAACGGATGCCGGACATGGAGATAAGGGCCTTCGGTCACCAGGCTGTCGGGATTGTCAGGATCGAATGCGAACCGCAGCCCCGCCTTGCGGGAGACCGAGATCGCCCACCAGAACAGCGCCGAGCTTGCCAGTTCGATGGCGAGCCCGCCGATCTTCGCCGCCAATGGCTGCCGCTCGATCCACAGCAGCGCAAGAAAGAACAGCGCCGTGCCGACCACGACGGCCGAAATGATCATCGCGCCTGGAGACATGGTCGGCGACTGGAAATGCGCGCGCATCGACCAGGCATATTGGCCGAGCGTCGCGATGCTGCTGATCGAGACGAGAAGGTCGAGTGTGGATTCCATCATCAGGCTCCGGGGGTTAGCTGTGGTGGATTCGTTCATCATACCCGGCGCAAGCCGAGAAATCATTTCTTAACCACCGTTCTAAACAACATGGTGACCTCGGCATGCGATGTTGACCTGGAGACAATCCCAAGGTCCAAACCAGATATGGCCGTTTCCCACCGCACGATCCGCACGCCGCAAGCGGATTTGCGCCTCAGCCAGTCGTCGGGACCCGGCATCCCGCTTGTCCTGATCCACGGCTCAGGCAGTTCGCGCGCCGTATTCGCCCGCCAGTTCGACAGCCCGTTGGCCGCTGCCCATCGGTTGATTGCTTTCGACCTGCCCGGCCATGGCGAATCGTCGGACGCCCGCGATCCGGCGACGGACTACACAATCGCCGGCCTTGCCCAATCGGCGGCCCAGCTCCTCGATGCCTTGGGCATCGGCCGCGCCGTCGTCTTCGGCTGGTCGCTTGGCGGGCACGTGGCAATCGAACTCGCGAGTTTTCACCGCGCCGTCGGCGGGCTGATGCTGACCGGCGCGCCGCCGGTATCGAAGGGTCCTTTCGGCATGCTGCGCGGCTTCCACGCGCATTGGGACATGCTGCTGGCGTCCAAAAAGACGTATTCCGAACGCGATGCCGAGCGCTTCGAGACGCTGTGTTTCGGCGACACCGCCGATCCGTCCTTTCGCCAAGCCATCCTGCGCACCGACGGCCGGCTGCGCGCCGCGGTGACGCGCGGCATGCTCACCGGCAAGGGTGCCGACCAGAGACAGGTGGTCGAGCAAGCCGCGTTTCCGGTCGCTATCGTCAATGGCGAGAACGATCCGTTCGTCCGGCTCGGCTATTTTGAGACGCTCGCCTACGGCTCGCTGTGGGAGCATTGCCACATCGTCTCCGGCGCCGGGCATGCGCCTTTCTGGGAGCGTGCGGACCTGTTCAATCCGTTGCTCGCGCGCTTTGCCGAGACGGTGGCGGTGCAGCGCGTGGACGCACCCCCGCTGGCGTCGCGCCTGACCGGCACCGGCTGAACCGGCCCCAACTTCAAATCCCTTCAACTTCAAATCCCTTGCCCTCCCGGCCTGCCCGTGGGACGATGCCCTTTGGGTAGGTGGCAAATTGAAAAAAGCCTCGCCCGCGACGGCCGACAGGCCGGCCGCCGCTCACAGGGAAACGCCTGAGTGGAGGTCAGCCATGGGTACTCGCGCCGGAGGACGACGCACGGGACCGAAATGCATTGCCATAGTCGGTCCCTTCGCAAGCGGTAAGACGACACTTCTCGAAGCCATACTCGCCCGTACAGGCGCCATTCCCCGCCAGAATCCCGTTTCGTCCGGAAATACCGTTTCCGATCATTCGCCCGAGGCGCGCGCTCACGGCATGAGCGTCGAGGCGACCTTCGCCACCACCGATTTCATGGGCGAGCCGTTCACCTTCGTCGATTGTCCCGGCTCCATCGAATTCTCCTTCGAAGCCGAGCCGGTGCTGGCCGCCTGCGACGTCGCCGTGGTCGTTGCCGAGGCCGACGAGAAGAAGATCCCTGCCCTGCAGCTGATCATGCGCAAGCTCGACGAGCTCGGCGTGCCGCGCATGCTGTTCCTGAACAAGGTCGACAAGGCGATAGCAGGTGTGCGCGACACGCTGAAGATGCTGCAGCCCGCAAGCTCGGTGCCATTGCTGCTGCGCCAGATCCCGCTGCGCAAGGACGGCGTCGTCATCGGCTCGATCGACCTCGCTCTGGAGCGTGCCTACATCTACCGCGAATATGCCGAGAGCGAGGTCGCCCAGATCCCGAGCGACGACAAGGCGCGCGAGCTCGAGGCGCGCTTTTCCATGCTGGAGACGCTCGCCGACCATGACGACCGGCTGATGGAGCAATTGCTTGACGAGATCGAACCGCCGAAGGACGCGATCTTCGACGACCTCGCCGCAGATCTGCGCGACGGCACGGTGACGCCGGTGCTGATCGGCACCGCCGAGAAGGGCAACGGCGTGCTGCGCCTGTTGAAGGCGATCCGTCACGACGCACCCGACATCGCGGCGACGCGCCAGCGTCTCGGCGCCCCCGACGGCAGTGCCACCGTGGTCCAGGTGATGAAGACCATCCACACCGCGCATGGCGGCAAGCTGTCTGTGTCGCGCATCCTGTCCGGCCAGGTCGCCGACGCCGCCGAGCTGTTCCTTTCCAATGGCGAAACGGCAAAGGTCTCCGGCATCTACAAGATGCTCGGCAAGGACCAGGTCAAGCTGACTTCGGCCAAGGCCGGCGACACGGTCGCGCTCGGCAAGCTGGACGCCGTCAGGACCGGCCAGACGCTGAGCTCGACCAAGGGCGGCATCCAGCCGCTGGTCACGCTGGCGCCGCCGCAACCGGTCTTCGCCTTCGCGCTGCGGCCGAAAGAGCGCAAGGACGAGGTCAAGATGTCGGCGGCCATCCAGCGCCTGGCCGAGGAAGATCCCTCACTCAACCTGCAT
Organism: Mesorhizobium sp. M0598; assembly: GCF_040320865.1. Taxonomy (NCBI): domain Bacteria; kingdom Pseudomonadati; phylum Pseudomonadota; class Alphaproteobacteria; order Hyphomicrobiales; family Phyllobacteriaceae; genus Mesorhizobium; species Mesorhizobium sp. M0598. The sequence continues at coordinate 81,810 of NZ_JAMYQL010000011.1, read as the reverse complement.
CACAACCAGGATTCGGCCGAAACCGTGCTGTCCGGCCATGGCGAGATGCATCTGCGCGTCGTGCGCGAGCGGCTGGAAGGCAAGAACCAGATCCCGGTCGAAGGCCATGTGCCGGCCGTGCCCTACCGCGAGACGATCCGCAAAGCGACGCAGCAGCGCGGCCGCCACAAGAAACAATCAGGCGGCCACGGCCAGTTCGGCGACGTCGTGATTGAGATCAAACCGCTGCCGCGCGGGTCAGGCTTCCAGTTCACCGATACGATCACCGGCGGCGTCGTGCCGAAGACCTACATCCAGTCGGTCGAGACCGGCGTGCGTGACTACCTGAAGTCCGGGCCGCTCGGCTTCCCGGTCGTCGATGTTGCCGTCAACCTTTCCGACGGCTCCTACCATGCGGTCGATTCCTCCGACATGGCCTTCCAGATGGCGGCGAAGCTGGCGATGAAGGAAGGCATGGCCGCGTGCTCGCCGGTGCTGCTCGAGCCGGTGATGAAGGTCGAGATCGTCACGCCGTCCGACGCGACGTCGAAGATCATTGCGCTGATCCCGCAGCGGCGCGGCCAGATCCTCGGCTACGACGCGCGGCCCGACTGGCCCGGATGGGACGTCGTCGAGGCGACCATGCCGCAAGCCGAGATCGGCGACCTCATCATCGAGCTGCGCTCGGCCACGGCGGGTGTCGCCAGCTACCGGGCCGTCTTCGACCACATGGCCGAACTCACCGGCCGGTTGGCCGACGAAGCGCTGAACGCCAATGGCAAGGCCGCCTGAGCTGCCTTTGCGGCCCAACAGGAAACGGCGCCCGGATGATCCGGGCGCCGTTTCTTGCGGACCGTCTTCGTGGGAGGCGAAACGGCAGGTCCGCCGCATGCTTGCCGCCGGTGTTTTGGCGGAGGAAGGTTCGGACGCGGTAGCTGCCTGAGCCCGAGTCGTCCGAGTGATGCCCCCATCCCCCGGACGAGCCACACCGCGTCCTGTGCTCTGCTTACTCGATTTGGCGCGCCCACGCATGTTACCCGAGGTTACATGTCACTGTTACGCGCCAGTTCCGGCCGATTTTCTGGCGATGTGTTGGTTTCGGGCAACAAAAAAGCCGGATCAATGAAGACCCGGCTGAGTTTGATTGGAAGTGCCTGTTAAGGCTAACCTCCAGAGGGGAACACTCGAGAGCGCTAATGGGAGGAGAACGCGCTCAGGAGATGATGTATATATGTGCTCTTCATGCCCAAGAAACAAGCATCTATTTTGCAACACTCACATGCAAAAAGGCGCCGGCTGTGGTCTAATCCGTCCCGAAGCGCAATAGGACCAGTTGAATCGCTGAAATACGGCGTGCGGCAAGGCAAAAATCGATCCGCAGCCGCGAATCAGCAGCGATTCCTGCTCGGAAAGTCGAAAAACGCAGGATGACGTGGAATCGTGCAGCACGCGTTTGTTTTTTCGGCAGCCAGACCTTGCTGGTGCATGCCGCCCAAAAGCCCGCCATCGAGCTTGACCTGAGGTGCAGCGGTTTGGGTTACATGCCGGACAAGACCTGAAGCGCGTTGCAGGAGACCGTTCAAGGCCGCGCCCGTAAGGAGAGCTATATGCGAGCCACTTCGGCGATCGCCGGCAGCATCATCTTCCTTGCTGTAGCGCCCGGCGTGGTCGCCGGACTGTTGCCTTGGCTGCTGACCGATCGCTATCGCCTGCCCTGGTCGAGACTGCCCGGTTTCGTTCCTGTGGGCTGGCTGCTGGTTGTCGCCGGCACAGCCATACTGCTGCATGCCTTTGCCCGGTTTGCCCTGGAGGGCCTGGGTACCCCCGCCCCGGTCGCGCCGACCGAAAGGCTGGTCGTCGGCGGCATCTACCGCCATGTCCGCAATCCGATGTACGTCGCCGTGCTGTCGATCGTCCTCGGCCAGGCACTGCTGTTTTCGAGCTGGACGGTCGCCGCCTATCTAGTCATCGCCGCGGCCGCCATGATCTCCTTCGTGAGACTATATGAGGAACCGACGCTTGCCCGCCGCTACGGTGACGAATACGAGGCCTACCGCCGTGCCGTACCAGGCTGGCTGCCCCGCCTGACACCTTGGCGCGGCTGAAGCAGGCTCCAACGCTACGTCACCACGGCAGCGGGCCGTCCTCGTTCGAGAACGTGCCCGTCGGACCGCTAGCGTCGAGAAGCGCGAGGCGCACGGGCTCCCGCGCGGCCTGTTCGACGGTGCGCGGACCTTCGAAGTTGTTGAGCTCCGTCGCGGTGTAGCCCGGGCACGCAGCGTTGACCTTGATGCCGGTCTCCTCGAGCTCGATGGCGAAGGCGAGCGTCATCGCGTTGACGGCCGTCTTCGACGGGTTGTAAACGGCGCCAAACGAAGTGCGGTACGGAAAGGCCGGATCCGCGTTCAATGTCAGCGAGCCGGCGCCGCTCGATACGTTGACGATACGCGCCGCCGGCGCCTCACGAAGGAGCCGCAGCATCGCTTGCGTGACGGCGACGATGCCAAACACGTTCGTCTCGAACACCGCGCGTACGTCGTCGAGGGAGGCAACGCTCGGGCGGCCCGAGTTGATGATCTCCTCGAACGACGTGCCGGGCTTTCCCGCGTGGGAGATGCCCGCATTGTTCACCAGCACATCGAGGCGGCCGATTTCGATGCGGATGCGCTCTGCCGCGGCGGCGATCGAGGCCTGGTCGGTGACGTCGAGCTGCAGGGCGTGGGCATCCCCTCCAATGCTCTTTGCGGCTGCCTCCGCATGCTCGAGCCTGCGCGATCCTACGAGCACGGTAAGGCCGTTCGCCGCGAGGTCCTTGGCGATCTGAAGACCGATGCCCTTGTTGGCCCCGGTGACCAGGGCGACGGGTTTGTCCTGCATGGTAATCTCCTTTTGTGCACCGATGTGTGGCCAACACCGCCTTGCCGTGCTAGATACAAGTCAAGCGGAACCACGTTCCACATATATCCGGAACAAGGTTCCGTTTGCAAGAGGTAATTTGATGGGCGAAAAAACGCCGAACGGCAAAACGGATCAAGGCGATGGTCTGGAACCCCGCGACCGCGCGGATCGGCACGTGCGCGCCGACGCACGGCGCAACATCGACGCGTTGCTCCGGGCGGCCATGGCGGTGTTCGCGACCTCCGGCGTGGAGGCTCCGGTGCGAGAGATCGCGGAAAAGGCTGGCGTCGGCGTCGGCACCGTCTACCGCCATTTTCCACAGCGCTCGGACCTGATCGTGGCCGTCTTCCGCAACGAGGTCGACGCCTGTGCGGACGCCGCGCCGATCTTGGCCGGAAAGCATGAGCCCGGTGAAGCGCTGGCCCTGTGGATGCAGCGCTATGTGGATTTCATCACGGCAAAACGCGGCCTCGCGGCAGCCTTGTACTCAGGCAATCCGGCATTCGACACTTTGCCTGTCTATTTCAACCAACGGCTCCGGCCCGCGCTCCAAACATTGCTGGAGGCGGCGGCCGCGGCCGGCGAGGTGCGCGCCGATATCGAGCCGGGCGACCTGTTGGGGGCGGCCGCCAGCCTTGCCATGCCGGCACATGGCGGCGGCCCTGCCCAGGCGCGGCGCATGGTTGCCTTGCTGGTCGACGGTTTGCGCTACGGCGCCAGCACGCTGGCGGATACGCGTTCCTAAAGCGCGTTGCGTTCGACCGACCTGATGCGACGCGCTTTAGGTTCTTGTTTGATGCATGTCGTTATCGCAAAACCGCTGCACACTTTTGCGCGACATGCATTAAATCAGAACGACCAGCTGCGCGCCTTGGCGATGATGAAATCGCGGAAGACATGCAGCTTCGCCTGGTTCTTCATCGCGTCGGGATAGGCGAAATAGGTATCGAAGGACGGCACTTCGGTCTCGGGCAGCAATTGCACCAGCCCGGAATCCTTGCTGACCACGTAATCGGGCAGCATGGCGATGCCGGCGCCGCCCTGCACCGCCCGCTTGATCGACAGGATGTCGTTGATCTGCAGCGTCGGTACCCTTTGCCCGCCTTCGAAATCGCCGACCGTTTCCAGCCAGTTCAGTTCCGACAGATGCGCCGGCACCGGCACGCCGAAGGTGACGATGCGATGGGTTTTCAGCTCGGCGATCGAATTCGGCTTGCCGTATTTGTTTACATAGGATGGCGCCGCGTAGAGATGAAAATGCACGGTGAACAGGCGGCGCTGGATGAGGTCGGGCTGCTGCGGCTGGCGCAGCCGGATGGCGCAGTCGGCCTGGCGCATCGTGAGATCGAGCTCCTCATTGGCCAGGATGAGCTGCAGGCTGACCTCGGGATAAAGCTCGATGAATTCCTGCACGCGCTCGGTCAGCCAGCCGGCGCCGAGGCCGACCGTGGTCGTCACCCTGAGCACGCCGGAGGGCCGGTCCTTGGTTTCGGTCAGTCGCGACTTGATGGTTTCGAGCTTCATCAGCACGTCGTGCGCCGTGCGGAACAGCATCTCGCCCTGCTCGGTCAGCACCAGGCCGCGGGCGTGGCGATTGAACAGCGGCACGCCGACATCATGCTCGAGCGCGCTGACCTGCCGCGAGATCGCCGATTGCGACAAATGCAGTGTTTCCGCGGCATGGGTGAACGACCCCGCTTCCGCCGCGGCGTGAAACACGCGTAGCTTGTCCCAATCCAACGCCATGATTTCCCCTCGTCCTGTTTTCTGGCGTCCGCCTGTTTTCGGCGTCTGAATGAAAAATCAGGCTTTTGCGCGGCTTTTCTCAGCCGCTTATCGAACAATCACTCCGCCGCTTCGCGGTGAACCTCGATCCCCGCCAGATATTTTTCCGCCTCGAGCGCGGCCATGCAGCCGAGCCCGGCCGCCGTCACCGCCTGGCGGTAGATGTCGTCGGTTACGTCGCCGGCGGCGAACACGCCCGGCATGTCGGTGCGGGTCGAATCCGGCGCCGTCCACAGATAGCCGTTCGGCTTCTGCTTCAGCTTGCCGGCAAACAGCTCGACCGCCGGCGCGTGGCCGATCGCCACGAACACGCCGTCGACCACCAGATGCATCTCCTGCCCGGTCACCACGTTGCGCAGCTTCAGCCCTTCGACCGACGGCGGCAGCGGCGCCTTGCCGGGCCTGCCGGTGATCTCGTCGACCACCGTGTCCCAGATGACGCGGACATTATCTTTCCGCAGCAGCCGCTCGCGCAGGATGCGCTCGGCGCGGAAATCGCTGCGCCTGTGGATGACGGTGACGCTCTTGGCCAGGTTGGAGAGATAGAGCGCTTCCTCCACCGCCGAATTGCCGCCGCCGATCACCGCGACGTCCTTGCCGCGGTAGAAGAAGCCGTCGCAGGTGGCGCAGGCCGAGACGCCAAAACCCATGAAGGTGTGTTCGCTCGGGATGCCCAGCCATTTCGCCTGGGCTCCGGTGGCGATGATCAGCGCGTCGGCGGTATAGATCGTGCCGGTATCGCCCTTGGCGCGGAACGGCCGCACGTTGAGGTCGACTTCGGTGATGATGTCGTTGACGATATCGGTGCCGACATGCTCGGCCTGCCTGAGCATTTCGCTCATCAGCCATGGACCCTGGATCGGTTCGGCGAAGCCCGGATAGTTTTCGACGTCGGTGGTGATCATCAGTTGCCCGCCCTGCTGCAGGCCGGCGACCAGCATCGGCTTGAGCATGGCGCGGGCGGCATAGATTGCCGCCGTATAGCCGGCGGGGCCGGAGCCGATGATGAGAACAGGCGCGTGCTTGGTGATCATGAAAAGCCTCTGCGGGGAGCAGCCATGGATTGTGGCATGAACTCTCGTCGATTGTTGCGCGTAATGTAAGTGTTGCCTGCGACGCCAGCAAGGCAAGTTGCCGTTCGTCCCCGGAAAGCTTCGGCGCCGGCAACGGCGACAAGCAACCCGCAGCAAGATGATGCGAAAATCCTCGATCCAGCGGATGGAATAGACAGCAAAGTCGTTTAATTACAAAGTCGCGAAAGATTCTTTCGCGTCACCACGGAAGCCACCATGCCGATCAAGGCCGATCTCGATGCCATCGACTGGAAGATCCTGCGCGAGCTTCAGCAGGACGGACGCATGACCAATGTCGAACTGTCGAGCCGCGTCGGCATTTCGGCGCCGCCGTGCCTGCGCCGCGTCAGGCGGCTGGAAGAGGCCGGCATCATTCGCGGCTACCGCGCTTTGCTCAACGCTCCGGCGCTCGGCCTCGACGTCGTCGCCTTCTGTCTGATCGGCCTGCATCACCAGGCCGACGCCGAACTCAAGACCTTCGCCGAGCGCACCCGCGGCTGGCCGATCGTGCGCGACGCCTGGATGGTGTCGGGCGAGTCCGATTTCCTGCTGCATTGCGTGGCGAGCGATCTCGGCACCTTCCAGACCTTCGTCATCGAGGAACTGGCCTCGGCCCCCAATGTCGATACGGTGCGAACCGCGCTGACCATCCGCCGGGTCAAAGACGAAGGGCTGGTGGCGTTTTCGGCTTAAGAGAGCAGGCAAAGCGGCTGCGAAACAAAACCCGGAAACAAAAAACCCGCCTCGGCGGGCGGGATCGTCGGTGGAAATCATCACCATACCTAAATTAGTAGCATAGCTGCCGGCACAAAGCAAGAACAAAATTGCCTTCAGCGTTGAAGATTGGCTTCATTCCAGCTTGGGTTCCTCGCCCCACGAAAGTGGGGAGAGGTGGCTCGGCGAAGCCGAGACGGAGAGGGAACCGCGCTCTACGAAGCCCCCTCTCCGGCCGGGTGGGGGCCCCCTCGGCCCCCCGGGGGGGGGGGGGGGGGGCCCCCCGGGAGTGTGGTTGTGGCACCCGCGCTATACCACCCCCCCTCGCGGGCCGCTGCGCGGCCACCTCTCCCCCGCTTCGCGGAGGGCGAGGAACCCAAGTCCTGAGAGTTCGAGGATCACCCTGCGTCGCAGAGGCGCGTTTCGACCATTTCGCACAAATGGTGGTAGAGGCACAAATGCCCCTGCTGGATGATCGGCGTCGAGGTCGAGGGTACGTTGAGCAGGATGTCGGAGAGCGGCTTCAGCTTGCCGCCGGTGTCGCCGGTCAGGCTGACCACCGTCATGCCCATCATGCGCGCCTGTTGGGCGGCGGCGAGGATGCTTGGCGAATTGCCGCTGGTCGAGATGGCGAGCAGCACGGCGCCCGCCGAACCATGCGCCTCGACCTGGCGCGCAAACACCGTGTCGAAGCCGTAATCATTGCCCCAGGCGGTCAGCACCGCCGCGTTGGCCGGCAGCGCGATGACGTTGTAGGCCTTGCGCTCCCTGAGGAAGCGGCCGACCAGCTCGCCGGCGATATGGATGGCGTCGCTGGCCGAGCCGCCATTGCCGGCTATCAGCAGCGCCTTGCCCTGCGAAAGCGCGGCGACGACGGCGCTGACCGCCCGCTCCATCCCGCTGGTCAGGTCGCGCTCGACCATCGCCGAAATCGCGGCCGCCGAGCGGGCCAGGTAATCGTTCAGTTCGGACATGTAACCCTCAGTTCCCGGCGCGCAATCTGCCGATGGTGCCGGTCGTGCTCTTGCCGGCGACGAGGTCGACCAGTACGACACGCCCGCCGGCCTTCTGCACGACGTCGGCGCCAACCACCTGATCGACCGTATAGTCGGCGCCCTTGACCAGTATGTCGGGGCTCAGCGCTTCGATCAGCGAAAGCGGCGTATCCTCTTCGAAGATGACGACGGCGTCGACCGAGGCAAGTGCTGCCAGCACGCAGGCCCGGTCATGCTGGTCGTTGACCGGGCGCCCCGGCCCTTTCAGCCGGCGCACCGAGGCATCGCTGTTGAGGCCGAGCACCAGCCGGTCGCACTGGCTGCGCGCCGCATGCAACAGGCTGACATGGCCGGCATGCAGGATATCGAAACAGCCATTGGTGAAGCCGACGCTCAAGCCCTCGTCTTTCCAGCCCGCCACCAGCCGCGCGGCGGCGGCGGCATCGAGGATCGCATCCAAGTGGGCGACCGGACCATGCGAGGCAAACAGCGCACCGGTGAGCTCCTCGATCGTCAGCCGCGCCGTGCCGCGCTTGCCGACGACAACACCGCCGGCGGCGTTGGCGATCGATCCGGCCATGACACGATCAGCCCCTGCTGCAAGAGCCAGCGCGAAGGTCGCGATTACCGTGTCGCCGGCGCCCGAAACGTCGAACACTTCGCGCGCCTGCGTGGCGATATGGCGGGCGTTGTCCGCACCGACGACGCTCATGCCCTTTTCGCTGCGCGTCGCGACGACGAAATCGAAACCGTGCGCCGAAATCAGCTGGCGTGCCGCCGCCTCGATTTCGTCGTCGGCAAACACTGCGCGGCCGACCGCCTCGCCGAGTTCCTTGCGATTGGGCGTGATTGCCGTCGCGCCGGCATAACGCGCATAGTCGCGGCCCTTCGGGTCGACCAGCACCGGCTTGCCCGCTTCCCGACAGATCGAGATCAGCTCGCCGGCGACGCCGTCGAGCAGCACGCCCTTGCCATAGTCGGACAGAATGACGATGTCGGCGCGTGCCAGCGCTTCGCGAAAATGCCCGACCAATGTCGCGCGCTCGGCATCGCCCAGCGGCTTGATTTCCTCTTCGTCGAAACGCAGCACCTGCTGGTTGAGCGCGCTGAAGCGGCTCTTGGACGACGTCATGCGATCGGCATCCTGCGCCAGCCCGCCGGTGTCGACGCGAAATTCGCCGAGCATGCGCATGAGGTTCTTGCCGGCCTCGTCAGCGCCGATCACCGAGACCGGTATCACGGCAGCGCCGAGCGAAACGATGTTGGCGACGACATTGCCGGCGCCGCCCATCGCCAGCGTTTCGCCGCGCCCGTGCAGCACGGGGATCGGCGCTTCCGGCGAAATGCGCTCGATCACGCCGTTGACGAAACGGTCGAGGATGAAATCGCCGACCACCAGCACGGTGACGCCGCCGAAACGCGAGATGGCGCGGTGAAGAGGTTCGGGAGAGGGCAGCTTGATCATGTCAACGCGCGGGAGGGCCGATTTTCAGTGACGGGAAATTCGATTGGCAGGGCCGGCCGTTCATGGCGATGCCGATATACCGCAATTTCAGCCGACGCAACGGCGGGCCTTCGACCGATCGCCGCGGCGAGACAGTGCGTCAGCTTTTCTGCAACGCGACATGCACGCCCAGTCCGACAAGCACCGCACCGCCAGCGCGCCGCATCAGGCGCTGCGCCCGGCTCGACTGCCGCAGCCTGGCGATCACCGCGCCGGCCAGCACCACGCAAACAATATCGGCCGACGAGAACATCAAATTGACGATCGTTCCAAGCACGACGAACTGCAGCCAGACCGGAAACGCTGCCGAGGCATCGATGAATTGCGGCAGGAACGCCATGAAGAAAATCGCCGTCTTGGGGTTGAGCACCTCGACGGCAACGCTCTCGAAAAAGGCGCGGCGGGCGGATTTCGGCTGAATTCCCGGCAAGACAACGTCGCCTTGCGCCTTGGCGCGAAACAGCGAAACACCGAGCCAGATCAGATACAGCGCACCGACCAGCTTGACCGCCATGTAAAGCACCGGCACGGCATGGAAAAGCACCGACAGGCCGACAGCGGCGGCGAAGACGTGTACGTAGCCGCCGAGATGAATGCCGAGCGCCGCCATCAGGCCGGACCAGCGGCCGCGCGCCATGGTTTGCGCGGCGGCATAGAGCATGGCGGGACCGGGGATATAGGCGAAGATCGCCGTGGTGGCGAAAAAGGCGACAAGCAGTTCGGTTGACGGCATTCTTTGTCCCTGACGATCTCACCGGGTAGCGAATCGACTGAAGCGGCAACTTTGCGGCCTCACTGTGGCGCAGGGCAATCGCCCCCTTGCCCTTCTTGCAGGCGTCGGCGCCGCCCCTCATCCGCCTGCCGGCATCCTCTCCCCGTGTAGTGACGGGGAGAAGGGGGGCTTGCCCGCGATCTCAGCGCTCGTCTGTAATGTTGGCGATCGGCGAAACCGTCGACGAGAGCGCCCCTCTCCCCGTCACTATACGGGGAGAGGATGCCGGCAGGCAGGTGAGGGGCGGCGCCGACTAGATAATCGATGTCTCCGCCAGAAGTTGGAACTGCATCCACCCGAAGCAATTGCTCTCTGCTGCTTTATCGACAGCCCTATCGACCTCCCCTATAAGGGCCGGAATCGACAAGCGAGACCAGAGGCTTTCATGATCATCGTCACGGGCGGCGCCGGCATGATCGGTTCCAACATCGTCGCCGCGCTCAACGCCGAGGGTTTCAGCGACATCCTCGTCGTCGACGACCTCACCGACGGCCACAAGATCGCCAACCTCGCCGATCTCGAGATCGCCGATTATCTCGACAAGGACGATTTTCTGGCGCGGATGGAGGCCGGTGACCTCGGCCGCATCGAGGCGGTCTTCCACCAGGGCGCCTGCTCGACCACCACCGAATGGAACGGCAAGTTCATGATGGAGGTCAACTACGCCTATTCGAAGCGCCTGCTGCACGCCTGCCTGGCCCTGCGCGTGCCGTTCCTCTATGCCTCCTCCGCTTCGGTCTATGGCAGCGGCGCCGAGTTCCGCGAGGAGCCGCAATGCGAACGGCCGCTGAACGTCTATGCCTATTCGAAAAAACTGTTCGACGACTATGTCCGCCGCACCGTTTTCGATACCGATCACTCGCCGGTCGCGGGCCTGCGTTATTTCAACGTCTATGGACCGCGCGAGGCGCATAAGGGCGCCATGGCCTCTGTCGCCTTCCATCTGTTCAACCAGGTCGAGCAAGGCCAGAACCCGAAACTGTTCGGCGCCTATGGTGGTTTCGGGCCCGGCGAGCAGAGCCGCGACTTCATCCATGTCGGCGATGTCGCCGACGTCAATCTGTGGCTGTGGAAACGCGGCTCGAGCGGCATCTTCAACTGCGGCACAGGCAAGGCTCAGCCGTTCCGCGCCATTGCCGAAACGGTGATCGATACGCTCGGCCAAGGCCAGATCGAGTTCATCGAGTTTCCCGACCACCTCAAGGGCAGCTACCAGAGCTTTACGCAAGCTGATATGTCCCGCTTGCGCGCAGCCGGTTACAATGGCCAGTTCCGCACAGTGGAAACCGGCGTCAGAGACTATGTCGAATGGCTGAAAGCCCAACGATCCTCGTGATCGGCCCACGCTGGGTGGGCGACATGGTGATGGCGCAGTGCCTGTTCCAGGCGCTGAGGGAGCTTCATCCGAACGCCGCCATCGACGTGCTGGCGCCGGCCTGGGCAGCACCGCTGGTCAAGCGCATGCCCGAAATCCGCCAGCAGATCGACCTGCCGCTGCAATCCGGCGCGTTCGAATTCCGCGTCCGAAGGCGCTTCGGCCGCCTGCTGCGCGGCCGCTACGACATGGCCTTTGTCCTGCCGGGAAGCTGGAAGTCGGCGCTGATCCCGTTCTTTGCCGGCATTCCGCGCCGCGTCGGCCATCTCAAGGAAATGCGCTATGGGCTGCTGACCGACATCGTGCCCTTGCCCGATCGCCTGAAACGGCGCACCGCGCAGGCCTATTTCAGCCTTGCCCGTGGTGGCGCCTTCCAGGCGCCGAAGCTCGCCGTCGATCAAGCCAGCCAGGCGGCACTGCTCAGCCGTTTCGGGCTGACGGCGGGGAAATTCGTGGCAGTCATGCCCGGCGCAGAATTCGGCCCGGCCAAGCGCTGGCCGAGCGAACACTATGCCGGCCTTGCCCGTGAGATGATGGCGAAAGGGTTTGGCGTCGCGCTGTTCGGGTCGAAGAACGACGCTGGGGTGACGGCGGAAATCGCCGCGCTGGCTCCGGGCGCCGTCGATCTTGCCGGCCAGACGCGGCTCGAGGATGCCATCGACCTGATCGCGGCGGCGAGGCTCGCCGTCTCCAACGACAGCGGGCTGATGCATGTCGCCGCCGCCGTCGGCACGCCGGTCGTCGCCGTCTACGGCTCGACCTCGCCGCAGAACACGCCGCCGCTCGCCGAGCGCCGCGAACTGGTCTGGCTCGGCCTTTCCTGTTCGCCCTGCCACAAGAAGACCTGCCCACTCGGTCATCTCAACTGCCTGAAGACGCTGGAGGTCGAACGCGTCGTGGCGGCGGCGGAGCGGCTGCTGGAAATGCCGGCCGCCGCATGAAGGTGCTGATCGTCAAGACATCGTCCATGGGCGACGTCATCCACACCTTTCCGGCGGTCGAGGATGCGCGCCGCGCTCGGCCGGATATCTCCTTCGACTGGTGTGTCGAAGAGGCATTTGCCGGCATCGTGGCGCTGCATCCAGCCATCCAAACCATCCACAGCCTGGCGATCCGGCGCTGGCGCAGGAAGCTGCTCGAGCCCGGCACATGGCGGGAAGTGGTCGGCTTGCGCCGCGCCTTGCGCGATTGCCGCTACGACCTCGTTCTCGATGCGCAAGGCTTGCTGAAATCGGCGCTGGTGGCGCGGCTGGCGGCAGCACCGATCGCCGGGTTCGACCGCTCGAGCGCCCGCGAGCCTTCGGCAAGCCTGTTTTATGGCCATCGCTACGCCGTGCCGCGCGGCCTGCATGCCATCGAGCGCACGAGACGCCTGTTCGGGCTGGCGCTCGGCTACGAGCCGGATTTTTCCAGGCTTGAATCGGGTATCGCGCCGCCAGCCGGAAGATCGATTTTTGTCGGCGAAAAGACCGCCTTCCTGCTGCACGGCACCAGCCGCGAGGACAAGAAATGGCCGGTCGCGGACTGGATCGAAACCGCTCGCCTGCTGGTGAACAAGGGGATGACGCCAGTCACCACCTGGTCGGACGACCGGGAACAGGCGGTTGCCGAGGCGATCTCCCGCGCCATTTCGCAAACCGTGGTGGTTCCCAGGTCGCCGCTTGCCGAGATTGCCGCCGTCATCGGCGGCTCGGCGCTGGTCATCGGCGCCGACACCGGCCTGACCCATCTCGCCAGCGCTTTCGGCCTGCCGACGGTGGCGATATTCCTCGCTACCGAGCCTGGCCTGACCGGCCCGCGCGGGCCATTCTCATCGACGCTACTGGCCGAGCCTGGCCGCAGCGTCACGCCGCCGGAGGTGATGGCGGAAGCAGAGAGATTGCTGGCGCTTCGGGAGATTGATCAGGTCAAGGTCGGTAGGGGATAGTCCTGAAAGTTGGCGCTGCCCCTCATCTGGCTGCCGCATCTTCTCCCCGTATAGGGACGGGGAGAAGGACGCCTTTCACCGAAGATTTCGCCAATCAGTAACGTTGCAGAAACGGCGCCGAGGTTCCGGACGGCCCCTTCTCCCCGTCACTATATGGGGAGAAGTGCCCGGCAGGGCGATGAGGGGCGGCGCTACCTGACGGGATCAGGGGCTCGCCTTAAATTCCTCAGATAAATTGCACCTGGACGATCTCGTAGCCCCTGGCGCCGCCCGGTGCGTTGACCTCAATGGCGTCGCCGACTTCCTTGCCGATCAGGGCGCGCGCGATCGGCGAGGAGATCGAGATGCGGCCGGACTTCACGTCGGCTTCCTGGTCGCCGACGATCTGGTAGGTCTTTTTCTCCTCGGTATCCTCGTCGACCAGCACCACGGTGGCGCCGAACTTGACCTTGTCGCCGCTGAGCTTGGTGACGTCGATCACCTCGGCCCGCGCGATCAGGTCCTCGAGTTCGTTGACCCGGCCCTCATTGAGGCTCTGTGCCTCTTTTGCCGCGTGATATTCGGCATTTTCGGATAGGTCGCCATGCGAGCGCGCTTCGGAAATCGCCTCGATGATACGCGGCCGCTCCTGTTGCTGGCGCCAGCGCAGTTCTTCCTTCAATGACGCGAACCCCTCGCCTGTCATCGGGACCTTGTTCATAATGCCTGACCTTTCCTGCCGCCGCCCCCGCAATCGGGAGCGACCTTGTCGATGGTACAAAAAGAAAACGGTCCGGCAGCCTCGGGCTAACGGAACCGTCTCACCACAATTTCGCAAGATATAGCAATCTTCGCGGGTTTTTCACGTCCAAAAAGTCGGATTTTGAAAAATCATCCACCGATTGCGCGGCTGACCTAACGTCAAGGAGCGCATCACGTGTACCGTGATGCCAAATTCCGGGTTCGGGGCAGCATCCAGTACAGCAAAAAACCGGCTGCGATCGCTCGCAGCCGGTTATGAGCAGCGTTCCGGAAGTCGGATCAGCTCCTCATGAAATGATCGATCTGCTCCGACAGCATGCCGTATTCGCGAGACCCCTTGCCCGTGCGTTTCTCGATCTCGCGGAGCTGTTCCTGGGCGCCGGCAAGATCGCCGATCTGCAGGTGCGCCTCGCCGAGATATTCGCGCACCAGCGTGTAATTCGGGTCGATGCGCAGCGCTTCCTCGTAATAGCCGAGGCCGACGGTGACGCGGCCGGAATGGCGATGCGAATAGCCGAGATAATTGAGGATGCGCGGATCCTGCTTGTTGGCGGCGAGGCTGAGCACGGCGATCGCCTCGTCGTAGCGTCCATCCATCGCCAGCGCGCGACCGGCATCGTAGATGCTGTCGTCGTCCAGCATGCCTTGCTTCGGCGAGACGCATTTCTTCTGCTTCTTGTCCCAGACCTGCCCCTTCTTGCATTGGCTCTGGCCGCCATCGCTGCCGCCCCCTCCGCCTTCACCAGCCGAAAACGCCGGCGCCACAAACAGCGGCAGGGCGGCGATGGTCATGACCTGAATCAGCAGTCGTCTGCGCATTACACTCTCCTTTGAACCTGACAATGCAACACTAACGCCGGGCCAAAGCCGTTTCGTCCCGGAAAATGTCATCCTATCTCAAAACCGCGATCTCTCCCAGCAAGGCCATCTTATCCCGGGAAGAGAGGGCATCGGAAATCATGCTTCACGATCAACGCCGCCGCGCAAGATAATGTGACGAGCGCTGCAAATCCGCTATCATCGGGCCGACCGAGCACGAAGCAGGGAGACGGCCGGTGCAGCAACGCGTTGAACGAGACTGGGAGCTTTCGATCGGTCCCGACACCGTGCGCCTGTTCATCCTGAAGGCGAAGGCGCTCAGCGCCGCCGTCAACGAAGACTATGCCGACGGCGCCGAGCACGAGGTAGAGCTCGACGGCAACGCGCACGACAACCACCATCATGACGGCCTTGCCGAGGAAAGCTCCGAAGATCTCACCGAGGAAGAACTGCGCGAGCTGATCGACGATCTCAATGTCGACGAAGCGGCCGAACTGATTGCGTTGGCCTGGGTCGGCCGCGGCGACTATGACGCGACGGAATGGACGGACGCGCTGTCCGCCGCCCGCGAGCGCGCCAACAAGCGCACAGCAAAATATCTGCTCGGCATGCCGCTGCTGGCGGACTGGCTCGAGGAAGGCTTGGAAGCGATCGGCGCGTGACGGCGCGGTTACCGATTGTGATCGGCCGCCCCCCTCGCTCAAGGCAACTTCCCTGCATTCTGGCCGTTGCGACGTAATGGCGGCGTTTGGCTTTTTCAGATTGGGCAGATTGCTGCTGGCTGTTGCGGCTACGCCGCTGGCGGGACCCGTTTTGGCCAAGGCACCCGACCTACCGCAAACTGCACCGGTTCCGCAGCTCAACCAGCAAGTCACTCCGCCGCCACCAACCGAGATCCCGGTCCCCGAACCGCGCCCGGAGGATGCTCCGGAGCCGCCGGCGATTGCACCGCAGCCGCCCGAAAAGCCGGCACGGGCTGAGCCGCCGGCAAGCCCACCAGGCGCGCCACCAAACCCGGCCGAGGCAGACGAGAAGGCGGAGCAAAAAATCCTTCCTGATCCTCGATCGGCCGCCATTGCCGGGAAAGAAATGCCGGCCGAGGAATTGGCCTGCCGCAGGCGGCTGAAGTCGATGGGCGTCGATTTCGAGGAGCGCAAGCCAGAGCATGATACGGCAGTCGGTTGCTCGATCCCCTACCCGATCGCGCTGAAGACGCTCGGCAAATCCATAGCCATCGGCCCGGAGCCCGAGCTGAATTGCCAGATGGCGGAAGCGGCCGCACGCTTTGCTGCTTCGGTCATCCAGCCTGCCGCAAAGGCCGAGTTCGGCGCGGATATTAAATCGATCGGCCAGGCCTCCGCCTTTGTCTGCCGGTCGCGCAATGGCGGCGGCAAATTGTCGGAGCACGCCTTCGGCAACGCGCTCGATATCGCCAGCTTCAAGCTTTCGGACGGGAAGGAGATCGATGTCGGCCCGGCGCCGCCGGAAAAGGACGCGAAATTCCTGAACGCAGTGCGCAAGGCAGCCTGCGGACCGTTCAAGACCGTGCTTGGCCCCGGCAGCGACGCCGATCATTCGCAGCATCTCCACTTCGACCTCGAACCGCGCCGCAACGGCGGCACGTTTTGCCAATGACGCCGGCCGCCGGTAATGGGGCGCCGCAATTTGGCCGCAGGCGTGAACGGCGCCGCTGATTTTTCCTTTACTCTTCAGGTTTAGAGTCTGTGCCATCTGGGGACAGGAACCCTTCCGATGGCCGGGCTATTTCGCGCTGCGCTTGCCGCTGCGCGGCACACAGGATGCGCGCGCATAGCCGGCAGGCTTGCCGCCCTACTTGCCGTGGCGGCGGTCTCAGCCTGCAATACCGGCAGCGTGCTGTCGCTGCAGCCGGCCGTCGATGTCGGCAGCCAGACCGCTGCCGTCCCGCCCAATTCCGACCCGCAATATTCCGGCGCGCAAGATTCCGGGCCGCAATATTCGGGTATGCAGCGCCTCGTCCCGTCCAATCCCTTTATGACCGCCGCCTATCCGCGCCTGGACAACCCGATGTCGCCGGCCGAACAGATGCCGGCCACAGAGATCGATTGCCGTAAAGAGCTAAAACGCCTCGGCGTCGTCTACACCGACGTTGCGCCGATCCATGAAGGCCAGTGCGGCATCGACTATCCGGTCAAGGTCTCGGCCATCGGCAGTGTCGAGATGAAGCCGGCCGCGACGCTGACCTGCGACATGGCCGCCACCTTTGCCGGCTGGACCAGGAACGAACTCGTGCCGTCGGCCCGCTGGCGCTATTTCTCGGGCGTCAAGACCATCCACCAGGGCTCGAGCTATTCCTGCCGCAGGATTGCCGGCGAAGGTGTTTTGTCGGAACACGGCAAGGGCAATGCGCTCGACGTGATGAGCATCGAGCTCAACAATGGCGACGACATCGACGTCCGCAAGCCCGGCCTGTTCGCCTTCCGGACGCGCGGCTTCCTCAACAATGTCCGCGCCGACGGCTGCCAGTATTTCACCACCGTGCTCGGCCCCGGCTACAATTACGATCACCGCAACCATTTCCATTTCGACATCAAGAACCGCAAGAACGGCTATCGCGCCTGCCGCTGATTGCAGCCCCTGCCCAAGACTTGCTGTGCCGGTTAAGATGGTGCGCAGACGCTTGGGTGGTGCCTCTTGAGCCAACGAAGCCTTCGACGACGTGCAACGACCTGGCTGGTGGCATGCTGTGCCGCTTATCTTTCGCTCGCCTATTTCGCCGCGCCTGAGTTCTGGACGTTACGGGACCGCAATTTTCGCAATCAGCAATTCGAGATGGTGACGCACACGCCGCAAGGCATTCCGGGCGATCCGATCAATGTCGGCCTGGTCGGCATGAAGAAGGAGCTTGTCCATGCTTTTGCCGTCGCCGGCTGGGATACGGCAGACGCGATCACGCTGAAGACGGCGATCGAGATCGGCGAAAGCGTGCTGTTTAACCGCCCCTATCCCGACGCGCCGGTCAGCCGGCTGCTGTTCGAAGGCCGCGCCCAGGACCTAGCCTTCGAAAAGCCGGTCGGCGACAGCGCCGATCGGCGCCACCACGTCCGCTTCTGGCAGACCGATGCGACCGGAGACGACGGCCGGCCGCTTTGGCTTGGCTCTGCAAGCTTTGACCGCGGCGTCGGCCTCAGCCATGACACCGGCGCGATCACCCATCATATCGGCCCCGACATCGACGCCGAGCGCGACGGGCTGATGCGCGACCTCTCCGCCGCCGGCATGCTGATCTCGACCAGCGAGATACCAGGCGTCGGCGCCACGAAGACCGGGCGCAACGGCGAAGGCGATCCCTATTTCACCGACGGCAAGGCCATCATCGGGGTCCTGCTGCAACTGCCGTAGGCGCGCAATCGGCCTTCCCGTCTGACAGCCATTTCGTCCCGACGGGTTCAGGGCACGGTGATCACGATCTTGCCGAACGGTCCTGTCTCCAGACGCTCAAATGCCTGCGGCACCTCGTCGAAGCCAAACACCTTGTCGATCACCGGCTTGATGGCAAGCGTCTCGATCGCCTGGTTCATTCGCTCGAAAGCGCGGCGGTGGCCGATCGATATGCCTTGTACGACGATCCGATTGCGCAGGAACGGAATGATCGGGAAACTGAGCTCCATGCTGCCGAGAAGGCCGATGAGCGACAGCCTGCCGTCGGCGCCCAGCGCATTGAGCGAGCGCCGCGCATTGTCGCCGCCAACCATTTCCAGCACATGGCTGACGCCGGCCCCGTTTGTCAGTTCGCGCGCCGCCTCGTCCCATGCCGGCTGGCTGCGATAATTGATCCTCTTCCAGGCGCCGAGCGCCTTCGCCCGCTCGAGCTTCTCGTCGCTGCTCGAGGTGATGATGGTGCGCAGGCCGAAGGCGGCGGCAAATTGCAGCGCAAACAGCGACACGCCGCCGGTGCCCTGGATGAGAACGGTTTCGCCCGGGATCGGCTTGGCCGCCTCGACCAGCGCGAACCACGCCGTCAGCGCCGCAATCGGCAGCGTCGATGCCTCGACGTCGCTGAGCTGCGGCGGCGCCGCCACGGCGGCATCCTCATGAAAAAGCACATGCTCGGACAGCATGCCGGGCAGTGACGAACCAAGCGTATGCTTGTGCAGCACCGGCGGGGCGTCGCCGTCCGGCCAGTCGGCGATCACCTGGCCGAGCACGCGCTGCCCGATGCCGAAGCGGCTGACTTCGCTGCCGGTGGCGACTACTTCGCCTACCGCGTCCGATGTCGGCACGAACGGAAAGCTGAGGTCCGGTATCAGCACGCCATCGACGATCATCCTGTCCTTGTAATTCAGCGATACCGCTGTGACTCGTACCAGAAGATCATGCGGCCCGGGTTGGGGCAGCTTTCCATCAGCCGGCTTCAACCTGGACAGGCCGAAACCGTTCATCTGCCAGGATCTGTTTTCGGTGCTCATTTGGTTCGCGCTCCGTGGTTGATGATTGCGCGAGACATTTACGCCGTTTCACTATGGAGAAAAGTGCTTCCATGTGGCATGTTCTGCAACAGATTAAGGAGCAAAACTCTACAATAGGAGCGCTTCATTGGAATCAGCCAATTTGCAAGGCATCGTCGCATTCGCTCACGCGGTGGAGGCCGGCAGCTTCACCGGCGCTGGCGCACGGCTGCATGTCACCAAATCGGCGGTCGGCAAGTCGATCGCGCAGCTGGAACAGCGATTGGGCGTCCGCCTGCTCAACCGCACCACCCGCAGCCTCAGCCCGACCAGCGAAGGTCTGAGCTATTACGAAGCCTGCGTCAGGGCGCTGGCCGAAATCGAAGCCGCCCAGTCACTACTCGCTTCCCGCAAGCAGGTGCCTTCCGGGCGGCTGCGCGTCGACCTGCCTTTGGCCTTCGGCCGGCGATGCGTCGCCCCGGTGCTGTTCGACATTTCGAAGCGCTTCCCGGATCTGACTATGGAAATCTCGTTCAACGACCGGCGCGTCGACCTGATCGAGGAAGGCATCGACCTGGCGGTGCGTATGGGCGACCTCGACGACAGCTTGTCGATCGCCGCGCGCCGCATCTATGCCCAACGTTCGGCCATCGTCGCCGCCCCCGCCTATCTCGACGGCCATGGCAGGCCGCTATCGATGGAGGACCTGGCCAGGCACAGCCTCATCGGCTACGGCCGCGACGGCACGGTCCATCCCTGGACCGTCAGGCATGTCGACGGCCGTCTCGAAAAATTCGCGCCCAAGGCGCGGCTGGTGCTCGGCCACGGCGAACCGATGCTCGATGCGGTACTGGCCGGCTGCGGCATCGTCTATCTGCCGACATGGCTGACGGCCGACAGCATCAGGCGCGGCGAGCTCGAAATGGTTCTGTCGGACTGTCTTGTCGAAAACACCGTGGTGCATGCCATCTGGCCGGTAACACGCAATCTCGCGCCAAAGGTGCGCGTCGTCGTCGACGCCCTGATCGAGCATTTTTCCGCGCCGCCCTGGGATGCGGAAGGGGTGCCGCCTGATTGCCCGGCTCGCTAAATTCAAAAAGCGCGACCGTCCTATTTTCGAAAACCGCGCAGCAATGCTATGGACCCGGCATGCTTTATGCTGAAATTGCCATCGTGGTCGTCCTCATCTGTGTGAACGGCCTTCTGTCGATGTCCGAGCTCGCCATCGTCTCGTCACGGCCGGCGCGCCTCAAGGCGATGATCGACCGCAACGTCAAGGGTGCCGGCCGGGCTCTGGCGCTCGGCGCCAATCCGGGAAAATTCCTGTCCTCGGTGCAGATCGGCATCACCTTGGTCGGCGTCCTGTCCGGCGCGTTTTCCGGCGCCACGCTCGGCGAGCGGCTGGCCACCTTCCTGGCGTCGGCCGGCGTCCGCGAAAGCCTTGCCGACCCGCTCGGTGTCGGCATTGTCGTCGCCATCATCACCTATGGCTCGCTGGTCATCGGCGAACTGGTGCCCAAGCAGATCGCATTGCGCGACCCCGAACGGGTCGCCGTCAGGGTCGCTCCGGCGATGACCATCCTCGCCAGCGTTTCGGCGCCGCTGGTCTTCCTGCTCGATTTTTCCGGCCGCGCCCTCCTGTGGCTGCTTGGCCAGCACGGCCAGAGCGAGGATAAGGTCACCGACGAGGAGATCAAGATGCTGGTCGCCGAAGCCGAGCACCACGGCACCATCGAATCCGACGAACGGCGCATGATCGCCGGCGTCATGCGGCTCGGCGACCGTGCCGTGCGCGCGGTGATGACGCCGCGCACCGAAGTCGACTGGATCAATCTGCAATCCGACGAGGCGGCCATCAGGAAGCTGCTGATGGACACCCAGCATTCGCGCCTGCCGGCCGGCGACGGCGGCGTCGACGCCATGATCGGCGTCGTCCAGACCCGCGACGTGCTGGCCGCGATGCTGGGCGGACGCACCCTCGACCCGCGCCGGCACGTGCGTACCGCGCCGATCGTGCATGACCAGGCCGACGCGCTGGACGTGCTTGCGACGCTGAAGGAATCCGACGTGCCGATGGCGCTGGTGCATGACGAATACGGCCATTTCGAAGGCATCGTCACCCCGGCCGACATTCTGGAAGCGATCACCGGCGTCTTCCGTTCGGATCTCGACGCCGGCGAAGAGGAAAACGCCGTCAAGCGCGAGGACGGCTCATGGCTGCTCGCCGGCTACATGCAGGCCGACGAGATGGCGGAGGTCCTCGGCATCGACCTGCCCGAGAACCGCGACTATGAAACCGTCGCCGGCTATGTGCTGTCGCATTTGCACCATCTGCCGGCGACCGGCGAATGCGTCGACGCGCAAGGCTGGCGCTTCGAGGTCGTCGACCTCGACGGCCGCCGCATCGACAAGCTCATCGCCACCCGCCTGCCCGGCCGCCACCGCGAGGTCGTGCGGTAACGATCGACGCGACTTATGGGCTATATGCTCGCGGCGACACCGCTCGCACAGTCAAAGTTGATTGGGAATACCGCCTATGGTCGACCACCTTTTCGCCGACCCATATCTCGCTGCCGTCTACGATGCCTGGCACCCGAGATCTGCGCGCGACGACTATGATTTCTACCTGCCCCGCATTCTAACAGCAGACGCGGTGCTTGATGTCGGATGTGGAACGGGCACCCTCCTTCACGAGGCACGCCTGGCCGGACATTCAGGGCGGCTCTGCGGCATCGACCCAGCACCCGGCGTGTTGAATCGCGCACGAACGCGCGCGGATATCGAATGGGTTCTCGGCGATCTCCAATCGGCCGGCTGGACAGCCGAGTTTGATCTCATTGTGATGACGGGGCACGCATTCCAGGCCCTTGTCAGCGACGAAGACCTGAGGGATTTCATGGCGGCTGTCCGACACGCCCTTGTGCCAGGCGGATGCTTCGCGTTCGAAACGCGGAACCCTTCGGTGCGGGCGTGGGAGCACTGGACACCCGAAAATGCGGTCGTCGTTGAGCTGCCTGACGGGTCGCTGGTGCAGATCACAACAGAGGTGATCATGCCGTTCGATGGACAGACGGTGACATTCACCCACAGGTTCGGCGGAAAGCATCCGAGCCTTCCGCAAGTTAGTCGCAGCACCTTGCGATTCCTCGAGACGGACGCCTTATCGAGCCTGCTGGGGAACGCGGGGCTACGAATCGAACAGCAATTCGGCGGCTTTGACGGCAGCCCACTTGGCCCTTCGAGCCCAGAGATCATCACGTTCGCGACGAGATGAAAAGGAGCATCCGCTCTCCAGCCCTGCAAGCAACGACAACTCGCGGAGCCACTGCGGACGTGGAGCCGTATTTCGCGGGGACTGCCGCCGACCGTAGGTCAGAGCCAAGCTTGGCAATCGCAGGGCTCAGCGATCAATCGATTGCCTCGATGCCTTGTGCCTTCAGCCGTTCGAGATGGTCCTTCATCTCTTTCAGCCGCTCGGGGGAGTGGCCCTGCCACTCGGTGACCTCGCCCGTGATCCTGAGCGGCTCGCGGCAGCGATAGGACTGCGTCGGATTGCCGGGAAATTTCTTGTCCGTAAGATTAGGGTCGTCCATGACCGGGCCGGTTGGTTCCACGATGTAGATCCTTTCGCGTCCGTCACCGGCGGCCAGTTCTGCACCCCAGATAGCCGCATCCAGAGTGCCGGTTAGATAGACCCAGGCTGCCTGCTTTCGCGCCCCGTAATTGGAGTTGTAACCGGCTTCGATCAGGTCTCCCGGTTTAAGGTCGGCCCGGGTGCCGTGGTAGAATTGGCGCGGCTGGTCGGAGGCTGTCATCGGCTCGCTACTCATCCTCGTTGTCTCAGGCATCATGGTGTCGTGGCGCGCGCTATTTCATGCACGTCATCAAATCAAGCCTCCGGCCGCGCGGTTATCGGACGTCCGCGCTCAGCGCTCCCGACACCCATTCCGGTCATACCGCCCGATGCGCGCTAGCGGTCGGCTGCCGGCGCGGTTATTATCGGCGCCTGCACCGTCGCTAAGGTGGAAAATGGATCTGCAAGCCTTCAGGGAATCGATTGCGAAACCACAGCCGCCAGCCGGCTTGAGCCCTGCCCTGCAGGCGCTGTGGTGGGATGCAAAGGGCGATTGGGCTAAGGCGCACGAGTGCGCGCAGCAGCGCGACGATACGGCGGGCATGCACGTGCATGCCTATCTCCACCGCAAGGAAGGCGACCAGTCGAATGCGGAATATTGGTATCGCCGCAGCAACGCGGCGCCGTCGACCTTAACGCTTGACGAGGAATGGCAAGAGTTGGCACGTACACTTTTGCAGCAAAGCTGACGCTTGCTCAGTCATCATAAAATAGCTGGTCCTGCATCCACTCTCCGGGGTTTCAGCTGGCGCCCTGTGGCTTGTCCCTGCCGTTCCATTCCGCATTGCGCGCCCGCGCCTCTTCGGCGATCAGCTTGAACTCCCGCATCTTCGCAGCTTCGATGGCGAATGCGCGGCTTGGCAGGACGCCAGGGTCCTCCTGACTGTTCTGAAACTGAAAACGGGCCTCCAGTTCGGCCCATATTCGCTCGGGTGCCGTATCCTTGCTGGCAAGCAGCGCAACGACCAGCGCCAGAGTCTCGCGCTGGGCGTTCAGCCGCCCTTCGATCTCTTCATTCGGCAATTCGGACATGCGGGTCGCTTCCAGTTTCTGGCTCAACGGCAAAATCGCACCCTTGTTCCGGAACTCGGGGCTGGCGCGGTCCGGCTGGGCAGCAGATGCTCGCAATCGCAATCGAGATGATCTCTCCTCCTCGATCCTGTTGACTCGGGCCGATGGCACTTCTCGCGCCGCTTGCGTCCAGCCTCTTCGAATGCAGCATGCGGACAAATCTTGAGAGCCTGAAGCGAATTCTGCCCCGCAACGATCAAAGCCTGTCATCGAGAACGACCATAGGCTGCTGCGAGCACCGGAACAGCTGAGAAGCCTTGGCGTTGTTGGCATCTGGGATCTCGAGCGGACGCTATGAAACCTTCTGATTTTTAAGCCGTTATCGCCGGATGCCCGAGGCTAAATTTAAGCTGAAATCGGTTGACGGCGCCCAATCGCGCTATGCCGAGAAGCCGCGCCACGAGAAACAATCGACTGTCGAAGTCGCGTCCGAGGTCGTCGGCGAGCCCGCGCCGCCGCCGGATGTCACCGAACCCGGTCCGGAGCTGACACCTGAAGAGGCCGAGCGGGCGCGCAAGAGATACCTGCTTAAGCGCTTCTGGATCAGCGCGCGCGGTTACTGGGGCGGCAGTGGCGACAGGGTGGCTTGGCCGTTGACGATCGGGCTGTTGGTTCTGATCGTCACCAATGTCGGCTTCCAGTATGGGATCAATGTCTGGAATCGCGCAATTTTCGACGCCATTGAGCAACGCAATGCCCATACCGTATATTGGCTGAGCGCCGTTTTCGTGCCACTCGTGCTCGGAAGCGCCAGCCTTGTGGTGGCGCAAGTCTTCTTTCGCATGAGGATACAGCGCCGCTGGCGTTCCTGGCTCACCACTGCGGTCATCGCGCGCTGGCTCGCAAGCGGCCGCTACTATCAGCTGAACCTCGTCGGCGGCGATCATAGCAACCCCGAAGCCCGCATCGCCGAGGATTTGCGGATTGCCACCGAATCGCCCGTCGATTTCATCGCCGGTGTCATCGTCGCATTTCTGTCGGCCTCGACCTTCATCGTGGTGCTCTGGACGATCGGCGGCGCCCTGACCCTGACGATTGCAGGTTCGACCGTCACCGTTCCCGGCTTCCTGGTCATCACCGCAGTGCTCTATTCCGCGATCACGTCCACTTCGATGGCGGTCATTGGCCGCCATTTCGTCCACCTCTCCGAGGGAAAAAATCAGGCGGAAGCCGAGTTCCGCTACACGCTGACGCGCGTGCGGGAAAACGGCGAGAGCATCGCATTGCTCGGCGGCGAGGAGGAGGAGCGCAGCGGCATGGACAAGACATTTGCCCATGTGCTCAGGCAATGGGCGCTCCTTGCAGGCCAGCACATGCGCACGGCGCTGGTGTCTCAGGGGTCGAGCCTGTTTGCGCCTGTCGTGCCGGTCTTGCTTTGCGCTCCAAAGTTCCTCGAAGGCAGCATGACACTTGGACAGGTCATGCAGGCTGCCTCGGCCTTTGCCATCGTGCAGGGCGCGTTCGGATGGCTGGTCGACAACTATCCCCGTCTCGCCGATTGGAACGCCTGTGCACGGCGCATCGCCTCGCTGATGATGTCGCTCGACGGGCTCGAGCGGGCGGAACAGAGCAACACGCTGGGACGCATAAAGCGCGGCGAGACCGGCGGCAATGCGATGCTCAGCCTGAACAATCTCTCCGTGTCGCTCGACGACGGCACCGCCGTGGTCAAGGAAACCGAGGTCGTGATCGAACCAGGCGAGCGGGTGCTCGTCGCCGGCGAATCCGGCTCGGGCAAGAGTACGCTGGTGCGGGCCGTCGCGGGTCTGTGGCCATGGGGTAGCGGCAGCGTCAACATCCGCGCCGACAGACGGTTGTTCATGTTGCCGCAACGGCCCTACATCCCGACCGGGACGCTTCGCCGCGCTGTCGCCTATCCAGGCGCCGCCGACAACTGGACGCTGGATAAGATCAAGGCTGCCCTCGACAAGGTGGGACTCGACTACCTCAACGACCGGATCGAGGAGGACGCGCCATGGGACCAGACCTTGTCGGGTGGCGAAAAGCAGCGCCTCGCCTTCGCGCGTCTTCTGCTGCACCGCCCCGATATCATCGTGCTGGACGAGGCAACGTCGGCACTCGACGAGAAGAGCCAGGACAAGATGATGGAGATGATTATTCGCGAATTGCCGAAGGTCACCATCATAAGCGTAGCGCACCGCGCCGAGCTGGAGGCCTTCCACAGCCGCAAGATCACATTGGAGCGGCACAAGGGCGGCGCAAAACTTGTCAGCGATATCGAACTCGTCCCGCGCAAGGACAGACGGAACTTGCTCATGCGCCTTCTGAGGCAACGGCGCGCCAACGGAAAGCCAGCGCGACCTTGAGCAAAGCGGCGCTGCCCTACGCAAAGAGTGAGGCCGCCGGTCGGACCAGGCGGACCATCGCCGGTTCGAGTCACTGCCCGCATCTGGTCCTGAAAGCACCAGCCGTGGTACCTTGATTCCGGGCAGCTGCTGCTGTCGGAACGTCGATGGCACGAGCGCATTTCCATGTCCGGTGCAACGCCGAGGCCAGCTGTGAAAAACCCGGGTTGATTTCAAAAGCCCAGATTGATTTCGAAAGCAAAGGGACCAGCAATGACAATCGCCAAGAACACGATCTGCCTTTGGTACGACAAGGACGCCGAGGCTGCGGCCCGCTTCTATTCCGAGATTTTTCCCGACAGTTCGGTGAAATCCGTCCACCGCGCTCCCAGCGACTACCCGTCCGGCAAGGCAGGCGACGTGCTGACGGTCGAGTTCACGGTCGCCGGCATCCCCTGTCTCGGCCTCAATGGCGGGCCCGCGTTTAAACACAACGAAGCCTTCTCCTTCCAGATCGCCACCGACGATCAGCAGGAGACCGACCGCTATTGGAACGCCATCGTCGGCAATGGCGGCCAGGAAAGTGCCTGCGGCTGGTGCAAGGACAAATGGGGCATCTCCTGGCAAATCACGCCGCGCGTGCTGACCGAAGCGATGGCCGCCGGCGGCGATGAAGCAAAGCGCGCATTCGAGGCGATGATGGAGATGAAGAAAATCGACGTTGCAGCGATCGAGGCGGCGCGGCGCGGCTGACAGTTCGGGGGTGGCCCGACGCGAAAAGATCAGGGCAGAGCGGCCGGAAATGCTGCCGGCCCATCATCTCCAGGCAGGCGTGCGATGGTGCTGAACTGCGCTGCGTTTTACGACGCCGAACTGCGACGGCACAACGAGGTCTTCAGGGCTGCGGTCAAGGTGGGAACGCGCGATCGCGTGCTCGATATCGGATGCGGTTCGGGACAATCCTCTCGTGATGCTGCCCGTGTCGCGGTGGAAGGCAGCGTGCTCGGCGTGGACGTATCGGCCGAGATGCTCGAGATCGCCCGGAAGTGTAGCGCGAAAGAGGGATTGCGAAACGTCGCCTTTGAGCGCGGCGATGCGCAATTGCTGGTATTTCCGCCTGCCGGCTTCGATCTGTGCATTAGTCGATTTGGAGTGATGTTCTTTGCCGACCCGGCGGCGGCGTTCGCCAACATCGGCCGGGCGTTGCGACCAGGGGCGCGTCTTGCATGGATGGTATGGCAGTGCGAGGGCCGCAACGAGTGGGCGACTGCCATTCAGCGGGCGATTGCGCCGGGGACCGCCATATCGGCGGGCGCCGCCACCCCGTTTTCGCTTGGCGACCCCGCCATCACCGCGGAGATCTTGCGTGCATCCGGTTTTGTTTCGGTCGACTTTGCCGAAGTGCATGAGCCGGTCTTCTACGGCCAGGACGTCGATGCGGCCTATGACGCTTTGCTTGGCCTGCAACTGGTCAAGGATCCGCTCGCCCGCGCGGATGTGGATGTCGATGCGGCGCTGCGGCGGTTGCGCGATCTGCTCGACGCGCATTTGACCGCGGACGGTGTGCTTTTCGACTCGCGTGCCTGGATCGTTACCGCGTTTCGGGCGAGCCGACGGTGACTGCGCGATGTAGACGATCCTGTTCTCTCGGCCTTCCCGTCAGTCAATTTGCGGCGCGACTTCTGAGAGCAGCCAATCCCGAAAAGCCTTGACTTTGCGCTGACGGATCGCCTCCGGCGGGTAGACGAAATAGAAGCTGGAGGGGGATTTCAGGGCGTGGCCGAAGGGGCGGACGAGTCGCCCGGCGGCAAGGTCGGCCGCAACGAGCATGGTCCGGCCGAGCACCACCCCCTCGCCTTGTGCGGCCGACTCCATGGCAAAGGTGGCAGAGTCAAAGGTAATCCCGCTCTGCGGGTCCACGCCCTCGACCCCGGCGCTTGCCAGCCAGGTCGCCCAGTCGATCGGAAAGCTGTCACGGATCAGCGTGTGGTGTTTGAGGTCCTGAGGCGTGCGGAGCGGATGTGCACCCTCAAGAAGCTTTGGGCTGCACACTGGAAACACCTCCTCGCCGGTGAGGAACTCTGACGTGAGCCCCGGATAGTTTCCGTTGCCATAACGGACGGCGACATCGATGCCGTCGCCGAGGAAGTTGGTCAGCTTCCCGCTTGTCGAAACCCGCACATCGACGTCGCCATGCGCACGGTGAAAGCGATAGAGGCGCGGCACCAGCCATCTCCCCGCGAAGCCATCGGAGGTGCTGACGTTCAATGTCGAGCTCGAATAGCGGGCTGTTGCTGCAGCGGTGGCGGTGGCCAACTGGGCGAGCGCCTCGCGCACCGCCCGCGCATAGGGCTCGCCAACGGCTTTCAGACTCACCGAACGCGTACCGCGCTCGAACAGCTGCACACCGAGCTGATCCTCAAGATTCTTGATCGCCCGGCTGATCGCACCGTGGGTGACATGAAGTTCCTCTGCCGCCTTGGAGAAACTCAACAGGCGCGCCGCGGCCTCGAAACTTGGCAAGGTGGTGAGGGGAGGCAGCTTCCGGGGCATGGATCATACCTATGTGTGAGCATCGCTCACACATTGTCGCCGATAAGTCGTTTGTCGTCCAGGCCAGAAGCCGGCATGTTTGCTCGCGTAATCAGTCATTCACCGCCGCTGCAAAAGGCGAGTTTGATGTGACTGATACTCTCGCTGACGAAAGTCCCGGGGCAACTGCTGAAACCAAAACTGCCGCCACTGTGGGAGAGCACCATGAACGCCAAACGAGTTGAACCCATCGTCGACGTCCTGACCGGCATGGCCGGCCGCATCCTCGCCTCGAGCAGCCGGCGCCGGACCGGGCGGCAGATTGCACGCTTCTCGACCCGCCGGCTCGAAGACCTCGGGTTTGCCCGCGACTGGGACGGTTCGGTCTATCGGCCGTCGGACCACCGCTAGCCTGATCGAAAGCAACAGCGGACAGGCTCTTCGCCAAAGATCGCTGTCGCAAGGAATTAACGGAGAACGGACATGGCCACCATCCACCCATTCCTCTGGTTCAACACCGATGCGGAGCAAGCCCGCGATTTCTATCTCTCGGTCTTCAAGAACAGCAAAGCGCTCCAGACCATCGAATACACCGACTGGGTGTCCGGAACCAACAAGACGGTCCCGCATGCCACCTTCGATTTCGAGCTCGAAGGACTGCACCTTACTGCGCTCAATGCCGGGCCGCAGCCGCCCTTCAACGAGCGGCTCTCGCTCTACATCGAGACCAGGGACCAGGCCGAGACCGACTACTACTATGAGGCGCTCACCGCCGGCGGCGGCAGGGCACAACCCTGCGGCTGGCTCACCGACAGATACGGCGTCTACTGGCAGGTCATCCCGGAAATCCTGCCGCGGCTCAGTGCCGATCCGGACCGCGAAAAGGCCAACCGCGTCCGGCAGGCGATGTATGGGATGCGCAAGATCATCATCGCCGAGCTCGAAGCCGCCTATGCCGGCAAGGCCTGACTCTCCCACCGCAATCGCAACGAACGGAGAACCCTCATGACATCGCTCGTGGACAGGAAAGTCATCGTCGTCGGCGGTAGTTCCGGCATCGGTCTCGGCGTCGCGGAAGCTGCTCTCAACGGCGGAGCGAAGGTCGTGATCGTCGGACGCTCGCCCGAGAAACTGCTGGCTGCCGAACGGACGCTCAATGCGGGCCGCGTGACAAGCGTGGTCGCCGACATGACCGACGAAGCGGACGTCGCTCGCCTGTTCGACGAGGTCGGTCCCTTCGATCACCTCGTATCGACCGCCGGAACACTGCCGCCCGGCGATCCCATCGGCAGTACCGACATGGAGGCTGTGCGAGGCTTCGTCGATAACAAGCTGATTGGCGCCGTCTTGCTCTCCAAGCACGCTGTGCGCACCCTGAAAGCCGGCGGCTCGATGACCTTCACCTCGGGAATAAATAAGGATCGGCCGCCGGTGCCGGGAGGCTCGGTCGTCTCCGCGATTGCCGGTTCATTCAGCTACTTCGCCCGCGCCCTGGCGCTCGAACTGGCCCCGACGCGCGTCAATGTCGTGTCGCCCGGATGGGTCGACACACCGATGTGGGACATTGTTGGAGAAGCCAAATCCAGCTTCTTTGCGGACATGGCTGCCCGGTTGCCATCGAGAAAAATTCCGACCGCTGCGGACGTCGCCGCCGCCTACCTCTACCTCATGGAAAGCGACTTCACCACCGGCGAGACGATCCGCATCGATGGCGGCCATAACCTGATCTAGCCGCCATTTGCACGCCGCCTGAATGGGTTGAGCCGGCATGACCGCTAGTCCGGTGCACTGCTGCCGAAGGCGACGAACGCCGGCGGGTCATGCCGGCGTCGCTCAATCGGGGTTTACATCGGCAGCCAGGTCCCTAGTTTTAGCGTTTCGCGCCGCGCACCTAAGTGCGTGGATGATCGAGGACGGGACCGTGAGCTTTGGCCGGCCCCTCGAAACTTTCAAAGGATGGCTATCATGACACAGGCCAAGAATGGCGACACCGTGCGCATCAATTACAATGGACGCCTGGCAGACGGCACCCAATTCGATTCTTCCGGCAACGAACCGCTGCAATTCACGCTGGGTGAAGGACAAGTGATCCCTGGTCTTGAAACCCATGTCGAGGGCATGGAGGTGGGCGCGAAAAGCACCGTGACTGTTCCCGCCGAGGCCGCCTATGGCCCCCACCGCCCCGAAGCGGTCATGACCGTCGATCGCGCCCGCGTGCCAGACAACATCAACGTTGATATCGGCACTCGATTGCAGGTCAGAACCTCAGAAGGGCGCCCGATGCCGGTAACAGTCGTCGGCGTGGACGACACCAGCGTCAAGCTCGACGGCAATCATCCGTTGGCTGGACGGGATCTGGTGTTCGACGTTGAACTGGTCGAGATCGTTCAGGCGGCGTAGGACACGGCCAAGGCCGCGGTGGCTATGATTTCGGGTGACGCACTTCTGCTGGCGGTTTCGGCGGTGCGTCACCTGTCGGAGGGAAAGACCGCGACGGCGGAAATCGTGTTGCACCACCCATAGAGACATTCGGCATCTGGAATGTCCAATTCAGCGTCGCAGTCTCGAGGACCTGTGGAAGGGTAGTGTCTCAGTTTGAAATTTAGCCGTCCCCGCCTTTGGCGACCATGCGGTCAAGGACGCGCCCGAGGATGGTAGCGATCTCTTCCATCCCCATTCTCTTGGCCAGCGGAATCAGGACGAGCAGTTCCAAAATCAACAGTGCGATTGGCCCGCCGAACGTCGGCATGAGCGTGAAGAAAACAACGTCCAGCAACATCACGGCTATGACGATGAAGACAAATCGTTCTTCAACCCGAGCGTCGCGTTCATGCGCAAGCTTCGCCTGCAATTCTTCAATTTGTTTGTCTTTGGGTGATGGCTCGGACGATACCAGAGCGCCAAAGCCTTTGCCGACCACTGGCGGGTCGGCTTCACTCCCCATTGTCCAGTTCCCGATACTCGTTCAAGATATCCGCATTCGGGATTACGCAATGGCGCATCCCAGGAATGTAATTCTTAGCCCACGCGCCATCTTTCCGATGCGTGGCATTAACGAGCCGCCCCGGCCCCAATTTTCCAAGATCCCTGCAAGCCTCGTCTAGGATCGCCCTCTCAGGGCCCGGGTTTAATCGCCAATCCCGTAGAAAATATTGTCCACCCGGTCTGCGCCAAATATCTTAAGGCGCTGGTAGAGGTCAGGGTGGACGGGTCCGTACTCCCATGCCTCAAAGTGCCCATCAACCAGTGGCTCGCCAGTTCACAAACGGCTGTCACTATGTTAAGTAGCGACAGCCGTAGTGATTTGGTGGAGCGCTCGACAGGACTCGAACCTGCGACCGGGAAGCTACGAAACTCCAGCTCTATCCAACTGAGCTACGAGCGCGAAGCGGACGGCCCGAAAGCCGCCCGCCCGATGTTGCCGACCTAAAGCCGCTGCGTTTCCTGCCAGGGATCGCGCAGCGGCTTTTCTATTTGGAAGGGCCGCAGCCGCCGGTCGGCGTCACGCTTTGGCCCCGCACTCTTCTGGACATGACATCCTCCTTATGATTCTTGCATGGTAGTCGCCTTCTCGCCGCCGCGCAAGCCCCCTACTGAGTTAGCAGTTAGCGTTCTTCTCTTGATTTTTCTCTTTAGATGAGAGATAAGGTCGATAACAAAACAGGAGAACGACAATGGCAAAGGTGCGCAGCCCGAACTATCCGAACACCGATTTGACAGCGGCGCTAGCGATGGCCCGCACGCTTTACGAAAAAGACCACCGGAACAAGGTTCCCCAGATCGTCGTTGCGCAACATCTTGGGCATGAGGGACTGAGCGGCCCGGCGCTGGGAAAGATCGGTGTCCTTAGGGCCTACGGCCTACTGGAAGGCAGCGGCGACGAACTCCGCCTCACCGACGATGCCGTTGCCGCATTGATGGCCCCACCTGCGTCGCCGGATAGGCGCGACGCACTGGAACGCCTTGCATGGCGTCCGGCTCTATTCCGGGAAATCCGAAAGGAGATGCCAGGCATGCCCAGCGAACCCAATCTGCGATACTGGCTTGCTAAACGGGGATTTGCCCCTGATGCCGTCGCGAAAGCCATAAAGGCTTACCTCGGAACTTTGCGGCTTGTACCGGATTCGGTGGGGAGTTATAATCCCCCGGAACAAGGTTCGGATGAGGAAATAGACGTGCAGGTCGAAGAGACTCCCGCGCCAGAAACGACACGCAAGCAGTCATGGCTTCTAGAGGCGGCTCGACGGGCCGGCACCGTCGAAGCCAATCCCGGCACCCGAAAGGAAGTGATCACCCTTGACGAAGGCGACGTGACGATAGTTTTCCCTGAGAACTTGTCGTCAGCAAGCTTTGCCGATCTAGAGGATCATTTGAAGCTGTTCATTCGGAAGATGCAGCGCCGCGCCAGTACCGCCGCGCAGCAAGCATCACATGAACCGATGACGGACGAAGAAAAGGACTCCTACCAGTAGTCCTACTTTTTCCAACGGCTTGCAGCGGCCTTACGCGCGATCTCGGCGCGACGCTCTGGCGTCATGTTCTCGGCGCGCTTCTTTCCGCCCTTGGCACCAAGAGCTTTCGCGGCAGGGTCTTTGCCGTCGTCAATCACATCGTCGGCTTCCTCGCCTGTCGCGATGCGCATGACGCGGACGGCGTTGCCGATCACGTCGGCGGGGCGTTTCTGGCCTTTAGGTCCGGTAGGCATTTCTAGTTCTCCGCATGGCTAAAAACGACAGCGCCGTTGTCCTTACGAACTTCAACGGACACGATTCCATCGTCGCCCTTTCGGGTCTGGAACATGGAGGTAGCGTGGTCTTTGGCCGCCTTCTCGGCGTCGAAGATCACCTTATCGATGATGCCCTGTCTTCCATACCAGATGACAGTGTAGGCCACTTGTCGCCCCTATGCTTTCCGCTAAGCATATAGGCGCTGTCGCCTATGCGGGCAAACCGTGATAGGCGCTTTCGCATATTTCAAATTTCAAACTGAGACACTACCTGTGGAAGACCTCGCTTGACAGCCGACTTCTCGTGACAGCAAAGTCTCGTGATGCGGGCGATTGGCTGGAATAGAATTGCGCGTGCCGGTGCAATCGGGCTGATGATCGGCACAAATGTTCCTGGGCCGGCGCGTTCCGACTCGCTCCTTCTCACAAGCCCGTCCCAGCCAGCCAATGTCGGCGATGCGATGCTGGCGGCCGCCAATTATCATGATTCCGGCGACTATGACCGCGACCTGGCCACTGTGGCGAAGCAGGCCGGCGACTGGGTCGTCAAGCGCGCAATGGAGGTGCCTCGCCCCGCACTGGTGCTCGATATCGACGAGACGGCTTTGGCCAACTGGGAAGTGATCACACGTGACAATTTCGGCCGCCCGATCGGCGGCGCCTGCGACATTGCAATCGACGGTCCCTGCGGCTGGGCCGCCTGGGATCAGCTTGCGAAGGATCCGGCGATCGACCCGGTGCTGGAGGTTTTCCGGCAGGCACGAACGGCGAAAGTCGCGGTGTTCTTCATCACCGGACGTCCGGAGGACCAGCGTCAGGCAACCGAACAGAACCTGCAGTCGGCCGGCTATGCCGGCTACGAGCACCTTTACATGGTCCAGCCTGGGGCCAAATACGGCTCCGCCGCAGATTTCAAGGCACCCATAAGGGCCGAAATCGAAAAGGCCGGCTACACAATAATTGCCAACGTCGGTGACCAGCCATCCGACCTGTTCGGCGGGCATGCCGAGAAGCTGTTCCTGCTGCCTAATCCGTTCTACCGGGTTCGCTGACGGCCGGAACGGCACAAGCCCGGATCCTCGGCTCCTCGCCGAGCACCTACTAAGGTATCAAGACAACTTTGCCGGTCGCGCCGCGCTCCTCCAGCAGGCGATGTGCGTGGCTGGCCTGGTCGAGCGGGAAGCGGCCACCTTTGGTCACCACAAGCTGACCACCAGCGGCCAGATCGAACAGCTCCAAAAGGCCGTCACGGAGCCCGTCCGTAGACAGCAACGGCAGCAGGGCAAAACCCTTCAGCGACTGGTTGCGGCCGATCATCGCCTCCATCTCCGGGGCGCCGAGCGCGTATCTGCCGAGTGCTGCAAACACCAACTCTCCGCGAGGTGCCAGAGCCTCCAGCGCAACCGCCGTCAGCGGGCCGCCGACAATGTCGTAGATGATGTCAACGCCGGCGCCGTCTGTCGCCGCCCGGACGTGCACCGGCCAATCCGTGTTGCTGTAGTCGACGGCAGCATCGGCTCCCAGCGACAAAGCAAGGTCGAGCTTGGCCTTGCTGCCGGCTGCCGCGATGACACGGCCTGCGCCGGCGCGCTTGGCAAGCTGGACGAGCAACGAACCGACGCCGCCCGCGGCAGCGGCGACCAGCACCGATCTGCGGGCGGGCGGGCTTTGCCACGATAGATACAATGCCGTCAGTCCTTGCACCATCAATGCCGTCGCGTTTTCGAACGAGAGCGAATCCGGCAAGGGCACGGCCAGGCTTGCGTCGATCGTCACATACTCGGCATAGCCGCCAAACGGGCGGCTCGAGGCGAACAACGGCGCGGCGACGCGCGTGCCGAGCAAGGAAGCGTCCACCCCCTGCCCAAGCGCCTCCACGATCCCGGCGGCCTCGACGCCAGGGATCATCGGCAGTTGCGGCGTCACCGCATAGCGATCCGCGCGCATCAGCACTTCGAAGAAATTCACCCCGGCCGCATGAACGCGGACCAGGACCTCGCCGGCTTGCGGCTCAGGCTTCGGCACCGTGACTATGTCGAGAACGTCGGGCCCGCCGAAGCGGCTCAGTTGAATGGCTCTCATCGCATGCACCGATAGCTGTTGGCATCGGCCGCTGTTTGCCACTATCTGCCTGGCTTCGACTACACACCAATTTGTCCGCTGCTGACCGGGAGGTGACCATGGCCAAGCCGATCAAGAGACTGCCGATGCTGCCGGCGGAGCGCGCGCTGAAAGTGATTTCGGGGCGCTGGAAGGCGGTCATCCTGTACCATCTCTTCGACGCGCCCCGGCGGCTGTCGGCGCTGCAGGCGCTGATGCCCGATATCACCCAGAAAGTGCTGATCCAGCAGCTTCGCGAAATGGAAGAGCACGGCCTCGTCCGCCGCGAGATCTTTGCCGAGATACCTTCGCGCGTCGAATATTCGGCGACGCGGCTCGGCCTCAGCCTCGAACCGATCCTGCTGGCACTTTGCCAGTGGGGCCAGCATCACGCCGACGAGCTGAATGAGATGGACCGCCTTGCCGATT
Organism: Mesorhizobium sp. M0598; assembly: GCF_040320865.1. NCBI lineage: Bacteria > Pseudomonadati > Pseudomonadota > Alphaproteobacteria > Hyphomicrobiales > Phyllobacteriaceae > Mesorhizobium > Mesorhizobium sp. M0598. Next base: position 46,003 of record NZ_JAMYQL010000011.1, on the reverse strand, counting down.
GCATCATCAGACCACGGCAAGCGCAGGACGCCCATGCCGTGTAAACAAAAGGGGCGGCGCATGCGCCGCCCCAATGCTTGGGAGAATTAATCCTTGGGAGGACTGTTCGAACCTGTGCTCAGGCCGCCTTGACTTCCTCGGCGACGGCATCGGCCTGACGCGCCGTCTTCAGCACCCTGGCCCACCATGCAATGTCGTTGACCAGCGCGGTTGCCGCCTGGTTGAGGTGCTCGAACTCATCGAGCTTCTTGTCGCCTTGCTTGACCGCAAGGAAATCGGCCCAGGAGATGTGTACGGCGGACTTCACCGGCGCCATCTGCAACTCGACCGCATGCAGCCTCAGCTGCTCGACCGCGCGCGCGCCACCGACGCTGCCATAGCCGACGAAGCCGGCCGGCTTCTTGTTCCACTCGTTGGCGGCGTAGTCGATGGCGTTCTTCAGCACGGCCGTCGGGCCATGATTGTATTCGGCGGCGGTGAAGATGAAGCCGTCGAATCCGGCGACCTTCTTTTGCCAGCGCTGCGCCACTTCGTTCTGCGACGGCGCCCAGGCGGAGGATGCGACCTCATCGAAGAACGGCAGCGGGAAATCGCGCAGGTCGACGACTTCGACGTCGATGTCGGCGTGCGACTTGGCGATCTTGGCAATCCATTCGGCCGGGACGTCGGCAAAGCGCGCGGCGCGGGTCGAACCAATGACGATGGCAATTTTGGGTTTTGACATAGAGGGGCTCTCCTTACGGGAATACTGGTATCATTTAGATACCTGAGCTATATGAGTAACTGGCCGCTCAATGTGCAAGGAGGCACTTTTTTGTTACCAAGGCACCCGCACCGCACCGAGGACTGCCGCGCCATCTCGGAAATCCTGCAGCGCGTCGGCGACAAATGGACGGTGCTCGTCGTTGGCAAGCTTGGCAACGGGCCGCTGCGTTTCAACGAGTTGCGCAGCGCGGTCGGCGGCATTTCGCAAAAGATGCTGACCACGACCTTGCGCGGGCTCGAGCGCGACGGCTTCGTTACACGCACCGTGTTCCCGACCATCCCGCCGCGGGTCGACTACGAATTGACCGATCTTGGCTACGAACTGCTGGTGCCGGTCGATGCGCTCGGCGAATGGGCACGCAAGAACACCGAGCGCGTCAAGGCGGCGCGCGAGAAGTTCGACGCCATGCACAGCTGAACCCTTGTGCTGCAAGGGTTTGAACCTGCCCGGGAGCCTCCGGATGAGCGCTACTGCTGTAACTGCATCTTGCTCTTCGGCAGCTTCTCGATCCGGTTCCATTTCGGGTTGGGACTGACCACCCTGCCGCCAATCGTGCAGGTCGTGGTCGTCTCCTTGCGGCAATTGCTCACCGTCGTGCCGCTGGTGTCGCATTTCGTCGCCGAGCAGATCTCGCACTTGGCCGCTTGCCCGTTGATGGTGCGGTTTTCCGACGTGCAGGTGGCGCCTGGATCGCCTTTTTTGACCTCGGCTAAAGCGCTTGCGGACGACAGGCAGAGCAAGGCTGCAAAGGCACCCGCCAGGGCAGCGTTCAGCATGTGTTGACGCATTGTCTTTCCTCCCAAGATCCCGTCGGTCGCGCTGCAGGCGCGCATGCGGGAACCCGTTAGCCAAAGACCACGCGGTATCGCTGTCCGCATCCCCCGCGCGGGAGAGACGGCTGTTTAAATCCGTCTTCTGGAATCAGGCCGGGTCAGCCTTCGGCCGGAACCGCCTTCGGCTTGCCTTCGCCGTCCAGCGCCACCATGACGAAGTCGGCATGGGTGACCTTCTCCATCAGGTCGGAGAGATAGCGCTGCGCCCAGGCCTCGACCTTGAGCGTCACCGAGGTGCGGCCGACGCGTTCGACATGCGTATAGATGCACAGCGTGTCGCCGATCTTCATCGGCTTGGCGAAGGACATTTCCTTCACCGCCGCCGTCACCACGCGGCCCTTGGCGCGCTCGGCGGCGCGGATGCCGCAGGCGAGATCCATCTGCGCCATCACCCAGCCGCCAAAAATGTCGCCTGCCGCATTGGCGTCGGAAGGCATGGCCAGCGTCCTGAGCGTCAGATCGCCGATCGGCCGCCCGTCCGCGTAATGCACCATGCTGAAAAAAACCTTTGCGATCGATTGTCCCGATCCGTATCGGCGGGACGATGATACGTCAACGCGCTCTCCGCACCTGGGTTGCCGGTATGGTGCGCGGCGCACGTACTAACGATAGAGTGCGTAATCGATGGACTTCTCACTTGCTTCTAGGGCGATACACACCGCCATCACGCGCCAAAGGCTCTATATCTTGACAATCAGGAGGGGCTTTAACGGCGGCCATCCTTGCCAACAGGTACGGGACTCGAAACTCATCCATATTATTTTTTTGCATTTTCTCCACAGCGTTCGAACTGACAGAGTAATCGGGGCAAGTGATGAACGCTTGGAGATATCCACCCCATGCCACCGCCGCTGCATAGATTTTGTACTGTGAACTGCCACGCGGCGCCGCATTGAGTAGACTTAGCATCTCGTCGCGGGGATTCGGGGTTCCAATATCTAAATCTAGAATTTCATAGCTGAGGTCATCGCACTCTGTTCCGGGTACCCCGCCGCCTTTGGTGCTCCAAGTGGTTTGTGCGTCGGAGTAGTGCTTTTGTACCAGCGCGAGGTCTGAAGGACTAAGGCTCCAAGTCAGCTTCTTGTAGTAATTTTCGAATGCCTTCATGTCTATCAGCGGAACCAAGTCGCACTTGTCGTCAAATTCTTTGTGTCTCGTCAGCGCGTTCATCATGCGGCCGAGTATGTCGGCGCGAGCCAATGAATCTTGGCTGGCCACGTTGTGATAGACCTCCTCCGCCAAAACGGTCGACGACGCGAGAGATGCGAGAAGCGGCAATACAAAGATGAGGCGCATTTGAGACTCTTCACGTGAGCGTCGCCGATTTTGTCAGATGCAGCAGACCCTAACGAAGGACTGAGATAACAACAATATAGGAATTACGGTTCTACCTACCGATAGACTGAACGGCCTCGAAGAATTCACTCGATGCCGAGCCCTTGCTTTGCGTGCCGGACAGGTGTCCGACGTTCGAGCGCTCGACGCAACGTCGGCGCCTCTTGCTCGATATGATCCCACAGACGGTTCGAGATCGGCCCGTGCGGCCGGTCGCGGCGGCGCGCCACCACCAACTCCTCGGTGCGGCCTGGCAGATGACGGCCGGCAACGGATTGCAGGCGTCCGTCGCGCAGCTCATCCTCGATCAGGAAGCGGGGCATGTGGCCCCACGCGAGGCCCTGCAGGATGATTTCCTTCTTCATCCCCTGGTCGGCCACCATGCATTGCGGCGCACCCTCGATCATGAAGTAGTCTTGTTGCGGTGAATGGCGGGCCGTGTCGCGCATGACACATTGGGTGAACGCGTGCATCTGATCCGGCGTGATGGGGTGCTTGATCCGCTCCGGTAGGAAGTCCGACGCCACTACTGGGACGAAGTGCACCTTGCACAGATCGATCCATTCCACCCGCGGATCGCTCTTGTCGATCCAGTGCAGGATCAAATCGGCTTCGTCATCGAAGAGGCGCTCCCACGGGCCGCCCACCGCCTCGAAATGCAGGTGCAGGCGTGTGCCCGGACACTGGGCGAAGAACCGTCCGAGCATGCCCAATGCCTGCGGGCGCGGGCAAAGGTCGCCGATCACCACATGGATCTCGCTTTCTTCGCCCATTGACAGCTGAGCAGCATGAAGCCGCAAGCCCTCGAGCTCGCGCAGCAGCGATTGTGCCCTGCGATGGAACGACAGCCCTGCCTCGGTGGGGCGCACGCGATAGCCGCTGCGATCCAAAAGAACGAGGTCGAGTTGCCGCTCCAGCTTTGCAACGGCTGCGAACACAGCCGGGTGCGAGCGATGCAGCATGGCCGCCGCAGGCTGAAAGCCGCCGCAGCGGACCACGGCATCGAAGCATTGCAGGTCGTGCAGGGTGAATTCGGCCATGTCGGCTTCTATTACAGAGATAGTCCTATGTTTGTAATATCTTCAAAAGCGTGCCGCAGCTAGGCTTTGCCACATTCAACGCTCCAAGCAAGGAAGGTATTCACCATGAATGAGCTGGATTTCATGACCGTCGGCGATGGTACCCGCATCGCCTACCGCATGGACGGCAACGCCGGGAAGCCCGTGCTGATGCTGTCGAATTCCATCGCCACCACACTGCGGATGTGGGACATGCAGGTCAACGAGCTGTCGAAGCATTTCCGTGTTCTGCGCTATGATTTTCGCGGCCACGGAGGGTCGAGCGTTCCGGCCGGCGCTTATTCGCTCGACCGGCTTGGCCGCGACGTGATCGAGTTGCTCGACGCCCTGGGCATTGAACGCGTACACTTCCTCGGTCTGTCGTTGGGCGGCTTCGTCGGGCAGTGGCTCGGCATCCACGCGCCCGAGCGGATCGAACGATTGATCCTGAGCAACACCTCATCCTACCTCGGACCGGCAAAGCAGTTTGACGAGCGGATTGCCGCCGTGCTGCAGGCGCCAGACATGGCGGAAACCGCCGAGATGTTCCTGGGCAACTGGTTCCCTGCGCGTATGCTGACGGCCAACGAACCCGTCATCGAAGAATTTCGCGCCATGCTGCTGGCCATAGATCGGCAAGGCCTGGCTGGTCTGTTCGCGGCGGTTCGCGATGCGGACCTTCGCCGAACCGTTGCGCTGATTTCCAGGCCAACGCTGGTGATCGCCGGCCGGCACGACACTGTGACAGCCGTCAGCCATAGCGAGTTGATCGCGGCGACGGTGCCCGGCGCGAAACCGGTTGTCCTGCCCGCGGTCCACTTGTCGAATGTCGAGTACCCCACCGAGTTCATGGAGGCCGTGCTTGGTTTTCTGCGCTGAGATGGAGCACGACAGGGACGCTGAGTGAAACCCCGGTTTGAACATCCCCGCATGGACCGCAACCTATGATCAGCTAGCGCGCAGTGCAGGCTAGACTGAGCAATATCAATAGCGGATGACGGCTGACATGGAACTTGGCTTTCGCCCATTAACGCCCGATCTGTGGCCGGCGCTCGAGGACCTGTTCGGTGACAGCGCCGTCTGCAGTCGCTGTTGGTGTATGTACGGACGGATCGGCAGTTCTTATCGAAAGCGACCCGGCGAGGAAAACAAGGCAGCGTTCCGGCAGGCCGTCCAGCATGGTCCGCCTCCGGGTTTGCTCGCTTTCGACGGCGATACGGCTGTCGGCTGGTGCCGGGTGACGCCGCGAGATGCCCTGCCCTGGCTCGATCGGCTATGGCAGCTCAAGCGCGTGGACGACAGGCCGGTCTGGTCCCTGTCCTGCCTCTACGTGCGAAAACGATACCGCAGGCGGGGCGTAACATTCCAGCTGATTGCGGAAGCACTGGAAGTCGCAAGGCGCGCAAATGCGCCTGCGCTCGAAGCCTATCCTTTCGACGCCGAAACATCGCCGAGCGCATCCGGCAGCGGATATGCCTCCACCTTCGCGCGCGCCGGGTTCAGGGTCGTCGCTCGCAGAACGCCGGCCCGCCCGATCATGCGCTATGATATCAAGCAGATTGCCGATCTTCGTCTGTGATCGCAGCTTGAAGTTTCGGCTATGGGTGGAAAGTTGCCATCCAGCCGCTATTGCGCCCGCTTCGCTGTCACCGGCGAACATTACTGAACGCAAACAGATTAATCAAAGCCGTAGCGAGGCTCACCGACATTGCAACAGCAAGACTAGACTTCCGCAGCGGATCGCAGCTTGGCAAGTCTCACGTCTCCGGCCGAACGAACTGGCTGGCGACCTTAGGTTGTAGGCGCGAAAGTCACCGTCGGGCGTGATTACCAACTCTGTGATGTTCGCCCGTTGTTTTCCGATGTGATAGATCAGGTTGACAAGGTAGACCCTAGAACCCGTCAAAAGTGGGTAAATGGAGCTATTAGGGACAATGCGTTCGCAGGAAGAATGGTCAAGCAATGAAGACGCTCGTGCATACAGAGAGCTCCGAACCCTAGTCGATAAATGGAAACGCCTCGGATACAAGACCTATCCGGATGGAACCGAGTGGATTGGCCATACCCCGCATCGAGCGCCTCAAGCGTATTTGCATCAGCTGTACGCACCACTTGGCGCCATCGGAATTGGGCAGATGGAGTCTGAAATTTCGCGTCGACTCCCAGATAATTTCCGTTGCTTTCTCATGCTCCACAACGGGATAGGTCTGTTTGCGAATTATATAAGCGTCTATGGGCTGCGACGTAGCTGGTCACGCACGAATTTGGTGGAGGCGGGTCAACAACCCTTCTCCATACTGGAACCAAATATAAAGAGACGACCAGGCAATGCACCAGACGATGTTCTCTTTATTGGTGCGCTAGGGGACAATGACGATTTAATTGGCATGAATCCGGACGGGGGGTCTTTCGCTGGGAGAGTGACGATCCTCTGTCCGGTTCGACCAAGTCCTACTCAAGCGTGTTCACCTTCCTGCTGGAAGAAGCCAATGAGGCGGCGGCCCTGTTCGACCCGGATGGGCGCGAACACGACTGAACTCGGGCAGCAGGCGACAGGCTGACATTCAGACTGAATATCCCCGGTCGCTTTTTTCACAACGGATGCCGGAAGACCCGGCGACGCCGCGTCGCGCCCAAGCCTAGGTTAGAGCCGAATTCCGGAGCCAGCCGTATCCACCATGCAGACCTATGATTTCATCATCGTCGGCTCCGGTTCGGCCGGCTCGGTCCTGGCCGAAAGATTGTCGGCTTCCGGCCGCTTCTCGGTGCTGGTGCTCGAGGCCGGCGGCAGCGACCGTCGCTTCTACGTGCAGATGCCGCTCGGCTACGGCAAGACCTTCTTCGACCCGGCGGTCAACTGGAACTACAAGGCCGAGCCGGATCCCGGCCTGGCCGGCAATGCCGACCACTGGCCGCGCGGCAAGCTGCTCGGCGGCTCGAGTTCGATCAACGCCATGGTCTGGATCAGGGGCGCGCGCGAGGATTTCGATGCCTGGCGGAATGCCGGCAATCCCGGCTGGGGCTTCGACGACCTGCTGCCTGCGTTCAAGGCGCTGGAAGACAACCAGGCCGGCGCCGACCAGTGGCGTGGCGTCGGCGGGCCGCTGCATATCACCGACTGCTCGACCTCCGTCCATCCGCTCACCAAGCGTTATCTCGCCGCCGCCAATCAAGCCGGCCTGCCGCTCAACCCGGATTTCAACGGCGCCTCGCAGGAAGGCGTCGGCGTCTACCAGATCACCACCAGGAATGGCCGCCGCATGTCGGCGGCGCGCGCCTTCCTGCGCCCGGCAATGAAGCGCAAAAACGTCCGCGTCGAGATCAACGCGCTGGCGACAAAGATCCTGTTCGAAAGCAAGCGTGCCGTCGGTGTCGAGTACCTCCAGAATGGCGCCACGAAAACCGCCCGCGCCGGCCGCGAGATCATCCTGTCGGGCGGCTCGGTCAATTCGCCCCAACTTCTCCAGATCTCCGGTGTCGGTCCATCGGCGCTTCTTGCTGGTCTGGGCATTCCTGTCGTTCACGCCAACGAGAATGTCGGGGCAAACCTGCAGGACCATGTCGGCATCAACTACACTTTCAAGGGCAGGCTGCCGACGCTCAACCAGATCCTGCGCCCGTGGTGGGGCAAGCTGCTGGTCGGCATGCAATATGTGTTTTTGCGGTCGGGCCCGCTGTCGCTGTCGATGAACAATGCCGGCGGCTTCTTTCGCACCGATCCGGCCACGGCACGGCCCAACATGCAGCTCTATTTCCAGGCGTTTTCGACCGTCATTCCGAAGAGCGGCGAACGGCCGATCCTGACGCCCGATCCATGGCCGGGCTTTTCCATCGGTCTCTCCAATTGCCGTCCGTCGAGCCGCGGCGAAATCATGATCCGTTCCGCCAATCCGCGCGATTATCCCAAAATCGTCGCCAATGCCTTTTCGACCGAGGCGGATGTCGCTGAAATGCTGGCGGCGGTGAAATTCGTCCGGAAGATCGCCTCGATGCCGGCGATGGCCGAGATCATCGAGGAGGAGGTTTTGCCCGGTCCCTCGATCACCTCCGACGCGGATCTCATTCAGGATTTCAGGAAGCGCTCGGGCACCGTCTACCACCCGGTCTCGACCTGCCGCATGGGGCCGGACGCGTCGCACGCCGTCGTCGATCCGCGCCTCAAGGTGCACGGCATCCAGGCGTTGCGCGTCATCGATGCCTCGATCTTTCCCGACAACATAACCGGCAACACCAACGCCGCCGCGATCATGACCGGATGGAAGGGCGCCGAACTGGTTCTGGAGGATCAGAAATGAAAATCACCGACGTCAAGACCTGGGTGGTCGGCAATCCGCCGCCCGGCATCGGCGGCAAGTATTTCATCTTCGTCAAGCTCACCACCGATGGCGGCGTCGTCGGCTATGGCGAAGCTTACAACGCCACCTTCTCGGCTCATGTCACGGCGAAAATGGTCGAGGACATGGCCGAACGTTATCTCATCGGCCGCGACCCGCACGATGTCGAGACCTTCTTCCGCCGCGCCTATTCGTCCGGCTTCACCCAGAGGCCCGACGTGTCGGGCATGGGCTGTTTCTCGGCGCTCGAAATCGCCTGCTGGGACATTATCGGCAAAGAGGCCGGCAAGCCGGTCTACAAGCTGCTTGGCGGCCAGGTACACGAAACGCTGCGTTCCTATACCTACCTCTACCCGCACAGCGGCAGCGTCCACTCCGAGGACGCCCGCGGCAAGAACGTCTACAATGATCCTGACCTGGCCGCCGCCTGCGCGCTCGAATATGTCGAGCAGGGTTTTAACGCGGTCAAGCTCGACCCAGCCGGCCCTTACACCGCCTTCGACGGCCACCAGCCGCGCCTCGTCGACGTCGACCTCTCCGCCCGCATGGTCAAGGCGATCCGCGAGGCGGTCGGCACCAGGGCCGACATCCTGTTCGGCACGCACGGCCAGTTCACCGCATCGGGCGCGCTGCGCCTCGCCCGCGCCATCGAGCCCTATGATCCGCTGTGGTTCGAGGAGCCGGTGCCGCCCGACATGCCCGAGGTGATGGCGCAGGTCGCCCGCGCGACCTCGATCCCGATTGCCACCGGCGAGCGGCTAACAACCAAATTTGAGTTCGCCCGCGTCATCGAGAACCGTGCGGCGACCATTCTTCAGCCCGACCTTGGCCGCTCCGGCGGCATTCTCGAAACCAAAAAGATCGCCGCCATGGCCGAAGCCTACCACATCCAGGTCGCGCCGCACTGCTACTGCGGACCGATCGTCGGCGCCGCCAACATCCAGCTTGCGGTGACGCTGCCCAATTTCCTCATTCTGGAATCGCTGAAACAGTGGGACGGTTTTCACGCGAAGCTGCTCAAGAAGAAGATCGAATGGCGGGACGGCAACGTCATCCCGTCGAAGGAGCCAGGCCTCGGTGTCGAACTCGACGAAGCCGTCTGCGAGGCGCATCCCTGGACCGGCAAGGACCTGCATTTGCAGATGCTGCAGACGCCGTTGATGCCGTGAGCGCGCGTCAGAGCTATGCCTTCGTCGGTCTTGGCCATCTCGGCGGCCAGCTCGCCGCCAACCTGATCCACAACGGCTTTGCCGTCACCGTATTCGACCGCGACCAGGCGGCCGTCGAGCGGCTGGTGATGCTTGGTGCCGATGCCGCCAACAGCCCGGCTGATGCCGCTGGCCGCGCCGGCAATGCCATCACCTGCCTGCCCTCGCCAAAAGTCAGCGAGGCGGTGCTGGCCGGCCCCGGCGGATTGCTCGAAGGCCTGCCCGCAGGCGGCAGTTGGATCGAGATGTCGACCACTAGCCAAGACGAGATCGTGCGCCTTGCATCCCTCGCCTCGGCAAGAGGCGTCGAGACGCTCGAATGCCCGGTCACCGGCGGCGTGCATCTGGCAGCCGTCGGACAGATCACCGCGCTGGTCGGCGGCGACGCAGCGCTTTATGCGCGCCACCGCCCTGCCGTCGAGGCGATGTGCGCGCGCTCGTTCCTGATGGGTCCGGTCGGCTCGGCGGCGGTGATCAAGGTCATCACCAACATGCTGGCCTTCATCCATCTGGTCGCCGCCGGCGAAGCGCTGATGCTGGCCAAAAAGGGCGGGCTCGACCTTGCCCAGTCCTATCACGCCATCGTCGCCTCCTCCGGCAACAGCTTCGTCCATGAGACCGAAAGCCAGCTGGTGCTGAACGGCTCCTACGACATCGGCTTCACCATGGATCTGGCGTTGAAGGATCTCGGCTTCGCCCTCGGCATGGGTGAAAAATTCGGCGTGCCGCTCGAGATTGCCTCGCGCGTCGACGCAATCTTCAGGCAAGGCAAGCAGGCCTATGGCGGCAGCGCCTGGTCGACGATGATCGTGAAACTGCTCGAGGATGCCGTCGGCACCGACCTGCGCGCACCCGGTTTCCCGGCTAAACTCGCAAGTTGATATTGGCCGGATTATCAATCGATTTCAGTCGATTGGAGAGATCGCCGGAACCAGAGCCGCAGTCAACTGAATCAAAGTCTTAACAGCTTGATTCAATATCTCAGCGTCAATGCGCCGGGCAGGATCTCGAAAGTCGCTGGTATGCGACCCGGCGATTCGCCGTCTATGTCGATCAGCGCGGCGTTCTTTTGCACATCGCCGAGCGGCTCGACAACCACTTTCTTGCCGCGCAGGATGGTGATCGCAGGATGGTTGCGGTGCCGCCCGCCATAGAGCAGGCGGATGTCCCAGATCAGCTTCAGCTTGCCGGCGGCGCGCAGGATGACGATGTCGAACTCGCCGTCGTTAAGCTCGGCGTCGGGCGCGATCATCATGCCGCCGCCGAAGAATTTGCCGTTGGCCACCGCGACCAGCGCCATGCGCGCCTCAACCGGGGCACCGTCGTCGACGGTGATCGCAACCTCCTGGAACCGATAGCGGAGGAATTCCCAGACCGTGCGCCAGTAGAACAGCGCCTTGGCCGAAACCTTGCCCTTGCGCTTGTCGGCGTTGACGGCACGGTCGGTAGCGCCGGACAGCCCGAGGCTGGCGATGTTGATGAAATGGCGGCTGGCCAGTGCGCCATGGTCGTCGACATAGCTGATGCAGCCGGCATCGACCTTGCGCGGCTTGGCCTCGGCAATCCGCTTCAGCGTCAGATCGACATTGTTCGACAGGCCGAGCCCGCGGGCGAAGTCGATGCCGGTGCCGCAAGGCAGCAGCCCGAGTTCGGCCGTCCGGCCGCTTTCCCGGAAAGCCTTCAGCAGCCCGTCGGCGACTTCGCTGGCGGTGCCGTCGCCGCCGGCCGCGATCACCAGCTCGAAGCCGATGGCGGCAAGGTCGAGCGCCAGCCGTTCGGCATCCCCCTCGGCCTGCGTTTCACGCAGCTCGAAATCACCGAAATGTCTTTTCAGCGACGCCGCAACCTCGGGCCAATGCCGCTTGAGCCTGCCGCCGCCGGCGATCGGATTGAGAACCACCGCGACCTTCAAGCCCGCCTCCCCAAGGCCATCGAACACGCCTTCCACTCATTTGCCGGCATTGAAGCCCGCGCCGGGCCGCGGGGCAAGGGTCGATTACCCGACAATGCGGCTTCGGCATCGAGGCGGCAAATCCCGACCGGCGGCGGCAGAGATCGGAAAGTCGCTATTTTGGCAGGGTCAGTCCCCGATAATCCCGCTATCCACAGGCATGCGGCAGTTTCGCCAAACGCTTATCCGACGTACGTTAAAACCCATCTCAGGCGGCTACCGATCGCCACGCCGAAAGGCAAAGCGGAACGGCGGATTTCCTGAGGCCCGTACGGCCCTGAACGAGAACAGGCTTGCTTGTTGGAGGGATGGACGCCGAGACCTACGGGGCCGCGGAAAGCGTGCGAACGCCGACGGCGGACCGATGCTGCCATGAAGGACGGCAAAAACCTTCGATGGCGCGCTGGGCAAAGCTCGCAAGAGTGGAGACCGGCGTGGTCCGGAACGGACGCTGCCCTCGGGTGGCGACTGGCAGGACCGTCAAAATCAAGGCCGGCATGGCGCGACATCTTTCGGGAGTTGCTGCCGCGACCGTGTCCTGATCTGACAGGGAGGCGCTGGGAGAAATCCCGGCGCCGACTGTCTTTGTGGCCCCGCCTGACGATTTTGCCGGCGACGCTTCACGCTGCGCCAAAATCAGCTACTATCCATTTGCCGTCGGGGGCCGTTTAAAAGGGCTGACGGCAGGGGGACATTTCATGACGCTCATCCAGAAGCTTGCTGTTGCCTATGCTTTCCTGTTCTTCGGCGTTGTTGCCATCGGCTATGTGCCGGCTTTCAACGACGCCGGCGGCAATCTGTTCGGCCTGTTCTCGCTGCAATGGTACGACGATTTGCTGCATGCCTTCTCCGGCGTCTGGGCGCTGGCCGCCGCCTTCATCTCGCACCGCCAGGCGGTGTTCTATTTCAAGCTGTTCGGCTCGGTCTATCTGTTCGACGGCGTGCTCGGCCTGGTCACCGGTTCCGGCTGCCTCGATGGCGGCATTTTCATCAACGGCTTCCGCTCCCTGAACGATATCGAATTCCCGGCCCGCTTCTTCGCCAACCTGCCGCACATCGTCATCGGCGGCTTCGCCGTCTACGTCGGGTTCTGGCTGTCGAAACGTGTGTACGACCATTTCGCCACGGCCTGACCGGCCATGTTCCTGTTCCGCTGGCTGAAGCGCATCATCAAGGCGATCCTCTGGCTCGTCGTCATTGTCGTGTTGATCCCGATCGCCGGGCTGGCCTACGGCTTTCTCACGACGCCGTCGCTGGACACAACGCCATTGCCGGGCGTCACCGAGGGTGCCCCGCCGAAGGCGCTGGCCGACAAGGTCCGTGCCGAGATCCCCGGCTACCAGCGGCCGGAGGAATCGACCTTTCTTACCTATCCGGAATGGGCCATCGTCTACTCCGCCCGCGAATATGCCGGCTTCGTCGACAAGAACCAGCCGAGCGGTTTTCCCTATCTCTCCTATATCGGCCGCTTCTGGCAGGACTATGCGATGGTCATCCGCGCCAGCTCCACCTACAAGTTCAACCTCGACAAACACCAGATGCTGGTGGTCATCGGCACCAGCCACACGATCGAGCACGCCATCCAGTGGGCCTATGAAAATACGATCGGCCGCGTCACCGAAGCGACAGCCGGCAAGCGCACCGCCGTCGACATCTACCAGGCCAAGGTGGCGGCCGATTATGCCGGTTTTCTCGACCAGGTGCCGTGGTACCAGTTTCCCTATGCCGAAAAGCGTGCCGGCCTGTTTGCCGTCCAGCCGGCAGCGGACGACAGCGCCGTCCGCACCAGCGAACGCAAGCTCGCTTTCGGCCTCGCCGACACGATCAAGCAGGGCTACGCCGATCTGATCAAGTCGGCGCTCGCCGCCACCACCGACCCGGCCCTGCTCGACATTCACGTCTGGGCCAAGGGTCCGGTCAGCGAGGTGACGCGTAATGAGCCCGACACCTTGCTGGAGCGCGAACTCGGCGCCGACGGCACGGTCTTCGTCACCAGGCGCTATCAGGTGTTCACCGACATGATCCCGCGCCTGATCGACAAGGGCGTCTCCTTCGTCGAGATCGGCGGCAATGACGAGATCATGGTCACCATGCTTTCCAATGACGAGATCAATGTTCCCGAAGGTGCACGCACCTTGTTCAGCTACCCGCTTCCGGCGGAACCCTCCACGCGCCGCACTGGCCTGACTGTCGCCGTGCGCAAGCTGCACATTGTGCTGCCGGCGCTGATGACGGCAGGCGCCAGGCTTGAACACGTCTACGATTACTGAGGCCTTTCAGTCACAGCCGGCCTCCGCAAGACGTAGCGTGATGCTCCGCCACGCTCATTCCACAATCGCGGCCAAATCCCGCCTTGTTCCGCAACGATTGATGACGCCCTAGCACTTTGATCTTGCGCACATGCGCCAGGCATCTCGGAGGGACAAGACCGTGATCAAGACCGCCCTTGTCGCCATGACCATCGTCGGCTGCGACTGCGACGCCAGGCTTTGCGAATATATCGGCGAGACGCCCGCCAAATGGTCGACCATCGCCGAATGCGAAGCGGCGATGAAAAGCCAGATGCTGCACGAGCGCAATTTCGACTATCCGTTGGTCTCCGGCATCTGCCGGACACAGAACTCGTCTTCGTCATCGCAGCTCGCTGCGACCGCTTCTGAGCCTGAATTGACGACGGCCAGCACCGCAGCGACAGACCCGCTGCCACCGGAACTGAGCCATCGGCCCAGTGCTGCGGTCGGAACGCAGGCCACGGCGACGGAAACGGAAGCCGTCCGGCCGGTCGCCTATGAAGCGGCGGTCGATGGCGGCCGCGCCGTGCTCTACCGCACGAAGGCCGGCTACGCCGTGGTCAAGACCGATCTCGGCCGCGCCGCATCGGCAACGATCGGCATCGCCAGGCGTTCGGCGAACTGGCTGGCGGCGAAGCTGCCTGACGGTCTGTAGCCGCCGCTTCAGGCCGTGCCGATCAGTGCCTTGACGGCGCGATAAAAAATCGACGAAAACAGCTCGCCCGGATCGTATTGCAGCTTCTTCGCCAGGAAGGACGGCAGTTCCGGATAGGAGGCAAGCAGTTCCTTGCCTGTGTAGTGGAGCTGGTAGGGCAGGAAAAAACGCCCGCCATGCTTGATCGTCACGTCGATCAGCGCCCTTGTCAGCGCCCGCATCCTGGCATTGCCGTCGGCGTCTGTCGGCTGATTGATGTAGAGCACCAGCGAATAGGCCGGCTCCGGCGCATAATTCAGCGCCACATCCTCCTTGTGGACGATGCGTACCGACGCGTTGAGCACCGGCAGGGTCCGGTTGCGCAGGATCTCGCGCGCTTCCGCGATGAACGGGTTATAGGCCGCCCGCGGGATGAAATACTCGTGCAGGATGTCGGTCACATCGAGCAGATCATTGAACAGATAGGGCACTGAATCGTGCATCGGATTGTTGCGCGTGACGAGGCAGGCCTCGCCCTCGGCCATTGCCGTCGTCCGCGCCACCGTGCAGCTCTCGAATTGCGGCTCCAGCGTCTTTTCGGTGAACCATTTCAGCTCCTGGAACAGGCTGCCCCATTTCGCCAGGTTGATGATCACCCGCTTAAGCCCGACCGAACCCGGTTCACCGATTGCCGGCTGGTCGGCCGGCGGCTGGTCGGCCACCTTGTCATAGCGGTAGACGATCATATCCTCGAGGAAATTGCCCGGCGCAGTCGACAGATGCCCATAAAACAGACCGATCGCCCTGTTTGGCTCCAGAACCTCGGCGAAGAACGTCGGGAAATCGTCCGATTTGATGATCTCGCGTGAGGTCCGGTAGACGGCGTTGTCGACGATGTCGAGTGTCGCCTCCAGCACCACGCCGAACAGGCCGTAGCCGCCGACGACGTGGCGGAACAGCTCGGTATTTTCGGCCGGTGAGCAGGTCGTCACCGAACCGTCCGCCAGCATCACCCGCATCGAACGGATCGAGCCGGCGACCGAGCCGGCCTGGTGGTCCATGCCATGCGCGTTGACCGACAGCGAGCCGCCGACCGAAAAGATGTCGGTCGACTGCATCGCCTTCACCGCGAAGCGCGGGTGCAAAAGGTTCTGGATGTCGTGCCAGCGCGCGCCCGGCTGCAAGGTGATCGTCTTCGCCGTCGGGTCGACACTGACCTTGTTGAATTTGCGCATGTCGAGGACCAGCGCGTTGTCGTCGAAGGCGTGGCCGCCCATCGAATGGCGCACCGCCGCGACCGAGACCTTCAGGCTATTGGCGCGGGCAAAGGCCAGCGCGCTCGCGATGTGGTCTTCCTCGCTGACTTCGATAACGCCATAGACCGGTGTCATCGACAGGCCGCTGGCATCGTTGATGTCGCCGCCCTTGGTCAGCCATGGCAGCGACGGATCGTAGGCTGGCGGGCCCTCCAGCGGCTTCTGCGCCAGGTCAATTCCATCAATGTCGGCGATGCGTCCGGAATTCTTCTGCCCCGACGGACCGCGCGCCAGGCGCGCCACGGTCGTCCCGCCCCAGAGCATCGCGCCGCCGACCACCGCCGCACCCAGCAGCAGCCGCCGCGACAGGCGAAACCCCTTGCGTTCCTCGATCATAGCCCCACCCCCGCTATCCCAGGAATAGCGCCTGATGGAGACAAAAACCAGTTGCCATCAGACGTTCGGCAAATGATGATCACAGTCGTTCTGGCGAAAGCGTCGAAAGCAGCCGCACCATGAAGCTTGCCGTCCGTGCCACGATTGCCCTGCTACTCGCGTTTGCTCCGGTCTCAGCCGACGCCCAAAGCGGTGAGAAGGGAGTCCTCGGTGTGGCAAGGGACGATCCGGAGATGGCGGCGGCGATTGAGCAGGCCCGCGCCAGCCTGGATGACTTCCTGATCCTGTCCGAGGCGCCGCCGTCCGGAACAGCCACGTTCAAATTGAAGGTAAGGATCGAAGACGGAACCGCGACGGAACATTTCTGGATCATTCCCTTTCACCGAACGGCGAGCGGATTTGCCGGAATTTTAGCAAACGAGCCGCAGGCAGTGCACAACGTCGTCGCCGGCCAGGAGATCGAATTCACCAGGGACGAAATTTCGGACTGGGGATACACCAAGAACGGCCATCAGGTGGGCAGCTTTACCGTCTGTGTGATGCTCAAGAAGATGTCGAAGGAAGACGCGGACTATCTCCGCGACAATTACGGCTTCGACTGCTGATGTCCGAGCGCGAGGCGCTTTAGCCGCTACCCCGCCTCCTCGTCCTGCGCCCCAATCTTGCGCACCAGCGCCGCGGTCGCCAGGATCGTGGCCATGTCGGCGATGATCGGCGCAACATGCTTGACATAGTCGAGCGGCACAGAGATGTCCGGCAGCTCGAAGAAGTTCTTCGTCTGCGGCAGCAGCAGAAAGCCGTCGCTGCCGTTGAGCGCGACGCGTGCCGGTTCCTTCGGCCATGTTTCGCCAAGCCATTCGAGCGCCTGCGCCAGCCGGCCGGTCACCAGCGGCCGCGCCGCCTCGATATTGTCGGTGCGGAACTCGTAGGCGGCATCGAGCTCCGGCATGCCGCTGGATAGTTCCTGCATCTTGCTGCCGAAGATGCCGCGGAAGAAGCCGACGACCTTGTTGGTCCGGCGCGCGGCCACCAATATGCCGGGGAACGGCACGATTGTCTTGAAGGCGACGATGACCCCCTTGAACACTGCCGTCGTGCTCTTGCCCGTCCCTTCCCGGAGATCTGCTTCGTAAAGCTCGAACGGAAACCCCTCATAACGGCCGGAAAAAACATCATCGAAAGATTGCCGGTTGAACGGACCAACCGTCTCGCGCGGCAACCGGTCGAACGAATTCGGCTTGACGTTGTGCCGGTACCGCATGTCGTCGATGAAGCCGAAGATGATCGGCAACAGCGTGCTGCGAAACGACTGCTGCAATTTGCTCGCCGGCTTGATCGCCTGGAAATAGAGCAGGATCGCCGCCAGGAAGCCGCCGATATAGAGGAACACATGCGGGGTCGAGAACCACTGCTCGTTGGGGTCGGCAACCCCGTTGAAGAGCCAGGCCACAAACGCCACGAACACCAGCACCAGCCCGATGAAAAGTGGCACCCGCCAGCGCGTCCGGCGATGGGCCGAAGCTCGTTGCGCCTCATAGGCCTCGATGTTCTTCCTGAGGCCGGCGATCACCGCTTCGCTCGGCATGAAATCCGCAGTTTCCATCACCCACCCGCCGCCACAAGCCTGCCCGCGCTGGGCATGATAGCCGGTTTGGTGGGAAAGTCGCCAGCCGGGCGACCCGCCCAGAACAGCTGGCTGTTTCGACAGCGCGTAGCGGTCGCAAGGGGTATCCGCCGGCTGTCATGAGCTCAGAAGCTTTTTCCGATCTTTATCCAGCAGGCGCAAAGTTGCGGAGATAGCGAGCCCGCTCTATGTAGCGTAGTTGAGGTTTTTTTGATGGTCTACATCGGTCCGGTTGTAGGTGAAGTTACGACCATTAAATTCTCGGCAGAATCTTGTATAGTTTTCTTTACCGAAGGAATCGATGTAGACTATCTTGCCAAAAACGAAGAGCCTTTTACCGTTTTTTTTATGATCTTTGATTAGATCATTAACTGTTCGGCCCTGAAACTGAGGAATGAATCCCTTATATGGCCATGTTTCACCGTGTCCGATTACGGAGTCGTCGGGATAGATTCTTTCAAACGCACTCTCCTTTTCAGGATCTGGAGGATCATCGGCGAGAACATAGGAAATGCGGAGCTTCCGTATCAGAGCCGGGGTGCGCCCGAAATTCTTGAAGGTCACGCCCTGCGTCGATAATACTCTGCCGAGCTTGTCTTTGGTCTTAATCGTCGTGAACATTCGTACGTGCGGTCGCTCGGATTGGACCAGTCCCAGCGCAGCACCGCGCGCCGCGAAAGCGGCGTAGGCGGTAGCGAACAGGGTAAGGACAAGAAGAGACAGGCCGACGGCACTGACGTACAAGGTCCACCACGCGGCATTGGCGCTTTGTTGCGCAGCGTGAACGGCGGCCCACTGGGCGCAAATCTCTGATCCGTTCTCGGCTTGCGGATCTTCGCAACCTTCGGCGTTTTTGGCGGTGCCGCTTACAGGACTAGGACTCTGCCGCTGTCTGCCCTCGAAAATATTCAAGTAGGATGGGCTGCTGGACTGAGCATGGCTTTGCGGTGGCCAGACAAGGCACGAGAAAGTCATTGCCAAGACCGCCAATCCATAGAATATAGGTGTGATCTTGCGCAAGTCTGGGTTGAATCGGATGGCGTACACAGTAAACACCTTTTGCTTCATGGCCACGGCGCTCGACGGAAAATACAGGGAGAGGCCTTTACAAAATTTTTTGCAGTTCAGAGATCGCTTTTTGAGCCACAGCCGATTTGGCCGTGTCGTGATCAAGGCGTACTATGTCTTGAGTCCCGGAGCCGCAAAAATTCTTATCCGCTTTCCGGCGTTTCGTAGAACAACTAAGTCCACCCTTTTGCTATTATCCAAAGTTTTATAGCGTTAACAGACTTGCAAGCGCTTGTTCAATTGCTGCCAGACGTCGGAGAAGAAAGTTCCTCAAGGAACTTATCGTGTACCGCTCGTCGCGCCGGCTAGGTTGTTGATATCGAGAGATCAGCCATCGCTGGTAGAACATTCGAAGATCGCCTTCAACCGGTCTTCGACCTTACCGAGTATCCGGCCCCTCAGCGCTTCAACCGGCACCAGCCGCTCGTGATCGCCGGCGCGCAGCCGCATGAAGGCATGCAGCCGGTAGGCGGCGATGGCCCCGCGCGTGCCGGGATCGTCGCTGATGTCGACGACGAGAATGGCGCCTATGCGGCCGGGCCATGGCTGCCGCGCCAAGGCGGTGCCGATGAAATCGCCGAGCCCATAGGCAACGAGCGTCTTTCCGATTCGCTCGATCGGCTGCACGACATGGGCATGATGTCCGGCGATCAGGCCGACGCCATGTTCGGCCAGAAGTCGCGCCATTGCCCGCGTCTTCGCACGTGGAAAATGCCGGAATTCCCAATCCCAATGCGGCACCGCGCAGAGGAGGTCGACACCCGAAGCGGCAGCGTGCGGCCATTGCCTCGGATCGGCTTGCATCGAGACTCGGCCCGCGAACTGAGCCTCGTCGGTATTGCGCCACAAGGTAAAGGCGGCAAGGCCTATCGTCAGCGAACCAACCGCAAACCGCTCGACCGGAGCCGCAGTGCCGATCGTGCGGATGCCTAATTGCTCCAGCGCGGCGACGGTCTCGTCGAAGCCGGCAATACCCTGGTCGAGCACATGGTTGTTGGCCAGCGACAGCACCAGTTTTTCACGCGAAATGCCGGCGGCGGCCAGCGCCTCGGCAAGGAACCGCTCGCTCATCGCGTGGTGCGTGCCAAGCCTGGTGCCCAAAACAGCGCTCGGCCGCTCCACCACCGGGCTTTCGCAATTGCCGACCACCAGATCGGCCGAGGCAAGCAGCGCCGCAATCGCCGGATCGCAGTCCGGCGCGCGGCGATTGGCCACCGCCGAGATATCGCCGACGAAAGCCAGCCGCACCGTCCGCGCCGGCAGTGGTTCGAGCAGGGCTGCGGCCGCCGGAGCAAAGCCGCGCGCGTTGCCATCGAGCGAAGGCCGGAGAAAACGCGGCAGCCACGACAGTTTGTAGGAAAGCGGATAGTTCGACACGCGACGCCCAATCGTTTGCCTTATGTAGACCGTCCGCCGGATTGATTGAAGCGTCGACTGTTGTGGGTGAACCGCAGGCCACAGGCGCTGCGAACCAAATGCGTGTATGATCCACTGCGGAGCGACAAAAGGGGCGATCACGATGAAGCGTTTTTCCAGGCTGATGGCGTGCGCCATCATTCTTCTCCTGCCGCTGGCTTTACCCAGCGCCGCGGCTCCCGAAGCGGCGGCCCTGTTTGAGGCAAAAATCGTAGCCGAACGCGACAGCGCTCTTGCCGCTCTGGAAGCCGCCGCGCCAGGCGATCCGGCAGCCGCCTATGCCGCCGGCGCCGGCGAATTCTTCACCGCGCTGGAGATACTGGCCGGCGGTCTGCACCGCCACGGTTTCGACAGCCCGCAATCGTTCATGCTGCCGCTGATGCGGCTGCCGGTGCCGGACAATGCCAATCCCGAGCCGCTGACCTACGAACAATTCCGCGCCATTCTCGTCGCCTTCCGCGACCGGCTGGAGAAATCCGCAGCCACGCTCGGTTCGGTACCCGCCGACGCCGACATCGGCATGGTCATCGACCTCACCCGCCTCGGCATCGACCTCAACGAGGACGGCACGATCGCGCCGGACGAAAGCGCCGCGGCGATCATGGCATCTCTGTCACGCGGCAGCGGTGCGCCAGACGCGGCCGCACCAGCCCTCACCTTCCGCTTCGACCGCGCCGACGGCTATTGGCTGCAGGGCTATGCCGAGTTCCTGATGGCGCAGGCCGACTTCTGGCTGGCGCATGATTTCAGAAACACGTTCGACGGCTCCTTCCACATGCTGTTCCCGCGCGCAAAACTGCCGCTGCAGGATACGCTCGTGCCGCTGGACGGTGGCACGAATGGCGGCATTCTGACGTCCGAATGGCGCCTAGCCGATTTCATCTCCCTGGTGCATCTCATTAACTGGCAAGTGGTCGAGCCTGAGCGCCGGCAAGCGGCACGCCGCCATCTCATGGAAATGATCCGGCTGTCGCGCGAGGACTGGAAAGCCATCGGCGCCGAAACCGACAATGACCGCGAATGGCTGCCCGGGCCGCAGCAGAAAGGCGCCAGCCCGCTGACCGGTCTCGAAGTCGGCGAGCAGCAGGTGCAGGCCTGGCTCGCCGCCCTTGATATGGCCGAGGATCTGCTGGAAGGCCGCACCTTGCTGCCGCATTTCCGCATCGCCGACAAAGGCATCAACATGAAGCGCTTCTTCGACGAGCCGAAGCCCTTCGACCTGGTGCTGTCGATCACCGGCCCGGCCATCGCGCCCTATCTCGAGCACGGCAAGATTCTCACCAGCGAGGAGTTCAACCAGATCCAGCGCCAGTTCGGCGGCGCCGGGTTTCTGACGTTCGCGCTTTGGTTTAATTGATCAGAAGCGCTAGAAGATCGCCCCCTGATACAGAACCGTCTCCGCCTCTTTCGGAGCGAAGCGACGCGCGAGCGTGCGGAATGCACTGTGGACGCCGTCGCGATCGATGTTGCAGCTTCGCAAATGCCGTATCGCAAGCGTCGGATCGAATGCGCTGCGCCCGTGCATGACGCGCTGATTGTCGAAGACCAGCACCTCGCCAGGCTGCAGCTGATGCTGGAACTGGTTCTGCGGGTCGCAGATCAGCCGCGTCAGCTCGGCTAGCGCCTCAATCAGCTCGTCGATGTCGTCTCTCGATGCCGGCTGCGGCGCAAGACAGCGGTCGTTGTAGCGGATCCCGGTGACCTGGCCGGCGGCATCGATGCTGATAACATGCGCTTCGGCGCTGAAGAACACCTCGCCCGCATGCTCGCGATGGAAGGTCACGCCGTACCGCGTCAGCAGCTCGAACAGGCGCGGCGTCCCGGTTCGCATCAGTTCGGCAATATGGAACCCGTCGACCATCAACGACGTGCCGCCTGTGCCGGCGCCGGTCTTGATCGCATGGAAGAAGATGAAGCCCGGCGGCGAATAACGGAACGGCTCATCGGTATGCGGAATCTGTGCCCGCGCGGTTTCGCCAGCCACGCGCGCGTCGGGCTTCGACAGCAGATCGAACACCTTGCCATAACTGGTCTCGCGGATCGGCGCATAGCGTCCGGCAATGCGCATCGTAGCCTCTGCCTCGGCAGGAACGCCCGTCAGCATGGCGATGCCATGGTCGCGCAGTGCGCGCAGCGAGCCGAACAGCATCTCATCGTCCTCGACTACAGCGTCGAAGCCGAAGCGGCCGAGCCGAGCCCCGAGATCGCTGCTCCACAGCTCCGGCTGAAAACGCGCTGCCCGCCAGCCGCCTCCGGTATGATTTGCAAGAAAGCCTGAATCGTAGCGCGAGACATGGCCGTCATCCCATATGACCGCGACCTCGTTCGGGGCCGAGACGTCAATCGACACGACGCGGACACCGGCGGGAACATCGGCCGGCGTCAACCATCGCTTGCCGGAGGCGGTGTCGCCGCAGATCTCGCATTCGCAGGCCAACCGCAGCCAGCGCGTGGAAAGCCGGGCGACCTTGCCGCCATCGAGGTCGAGCGCAATACGATGGCCCTCGTCGCGTATGGCGCAGATTGGTGGCTCATTCGAATGCCTTGTGCTCGTATGCATTGAAGTGTCCAGCATGATCGCCTCGTCGTTTGGCCTGAGTTCTCCTCAATGAGGCTATTGGCAAAAAATCCATGTATCAAACGAGTTCCCTTCGTCATGTTTTGAGGTAATCTCAATCCATGGCGACGTTGAGGGATTTGCCGCTATCGGCCCTGCGGGCGCTTGTGGCCGCCGCAAGAACCGGCAGCCTGACGCGCGCCGCGGGGGAGCTGGGCGTGACGCCCGGCGCTGTCGGCCACCAGATAAAGCAGCTCGAGGACGGGTTGGGCATCAAGCTGGTGCGGCGTGCCGGCAATGGCATTGTCCTGACCCGTGCTGCCGAAAGTGCCCTGCCCGACATCGACCGCGGCTTTGACGCACTGGCCTCGGGCTTGCGGCGGCTGCGTTTCGAAAGGCAGGCCGAGACATTCACCATCTGCGCCGACCCATCCTTCGCCTCGTTGTGGCTCGCACCGCGTCTCAACAGGATGCGTCCGGCACTTGCCGGCTTCGATGTCCGAATCGTCACGTCGATCGCCCTCGACGCGATGCTGGAAGAAGGCGTCGATCTTGCCATCAGCTATCGCAAGGGCGCCGCGCTGGATCTCGGGTCGGTCGACCTGTTCACGGAACGGGTGATACCGGCCTGTGCGCCGAGCCTGATCCAGGGCCATGCCAGGCCGGACGCAGCCAGTGTGCTCGACGGGCTGCCTCTGCTTCACATCGATCCGACGATGGGCGACGACGTCTATCCGGCGTGGCGAGACTGGTTCGCTGCCGCCGGACGGCGCCGGAAAGACATCGACCAGGGCCCCCGTTTCGGCCTGACGATCGTCGCGGCGCAGGCGGCGATCGCAGGCATGGGCGCGCTGCTGGCCAGCGAGTTGGTCCTGCACCGCCATCTGCAGCCAGGCCATCTCATCGAGATCGCCCGGGATGTGCCGGCTTTGACCATCAAGCGCCGCCTCGTCTGGCCTCTGCATGGCCCGAAGGCGCGCCGCGCGGCAGCCGTTGCCAGCCAGCTTGCGGCGCTTGCGGATCTGGCGATCGAGGGCGCACTTCCGCAGTGAGAGATGAGCGGCGGCGGGTCTGCCATAGCGCGTGGTTCAATGCGCATGGTTCCATGCGGCGAACCGACGCTACTCCTGACAGCCTGCTGTCAGGAGCCAAATTGCGCCTCGCGCCACCGGCCACTCCGCTCTTTCCATTTTGGCCGATACCTCCCATATTCGGGCCATGGCCAGACTCCCCGACAAAAAAACGCCGCCGCCGGCGAATGACGAGCGCGCTTCGCCGCCCAAGCGGCGCAGTCCGCTGACCGATTTCCTCGATGCCTCGGAGCCCCTGTACAAGGGCGGCTTTGCCGAGGCGCCGCAGGCCGAGTTCACCGGCGCCCCGCTGACCGGCTCGATCGCCGACTGGGCCGAGCAGATAGAGCAGGAAGCCGAGAAGGAAGGGCGCGTTTCCGGCAAAGACGGCGGCAAATCGCCGAAACCGGCGAAGAAAATCCCCGAGCGCTCCTCTTCCCCCGGCCGTACGGCACGCGGCACCTCGATGGGCGGCGCGGCTTCGGCGCGGGAGCGCACCGCGGCCGGTCTCAACCCTGTCGCCGGCCTCGATGTCTCCCTGGAAGAGGCCGAGACCATGGCTTCGGGCGGCGTCACCGCCACCGTCGCGGCGCTGTCGGCGCTGATCGAATCCGGCAATCCGCTGCACAAGGACGGCGTGCTGTGGACGCCGCACCGTCCCGCCCGGCCGGAAAAATCCGAAGGCGGCATCGCCATCAAGATGGTCTCGGATTTCGAGCCCGCCGGCGACCAGCCGACGGCGATCAAGGATCTCGTCGAGGGCGTCAACAGCAACGACCGCACCCAGGTTCTGCTCGGCGTCACGGGCTCGGGCAAGACCTTCACCATGGCCAAGGTGATCGAGGAGACGCAGCGCCCCGCTCTGATCCTGGCGCCCAACAAGACGTTGGCCGCGCAGCTCTATTCCGAATTCAAGAAATTCTTCCCGGAAAACGCCGTCGAGTATTTCGTCAGCTACTACGACTATTACCAGCCTGAGGCCTATGTGCCCCGGACCGACACCTACATCGAGAAGGAATCCTCGATCAACGAGCAGATCGACCGCATGCGCCATTCGGCGACGCGCTCGCTGCTCGAGCGCGACGACGTCATCATCGTCGCCTCGGTGTCCTGCATCTACGGTATCGGCTCGGTCGAGACCTATACGGCGATGAGCTTCCAGATGCAGATCGGCGACCGGCTCGACCAGCGCGCGCTGCTCGCCGACCTCGTCGCCCAGCAATACAAGCGCCAAGACATCAATTTCGTCCGCGGCTCGTTCCGGGTGCGCGGCGACACGATCGAGATCTTCCCGGCTCACCTCGAGGACCGCGCCTGGCGCATCTCGCTGTTCGGCGACGAGATCGAGGCGATCACCGAATTCGACCCGCTGACGGGCCAAAAGACCGGCGAGTTGAAGAGCGTCAAGATCTATGCCAATTCGCACTATGTGACGCCACGCCCGACCTTGAACCAGGCCATCAAGTCGATCAAGGAAGAGCTCAAGCACAGGCTGGTCGAACTCGAACGGGCCGGTCGGTTGCTCGAGGCGCAGCGGCTTGAGCAGCGCACCCGCTTCGACCTGGAGATGCTGGAAGCGACCGGCTCCTGCGCCGGCATCGAGAATTACTCGCGCTACCTGACCGGCCGCCAGCCGGGCGATCCGCCTCCGACCTTGTTCGAATACATACCCGACAATGCATTGGTCTTCGTCGACGAAAGCCACGTCACCATACCGCAGATCGGCGGCATGTATCGCGGCGACTTTCGGCGCAAGGCGACGCTGGCCGAGTATGGTTTCCGCCTGCCGTCCTGCATGGACAACCGGCCGCTGCGCTTCGAGGAGTGGGACGCCATGCGCCCGCTTTCCGTTGCGGTTTCCGCAACGCCCGGCGGTTGGGAGATGGAGCAGTCCGGCGGTGTCTTCGCCGAACAGGTCATCCGCCCGACCGGCCTGATTGATCCGCCGGTCGAGGTGCGCCCGGCCAAGACGCAGGTCGACGATGTCGTGGGCGAAATCCGCGAGACCACCAGGGCCGGCTACCGCACGCTGGTCACCGTGCTGACCAAACGCATGGCCGAGGACCTGACCGAGTATCTGCACGAGCAGGGCATTCGCGTGCGCTATATGCACTCAGACATCGACACGCTGGAGCGTATCGAGATCCTGCGCGACCTGCGCCTCGGCGCCTTCGACGTGCTGGTCGGCATCAACCTGCTGCGCGAAGGCCTCGACATTCCCGAATGCGGCTTCGTCGCCATTCTCGACGCCGACAAGGAAGGCTTCCTGCGCTCCGAGACATCGCTGATCCAGACCATCGGCCGCGCCGCCAGAAACGTCGATGGCAAGGTCATCCTCTATGCCGACCAGATCACCGGCTCGATGGAGCGGGCAATGGCCGAGACCAATCGCCGTCGCGAAAAGCAGATGGAGTGGAACGCGGCCAACGGCATCACCCCGGAATCGGTCAAGTCGCGCATTTCGGACATCCTGGACTCGGTCTACGAAAAAGATCATGTCCGCGCCGATATCTCGCAGTTCACCGACAGCGCCGGCGCGATGATGGGCAACAATCTGAAGGCGCATCTCGACGCCCTGGACAAGCAGATGCGCGACGCCGCCGCCAACCTCGATTTCGAGAAGGCCGCCCGCATTCGCGACGAGATCAAACGGCTGCGCGAGATGGAGCTGTCCATCTCCGACGACCCGCTGGCCAAGTATGCCGACATGGAAAGCCCGGTCTCGGGCCGCGAGAAGGGCAAGCACAACAAAGGCGTGGCCAAACATCGCACATCAGAGGAACAGGAGCGTTTCCGCAAGCTCGACGAGGCACGTGCCGCCGAAGAGGCGGCCCGGCCCAATCTCTTCCGCAAGCCGGCGCTCGACGAAATGGGTGCCGATGGCGCCGTGCCGGTGAAGAAGCCGCTGTTTTCGAAGCCCTCGCTCGACGCCATGGGGCCGGGCACGGATATGCCGACCCCGGCCGGCGCAGTGTCGCGTTCGCTGTTCAAGAAGCAGTCGGCCGAAGAGGCGCACGGCTCCGATTTCGGCATCCCCGGCGAACCGACCAAGCCGCTGTTCAAGAAGAACTCGCTCGACGAGATGACCGTGCGGCGGACGGAAAGGCCGGTCGAAGGAAAGGTGCCAGCGAAACCACAGCCAATCTCCCCCCGTGTGGGGGAGATGCCCGGCAGGGCAGAGGGGGGCGCGAAGGATCGCGACGATTTTGCAAAACCCATTGTCCGCCAGCGCGCCGGCATCGGCTCCTACGAAGACCCCGCCGACGCCCGCCGTGAAAAGCGCCGGCCCGGCAAGACGGGTCGGCCGGGACGGTAGCGAGCTTCCCTTCTCCCCTTGTGGGAGAAGGTGGATCGGCGCGCAGCGCCGAGACGGTTGAGGGGTGCTGGACGGATCGCCGTCGGTGCCAAGCTGGAGCACCCCTCATCCGACCGCTTCGCGGCCACCTTCTCCCACAAGTGGAGAAGGGGGAGCCTAGCCACTTGCCATCGGCCCTACCCTTGGTGTAGCCAGTTTCTACAACTCGAACGTCTTGAAAGGAGGGCTGCGTGTTATTTTCTCACCACCGTCAGCGCGGCCCTGTCCCTGCCCTGCGAGCTTGCTTGCAGGGCTGACCAGAGACGGTCCGGGTTTTTCTTCCCGCTTCGATTTTTTTGGTCCGCCCTTCGTGGTGCTGCAACGCTGAGCCTGATGGCCAGCCTGCGCACCGTCAAAGTGCATTGAACCGGAATTCACTCCGGACAGACCAGAGAAATCGACATGGCCCTGATCAGCCTCAAGTCTCTCGGCGTCACCATGAGTGCGCCGCTCTTCTCCAACCTCGACCTCACGATCGGCACCGGCGACCGACTCGGCATCGTCGCCGCCAATGGTCGGGGCAAATCCACTTTGCTGAAGTGCCTGACCGGCGAGATGGAGCCGACATCAGGCGACATCACCCGCACGCGCGGCCTGCGCGTCGGCTATGTCGAGCAAGTCGTCCCCGCAGCCTTGGCCGGGCGTAGCTTTCATGAGGTGGGGGCCGACGCCTTGCCGGCCGAGCAGGCCGAAAGCGAGCAATGGCGCGTTGACGTGGTTCTCGACTCGCTCGACGTGCCGCAGCCGATGCGAGCGCGGCCGATGCGGGCCTTGAGCGGCGGCTGGCAAAGGCTGGCGCTGATCGCCCGCGTCTGGGTCACCGACCCCGACGTCCTGCTTCTCGACGAGCCGACCAATCACCTCGATCTCGGCAAGATCAGCCAGCTCGAGACCTGGCTGAACGCGCTGCCACGTGAGGTGCCGCTGGTGATTGCCAGCCACGACCGCGCTTTTCTCGATGCTACGACCAACCGGACGCTGTTCCTGCGCCCCGAACAGTCGCCGGTATTCTCGCTGCCCTATTCACGAGCCAGGGACGCATTGAGCGAAGTCGATGCCTCGACCGAGCGCAAATTCCAGCGCGACATGAAAGTGGCGCAGCAGCTGCGCCGGCAGGCCGCCAAGCTCAACAATATCGGCATCAATTCCGGCAGCGACCTTTTGACGGTCAAGACCAAGCAGCTCAACCAGCGGGCAGAGCGTCTGGAAGAAGCGGCAGCGCCGGCACACCGCGAAAGATCGGCGGGCGCAATCAAGCTCGCCAATCGCTGCAGCCATGCCAAGGTGCTGATCACGCTCGACGATTTGGTGGTCGGAACACCTGACGGCACGGTTCTGTTCAGCACCGGCAAGCGCCACATCTGCCAAGGCGACCGCATCGTCCTGCTCGGCCGTAACGGCGTCGGCAAGTCACGGCTGATCGGCCTGATCCGGAACGCCATCGTCGCGCCGGAAACGGCGGCGCAAAGCCTGAAGGTGACGCCGTCGACGGTGCTCGGCTATAGCGACCAGGCGTTGTCGGGCATCAGCAGCGACGACACGCCGCTGGCGATGCTCTCGCGCGGATTCGATGTCGGCGAGCAGCGCGCCCGCTCGCTGCTGGCGGGCGCCGGCGTCGGCATCGACATGCAGGAGCGCAGGATCGGCGTGCTGTCGGGCGGACAGAAGGCGCGGCTGATGATGCTGGCGCTGAGGCTCGCCAATCCCAATTTCTATTTACTCGACGAGCCGACCAATCATCTCGATATCGATGGTCAGGAAGCACTGGAAGCGGAATTGCTGGAACATCAAGCGAGCTGCCTGCTTGCCTCGCACGACCGCTCCTTCATCCGCGCGGTTGGCAACCGCTTCTGGCTGATCGAGAAGCGGCGATTGACCGAGATCGACAGCCCGGAGGAGTTCTTCCGGGAGGTTGCCGAAGCCGGCGGCTGAAGGCTTGCGGAAAAAAGTTCGGGCGCTCTGTCGGATGATGATCGCATGCCACGTCCTTGGGTTGCCGACACGGTGATGCCGGCGCCAATCGAGGAGAAAGCATCATGTCTATTCTGTCATCCATAGGTCACGCCGTGACGCGTTACTCGGCGGCTCGCGCCCGTTATCGCAGCGAACGCGCCATCCTTTCATTGCCGATCGAGCTGCGCAAAGATATTGGCTGGCCGGAAATCGTCGTCGACGCGCAAAACAGCCCGCGGATTCGCATCGAAGGTTGAAAGGTGGCAGTTGGCGTCGCGGCAGGCGCCATTTCGAATCCAAAAAACCATCGGCCGTGTAGGATCGTCGCCGTTCCGTTCGTCCTGTGGTTCGCAAAGGCAAACCAGACGCAAAGAGGAGCATGACATGAATGACCAGCCGCAGACCCAGCCCGCCGCCAAAGTGCTTGGCGGATTGACGCCCTACCTTCAGCTGGACGGCGCTTTCAAAGCCGCAGAATTTTACCAAAAGGCCTTCGGTGCCGAGCAGGTCTTTGCCTATCCGCCGGACGAACAGGGCCGCACCATGCATATCCATCTCCACATCAACGGTTCGACCCTGATGCTTTCCGACTTCTATCCCGAGCATGGAATGGCCGCTGTGAAACCGCAGGGCTACACCATGCAGCTCCATCTCGGCAGCGACGACATCGACGCCTGGTGGCAGCGAGCCGTCGAGGCGGGCTGCAAGGAAGTCGTGCCGTTGCAGGTGATGTTCTGGGGCGATCGCTGGGGCAATATGCGTGATCCGTTCGGCGTCGAATGGGCAATGAACGCACCGGTGAAAGCAGCTTAGCATTCCACACAGGCTGTGTCTGAAATCACCTCTCCCGCTCCAGAGGGAGAGGAAAACGATCGCATGGAGGAAATCAGATGTCCTATGTCGACGGTTTCGTACTTGCCGTACCGAAGGCAAAGCTCGATGCTTACAAGAAGCTGGCGGAAACCGGCGGCGCCGTCTGGAAGGAGCACGGTGCTCTTGCCTACGTCGAATGCGTCGGCGACGACGTCCCTTATGGCGAGCTCACCTCGTTCCCGCGCGCCGTACAGGCCAAGGACGACGAGGTCGTCATCTTCTCATGGGTGGTCTACGAATCGCGCCAGAGCCGCGACGCGGTGATGGCCAAGGTGATGGCCGACCCGCGCCTCAAGCCGGACTGGTCGACGATGCCGTTCGACGGCAAGCGCATGATCTTCGGCGGCTTCCAGCCCTTCATCGAGCTGTAGGCGCCCCTCGATCAAGTTTATTGAGCAGCGGCTTCAGCCGGTCGCCATAGCGCTTCCACAGGTCGACCGAGCCCTGATACATCGGCTGGCGCACTTGAGCAGCCGACGCCGTTCGCACCGGCCGGTCGGTCTGGTGGAACGACAGCACGGCGTCGTCCCACGGCAGGCCGAGATGGGCGATCAGCGCCCGCGACTGGCCTTCCTGGTCGGCGACGAAATCCTCGTAGCGAACGTCGTGCACGACATCAGGCAGCACGGCGTGCCAGTGCGCCATGATGTCGGTGTACAGATTGTGGAAATCGGCGAGCTCGTCGAGATCGTAGCCGTAGCGATGGCTTTCGCCTCGGAAGTGCACCTTGTAGATCGACAGGCAGGTCGCCGCCGCATCGCGCGAGCAATGGATGATCTTGGCCTTCGGCAGCATCAAATGGATGAAGCCCACCAAGAGGAAATTGCCGGGCATCTTGTCGGTGACGTGCCGAGAACCCGGATAGCGGGCGTGCAGCATGTCGAGATAGGCCTGGCCGGCCTCGGCATAGGCCTTGTCGGGCATGTCGGCGATGCCCCAGGGAAAGCCGCCCTTCATGCTGAGCGGAAACTGCTTGCCGACCGCCGTCTTCAATATGCTGAGCTCGCCGGCGCCATAGACCTGCGGATGGCTGGCGATGATCTGCTCGACCAGCGTGGTGCCGGAACGCGGCATGCCGACGACGAAGATCGGCGTGTCGTCGGCTATCTCGCTCGGCCTGTGCCTTTCAAAAAAGGCCTTGTCGAACACCGCCTTCATCGCCTCGAACTCGCCGCGCGTCTTGCCGGCGTCGTAGTCGATGCCCTGGCGGCGGATCGCGTTGCCTTCGGCGAAATAGTCGAAGGCGCGGCCGTACTGCCTGAGGTCGTCATTGGCCTTGCCGAGACCGAAGGAAAGCTGCATGCGCGCCAGACTGCCTTGCGGCGCCTTGGCGTGCTCCGCCTCCATGCGGGCAAGCTCGGCGTCGCGCTCCTTCTGGCGCTTGACCTGTGTAAGCATCAGCCAGGCCCTCGCCATGCCGGGGTCCACAGCCAGCGCCTGCCTGAAAAGATCCGCAGCCTCGTCGAGATTGCCCTTTTCCATCAGCCCGACACCCAGGCCGTGCAAAAGATCGGCATCCTTCGGCCGGATTGTCAGCGCCTCGCGAAAAACAGCCAGTGCCTCATCCAGCCGGCCCGCTTCCTGCAGCGTTTCGGCAAGCCCGACGCGGGCGCGGACATGGAACGGGTTGCGGCCGATCGTGCCGCGATAAATATCCTCGGCGCCTTCGAATTGGCCGAGCTGCTTCAGCGACGAGCCGAGATTGTCACGCGCCGCCAGCTGGTCCGGCCGAATCGCCACCACCTTGCGGAAGAGATCGGCGGCGGCCGCGACCCGGCCGAGGTCGCGCAGCACGGTGCCGAGATTGTTGAGGAAATCCGGATTGTTCGGTTGCAGACGCACCGATTGTTCGATCAGCGCCAGCCCCTCGGCGCTGCGCCCGGTCTGGTGCAGCAGAAGCCCGAGGAAATGCGCAGCAGCCGGGTGGTTGGCCTTTTGCGCCAGTACCTGTCGGTAAAGCGCCTCGGCTTCCTGCCGGCGCCCGGCCTGGTGCAGCTGCAGCGCCTGCTGCACGTGCTGGTCGAGCCCCAGCGGCGGCTGTCCGCCTGAGCCGTAACGTGCGCCTGCCGGTTGTCTCGGATCTCTGTTGATGGGAAACCTGCCGTGTTGTCCGCCTGCCGCGATCTAGGCCATCGCTGCGGCGCGTGCAAGAGCAGACGGCGGTCGCTACGATGCAAAACTTCGAACCCGGGGGAGCCTACCGAAAGTCGGCCGGCGTCAGCACATACATGTTCCTGCGGCCGTGCGAGTAGGCTTGGCGCGCAATCTCGTGGATCGACGAACGCTTGGCGTCGAAGGCGCTGAGAAATTCGGCCTCGGCTCCGCTTGCTGCCGGGTTTGCCGCCGAAAGTGCCGCGACCTCGACAAAGAACGGGACTTCGAGCATGCCGTCATGGCCGACGAAACGAATGCGCTTGGCCGCCGGGTCATAGGAGCGGCTGGGATTGGGAAAATTGAGCGTCATGGCTTGCGCGTCAAATCAGGCGGTTGCTTTCGGCAAGCTGGCGCGCCCGCCGCGCCGTGCCGTCGGTGTCGGCAATCCTTCGCCTTGCCGCCTCGTCGCTTCTTATCGTGAGACGCGGCGACAAGACCTTTATCGGCTTTGCGACAGGACTGACTGCAACTGTCGGGACATCCGGTGTTCTTGCGGAGTTCATGACTCTCTTCCTTCCATTGCTAGATAAATACAAATGCCGGAGGAAATTTTTTCGGAAGTTCTTCAAACAATTTTTGAGGTGCACCGGGACCGTATCATCGTTCTGCGGATAACTATAGAAAAGTAATTTGACGTTGGTAGGGGTAAGAGGCCGAAAACTTCTTGAATAAGCCGTATTTTCAGACTATTGGTATGAAACCGTTTTGGGCCATGCTTGGCCCCGCGGTGTCAGGGATTCTCGGCCCGCCAAACTTATCCAAATCGCCGACACCTGGTACCGCAATGCAGGCTCCGCTTCCGGGGCAGGCCGGAAAGAAACTTCAAGGCACGAGAACTTCAAGGCACAAGCGAGAACTTCGAGGCACAAGAATGTCTGCTCGCACCACCCATTCCATAGCGCATTTCGCGGCACCTTTCGTGCTTGGCGGGCTGGATGGCGTGCAGCCGGCCGGCGACTATGACATCGACCACGACGAAGAACTGATCGACGGCATGTCCTGGCCTGCCTGGCGCCGCGTCGCCACTTTCATCCATCTGCCGGCAAGGACAGTGAAAAGCGCGACCAGCCAGCTTGTCGCCATTGACCATGCCGAGCTCGACGCAGCGCTTCGGCACGACCAGGAGAATGTCACATGATCCGCTTCCAGCAGAATGCGCGGCGCACGGACACGCCGGCGCATATCTTCACCGTCGGCCAGACCGTCCGCATGAAGAGCCGCACCGGCCTTGCCCAAAAGACCGCGGAGCTGTTCCAGATCAAGAGCCGGCTGCCGGTCAAGGACGGCTCGCCGCAATATCGCATCCGCAGCGATCAGGAGACCTATGAGCGGGTCACCACGGAAGACAATCTCGAACCGGTCGACAACCCGGCCAACTGAGCCGACGCGCCACAACGCTGCTTCACATGCTGATGATGCCGCAGATCCGCGTCGCCTGCGCATCTCCAACGGGAACGGTGCTGAGCTCTACGCCGGCCCCCAGATGGTGCTTATCCGGCCAGGCTGTAGGTCGGTGCGCTAGCAGGGCCCGTCATCGACGACGCGATAATCCGCCGCGCGGGCTTCGCATTCGTTGGGGAATGTGCGCAGTTCGCCATGGCGACGGGCACAGACTGGGCGGTATTCGCGGGTGCAGAATGTCTGCTCCTCACCGCCACCACCACCGCCGCGGCACTCGCCCTCGCGAATGATGCGGTATCCGGCCCGTTCGGCAAGGCAGGCATTGGCGAAGGTCTGGCGGTCGCCGCCGCGCCGGGCACAGACCGGGTCATATTGCCTAGTGCAGGATTGCGGCCCCGGCCGTGGCGGGCGCGGCCCCGGCCCCTCATCATCCACCACGACGGTGCAGGCTGCGAGAATTACCGACAGGAACAGGATGGAAAAAACCTGCCGCGGAAAGATTGCCGCAAGAAACCGCATGAATGTTCCCTCCCTCGAAACTCCTGCCTGCACAAATGGTGCCTGGGTCAGGCCGATCCTCGTCATTCCGCTGCCAGATGCAACCCCTGTTTGCAACTGGCGAGCCAGGGCGGTATGCCGGCGCAAGCCAAGACAGCACCTGCCCCGCTTGCTGGACCATGCCTGGGTGAAGTCTGGCCGATGACCGCGCAGAGAACCGGGACTATCGGTGCGATGCGTCGGGATGCGCCTGTTGGGGCCGCCCGCGGCTGTGTCTTGCAAGCATCACGTTTCCGTGCGATAAATTTTGTGTTCGGGCATTTGCGACCCGGAGAGCGGAACGTTTTGGACGACCTTTCCCCGATACTGTGAATCTCTGACAGCCCCGTTTTCGGCGGGGGGTTTTACCATGCGCCAATGCATGACTGCCGAAGCAACCACCGGGACTTGCCCACGGCGCCAGGCGGCGGGCGGAACCACCAAGACTGACACGGGTGAAGGAGTTTCCCCAATGGCCCAGACCGGCACCGTTAAATTCTTCAACGCTACCAAAGGCTTCGGCTTCATCACGCCCGATGGCGGCGCCAAGGATGTGTTCGTCCACATCTCGGCGATCGAGGCTTCCGGGCTGCGCACGCTCGTCGACGGTCAGAAGGTCACCTTCGATGTCGAGCCCGACCGTATGGGCAAGGGTCCGAAAGCGGTCAATCTCCGCGCTGCCTGAAACCACAGCGTGCCGCGCGTCCTTTCGGGGTGAGGATGCTGCAAGGCTTTTGGAGTGAACTTGAATTCTGTAAAGGCGCGGCGGTTTTCGTCGCGCCTTTTGTGTTCCGGGATGCTTGCCCGCACCCGCAAAACTTTCTCTTGCCGATGGCACTAAAATAAAGGACAAATTTCCGTCCGGGCATTTGCCGGCCCGAGACTGGACTTGTGGGATCAAAGGAGCTTCCCATGCCGCAGACCGGCACCGTCAAATTCTTCAATCACGCCAAGGGCTTCGGCTTCATCACGCCGGACGACGGGGCAAAGGATGTCTTCGTCCATATTTCGGCCGTGCAGGCGTCGGGTCTTCCCGGTCTTGAGGATGGGCAGAAAGTGACATTCGACACCGAGCCGGACAAGCGCGGCAAGGGTCCGAAAGCCGTCAACCTGTCGATCGGCTGAACCACCCCCGGACAGAATGGACGTGGGCCGGTCTGGCCTGCGGTGTTTGCCGCACGCTTGAACCGCCCAGTTAGATGAACCGCCTGGTCAAATTTCGTTCAGCCCCCGTTCAGCCACGGTCGCATATTAATCTTCGTTAAAGCCGGACCG
Source organism: Mesorhizobium sp. M0598 (assembly GCF_040320865.1). NCBI lineage: Bacteria > Pseudomonadati > Pseudomonadota > Alphaproteobacteria > Hyphomicrobiales > Phyllobacteriaceae > Mesorhizobium > Mesorhizobium sp. M0598. The sequence goes on along the minus strand of NZ_JAMYQL010000011.1, from coordinate 10,658 downwards.
CATCCCGAAAACGACCCGGTCCGGCACGAAGGAGACCGACATGAACCGAATTTTCAAGACTGCCATCCTGTCCGCCGCGGTCGTTGCGACCACGCTGGCGACCTTGCCCGCGGCCAATGCCGACGAATGGCGCCATCACCGCCGCCACCACGGCCACGGCGACGCCGTTGCGGCCGGCGTGCTCGGCCTTGCGGCCGGTGCCCTGATCGGCGGTGCGCTCGCCAGCCCGCAGCCCCGCTATTACGACCCGGCCTATGATGATGAATACTACAGGCCTGCCCCGGTGCGCCGTTATTACGTGCAGCCGCGAGTGGCCTATGCCGAAAGCTATGCGGAGCCGTGGACCCGCGGCTGGTACGAATACTGCTCGGACCGCTACCGGAGCTTCAACGCCCGTACCGGCACGTTCACCGGCTATGACGGCGAACAGCATTTCTGCACCGCCAATTAGCGGAGGCAGTTTCCCGTCGGAAAAAAGCGCGGTCGCACAGGCCGCGCTTTTTGTTTCCGGCAAGCGGTTTCAGACCAGAAAAGGATTGCTCCGCCGCTCCTCACCAAAACGGCCGCCGGGACCATGGCCGCAGATAAAGCCGATGTCGTCGCCCAACGGCAAAAGCTTCTCCTTGATCGAGGCGATCAGCGCGGCGTGGTCGCCGCCCGGCAGGTCGGTGCGGCCGACCGAACCGCGGAACAGCACGTCGCCGACATGCGCGAACTTCGCCGCCCGGTTATAGTAGACGACGTGGCCGGGTGCGTGGCCCGGACAATGGAGCACCTCGAACTCGTGTGAGCCGAACGAAACGGTCTCGCCTTCGGCAAGGAACCGGTCGGGGACACAGTTGCGCACGGGATCGGTGATGCCGTAGCGCTTTGCCTGGTTCTCGAGATTGGCGAGCAGCGGCCGGTCGGCGGCATGGGGACCGATGATCTCGATACCGAGCGCCTCCTTCAGTTCCATGGCCCCGCCGGCATGGTCGATATGGCCATGGGTAATCCAGATCGCGCCGGCAGTGATCGCATTGTCCTCGAGCGCCGCCAGCACCTTGTCGATGTCACCGCCCGGATCGACGACAACGCCTTGTCTGTCGTCCATGTCGAAGAGGATGGTGCAGTTCTGCTGGAACGGCGTGACCGGCACGATGCCGGCGTTGAGCTGACCCATATTCGTCCTTTCACGCTGTCGGAGTGCTGCGCGTCCCCTCGAACGCGTCAGGAGAGCTCCAACCTTGAACCAGGCCCTGATGTAGAGACACACGCGAACGGCGTCCACCGCTCCCACAAACGGCAAACGAAATGGGCGGCCGAAGCCGCCCATTTGAAAACCTGAAACGTCGAAGCTTATTTCTTCATCGCGTTCATGACCGCACCGATGATGCCGGTCAGGATGGCGCCGCCGCCGGCACCGCCAACGATATTTGAAATGTTCAACGCGCTGCCGGCCCCTGCCGCCGTGGCGGCTGCTGCCGGATCGACCGCGCCACCCAGCAGACTGTTGAGGATGGCCGCACCGCCGACGCCGCCGACAGCGCCACCCAGGATTTTGGTAAGCTGCCCCATCGCCGCAGTCTTGATAGCCGCACCCACCGCCTGGCCACCGATGATGCCCGTAATCACCTGAATAATGATCGGAAGAAGCGTGTTCATATCCATATTTCCAATCCCTCCATAGCTGCCAGCCTCCCAGGCCGACGCCATCATGAGACGCCGAATTGAATGAAAGTCAAATGCAGAAGCGCTTAAATAAAAGGGGCGGCCCGAAAACCGCCCTTACTAGTTAAAAAAGCTGTGACTTTCGTTATTCTGCAGCGATTGCGTGCTTGGGCTGAACGGCCGCAGAATAGTCATTCATCAGCGTCTTGGCGATTTCGCCGACCTCGAATCGGTATGGACCGATCTCCGAAACCGGCGTCACCTCGGCCGCCGTCCCGGTGAGGAAGCACTGGTGGAAGCCTTCAAGCTCCTCCGGCATGATGGCGCGCTCGATCACCTCCACACCGCGGTCCTTGGCAAGGCCGATGACCGTGCGGCGGGTGATGCCGTCGAGGAAGCAATCAGGCTTGGGCGTATGGATCTTGCCGTCCTTGACGAAGAAGATGTTGGCGCCTGTCGCTTCCGCCACCTGGCCACGCCAGTCGAGCATCATGGCGTCGGCATAGCCCTTGGCCTCGGCGGCATGCTTGGACATGGTGCAGATCATGTAGAGGCCGGCCGCCTTCGATTTCGACGGCGCGGTGCGCGGGTCGGGGCGGCGCCATTCGGCCATGTCGAGCCGGATGCCCTTGAGCTTCTGCGCCGGGTCGAAATAGCTTGGCCACTGCCAGATGGCGATGGCGCAGTTGATCCGGCTGTTCTGTGCGGAAACGCCCATCTGTTCACTGCCGCGCCACGCGATCGGCCGGACATAGGCGTCCTGGAAACCTTGCTTCTTCAACAGCGTGCGGCAGGCGTCGTCGATCTCGGCGACCGAGTAGGGTATCTTGAAGCCAAGCAGGCGCGCCGATTCATGCAGGCGTTCGGTGTGGTCGGTCAGCTTGAAAATTTCGCCGCCATAAGCGCGCTCGCCCTCGAATACCGCGCTGGCGTAGTGCAGCCCGTGGGTCAAGACGTGGATCTTGGCGTCGGCCCATTTGACGAATTCGCCGTTCATCCAGATAAAGCCGTCCAGTTGGTCGAAGGGAACGGATGCCATGGTAACCTCCCGCGGGCGGCGGCCCGCACATCATTGCGTCGTTGCGTGTTTCGTTTCGGCCGCTGTGGGCGGCCATTGTCTCAAAGCGTAGGCGGATATTTAAGGTCTGGCAAACTCAGGAAGTTCCGGAAAAAACGGCTTCGCTTGCCTTTTCGTTCGCAATCCGCCGAAAAGCTTGCCAAAAATTACCATCGCGCGGAAAATACGTCAATAGTGCTGACATAATTTCCTGCCACACACGGAGAAAAGATGACGAGCCACGCAGCCGCAGAACCGATCAGGACGGCGATCACCGACGAGGACGGCATCGATTTCGCCATCATCGAGTTGTTCTTCTTCGCCTATCGCGACTTTACCTCCGATCCGGACCAGATCCTGGCCGAATACGGTTTTGGCCGTGCCCATCACCGGGTGTTGCATTTCGTCAATCGCCGGCCCGGTCTGACGGTCGCCGAACTCCTCGACGTGCTCAAGATCACCAAGCAGAGCCTGGCGCGCGTGCTCAAGCAACTGATCGACACCGACCATATCGTGCAATTGCAGGGCCCTCGCGACCGCCGCCAGCGCGAACTCTACCCGACGGCCAAGGGCCGTGCCCTGGCGCTGGCGCTGGCGCGGCCACAGTCGCGCCGCATCCATGCTGCATTGGAAGATTCCGGAGCCACCGAACGCGCCGTTATCGAACGGTTCCTTGAAGCGATGGTCAATCCGGAACTAAGGGCGCAGATCGACATTGTGCCCGCAAAGATGTCAGGGAAAAACCATGGAGACCATTGAGAGGGTTGATCATCCGACAGCACCGGAAGACGACGCGCCGCATCTGCTGGTGGTCGACGACGACACCCGTATCCGCAATCTTCTGAAACAGTATCTGACCGAAAACGGCTTTCGCGTCACCGTCGCCGGAAATTCCGGCGAGGCGCGGCGCAAGCTCGCCGGCCTCGACTTCGATCTGATCGTGCTCGACGTCATGATGCCGGGTGAAAGTGGCGTCGACCTCACCAAGGCGCTGCGGGCGGAGAAAAACGTGCCGATCCTGATGCTCACCGCACTGTCCGAAACCGACAGCCGGATCACCGGGCTCGAGGCCGGCGCCGACGACTATCTGCCTAAACCGTTCGACCCGCGCGAGCTGATCCTGCGTATCAACAATATCCTGCGCCGCGGCGGCCCCGCGACAACGCCTAAGGTCGAACAGCTGGTCTTTGGCCCCTATACGTTCCAGATCGCCAGGCGTGAGCTGAAGCGCGGCGGCGAGGCGCTCAAGCTGACCGACCGCGAGCAGGAAATCCTGGCGATCTTCGCTGCGCGTGCCGGCGAAACGATACCGCGGCATGAGCTTGTCGGCGATGAATCCGAGGTCGGCGAGCGCACGATCGACGTTCAGATCAATCGGCTCCGCCGCAAGATCGAACGCGATCCGTCCAATCCGGTCTGGCTGCAGACAGTGCGCGGTATTGGGTATCGGCTCAGTATAGAATAGCCGTTTCTCAACCAAGCGCTTTCAATGGCTTACGGATAAAACTGTCAAACCGAACTGTTTGGTTTGACAGTTTTTGTTCCTGCTCCGTGCTCGACAATAGCGTTCATCGCCTGGTGGGCCAAGCGCATCTGATCGACCGCCTCGGTGTAGCGAACGATCTCATCGAGCTTTTTGTGGCCGGTGATCGCCTTGATCTGATGAGGTGTGCAGCCGGCTTGGGCGAGGCGTCGGCTGCATGCCTTACGCAGACCGTGCGGAGAAAGCCCCATGGCGCCGCTTGCCAGATCCTCGCGCAGACCCGCTTCGCGGACGCAGACCCTGAACCAGTTCGTGAACGATTCCGGCTGGAACGGTTTTTCGTATTGCGTCAGGAGATAGGTGAGGTTGTCATGAGGTCGGGCATCGAGGATGCCTTTGAGATATGGATGAAGCGGTATCGAGACAGCCGTGCCTGTCTTTTGCTGCCGAATTGACAGGACGTCGTTCCTGACGTGCTGCCGACCCATGCCGATCACATCCGAACGTCGCTGACCCGTGAACAGCAAAAGGTCGAGGGCTAGGCGGGCACGAGTGCCTTCTTGATGCGCCTCATAGAACGCAAGGATGTCCTCCTCCTCCCAGGTGATGAATCCACCTGACTTGATTTTCACGCGCCGTATCCGCAGCGTCGGATCCTCCTTGCGCATCCCCATATCGATGGCGCGCCCCATAAGGAGCTTCATCATCTTCAGCAGCTCGTTGGCGGCGCCCGGGTGCTCAGCCTTCTTGTCCATCATCTTGAGGACGTGCTTGCGCTCGAGCTTGACGACCGAGCCAGTGCCATAGTCAACACGGAGGCGCTCGAGTGCGCTGCGATATGTCTTCTGGCTCGCCTTTGCTAGATTTCTGAAATCTGCGCTGCCGTAGTAGGAGAGGATCAATGCCGCAATTGTGCCCGGCTGTATCCGATTGGCACCGATCATGGTCGTTGGCGCCGCCCTTCCCGCTTCCCACGCCTTCAATGCCGCGCTGTAAGCGTCCATAAACTCTGTCGAGTATGGAAGACCTGGCAACGTGGTGTTCGTATGTCTGAAGTAGTGCCGCGGCCGGCCGGTTCGATCAATGAAGGCTTTGACGTGCTTCGGCAGCTTACGCTTCATTGGACCAGCCGATCCCACTCGTTGTCGGAAACTTCAGACTCGGAAATCCCGCTTAAGCCGTCAAGCGCTCTGTCGAGCGCGCGGACATCCCAACGCTTTACGCCAGGAAGCGGCAACGGCTGCGGCATGATGCCGGCACGGACCAGCTTGTCGAAATAGCCGACGCTGGCACCCACGTAGCTGGCGGCTTCGAGACGACCAAAAACGCGGCGGTCCGATGGCGGCAGGGCGTGTATAAGTTCGCAAGTAATCATCGTCATGGCAGATTGCTCCTTCTGCTGACGTTATAGCGCTTTCGTCTCCGGTAACTGAGGTTTGACAAAAAAAGCTCGACCCGAAGAAGACGGCGCCGTGCCACGTGGGAGGCCTCAGGCAGGATCTTGTAGAGAATCGCAGATCAGGGCTCTCGCGAGATGGTTCGTAATACAGTGCCCTCGTAACCAGCATTTCAAGGGCTATACGGCGCTGCGAGAGAGGATTGAACTCTAGGTATCTATAATAAAATCAACTACTTACGATGAGTTTTGTAACATTGTGACGGGCGACAAAATGGCTGGGAATCACTTCTAGCCTGCGGTTCTGGCTGGACGCCAAAAGACCCGCCTCCCCTTTACTGTTTTCTCTCCAAGGCATTCTAGATCAAGCCTTCATTTGAATGCCTGGACCTTCACCGCGCCGCCAAGCACCAGGAACCGAAATACGTTTACGACGATCCGTATGCGCCGTGATGATAGATCAGCGCCGGGCCCGGCTCTCCGCTCACCACATGCCGGACGCTGCCGAGGATCAGCGCGTGGCTGTGGCGAATAATAGTATCCTCAACCGCGCAGTCGACCGCGGCAAGCGCCTCGTCGAGTGCCAGTGCGCCGCTTGCAAGGCTGGACCAGCGAGCGCCCTCGTAGCGCGCCGACCCCTTCAGGCCACCGCGCCCGGCAAAGCGGTCGGCAATCGCGATCTGGTCGGCACGCAGCACATTCACGCAGAAATGCCGATGCCGGCTGATGGCTGCCCAGGTAGACGAGTTCAGATTGATGCTGACAACCATCACCTCTGGTTCGACCGATAGGGAATGGGCGGTGGTAACGGTTGCGCCCGTCCGTTCGTCGCCAACACCGGCGGTGACCACGGAGACAGCTCCGGCCAGGTGTCGCATCGCAAATTTCAGGGGAACCCGGGTTTCCACTAAGGTTTCCAATAGGGGAACGCGTTCGGTCAGTGTCATCTGGATAGCCTCATCGTGTTTGCAGCTTCACGACGCCTTGCGACGCAACGCCGTTTGGTATCCCAACCATTGGTGAATTTCGGCGGCGATGCGCTCGGCATGTGCGGTGACTTCGGGAATTCCCATCAGTTCGCCGACGCTGCCTCGCGCCAGTGGCCCGCTGACGAAAATGCTATCGGTCGGGCGCCCGGATGTGCCGACCGCACGGCCTTGGCTGTCGGTATCCAAACCAAGACCAATCGGATCGAGCCGGACCAATCCCATCCGCGCGAGCGCCGCAATCGCCGTGTTGGTCCGCAAGATATCGGCGTGCGCCGGTCCGGTCGTCACGATCACACTGTCGAAAGCATCGACAACGAGGCTGCGTTGGCCACGCAGCCGCTGCCTGACGCGAATGCATCTGTCTACCTGTTCGGCGCCGACAATCGATGCGGCGCGATAGGAAAGCCTGCCCTCGGCAGCGCGGCGATCGAGCACGGCCGCGATCTGTGGCGCAACGCGGAAGCGATGCACATCCCACAGCGCGCGAAGATGACGCACAACCTGGCGCTGCTCGGCTAGCGGCAAGGCCTGCCAGATGGCCTGTCCCTGACGCCGGACGGCATCGAGCACCGGGTGCCAGTCTTCGCCCTGACGCTTGGCATCAAGAATCGTGGCCCGGATGCGCTTGAACAGTGCCGTTGCGCTGCGTGAAGGAAGGGTCGTGAAATCACCGACTGGATCGGCCGGTATCGAGGCGTGGCTGCGCGAGCGATAGCCATGACGTGACAGCGCGACAATGTGGCCACGATGCCCCTTGCGGTCGAGGGTCGCAATCACGTCCGCCGACGTCAGTCCGGTGCCAACGACCAGGACACGGTCGTCGCGGCCGATCGCTTCCAGCCTCTCGAGATCATAGGGATTGGTCACCAGCCCGGCTGTGCCAGCCACGGACTTCAGGGGCATCGGCAAGGCCGGCGGCGGATGCGTCGTCGCAATCACCACGGCGTCGGCAGCGAGCGTCCCGCCATCAGCGAGGATCAGACGGTAGCCCTCGCCGGTGCGCTCGACCGATGCGACGGCGGACCTGACATGGCGGATCGTTTTGCTGAGCAGAAAGGGCTGGAGATGGGATTCGACATAGCCGCCGAAAACACGGCGCTGCGGGTAGATCGCGCCGTTGGCGGCAATAGCCTCGACATCCCCCACAATAGCGCTGCTCTGCTGCAGCCAGTCGGCGAAGTGGCTATCCTGGCCGGAGATCAGCGTCATCCTCGAGGCCGGCACATTGATGCGGTGTGAAGGATCGGTCGTCGAATAGGCCAGACCATAGCCGAGCCTTTCGCGCGGCTCGACGACCACGATATCGGATGCACTGGCCGGCAGCAGCCGCGCCAGATGAAACGCAGTCGCCGCACCTGAAAAGCCGCCGCCGACAATCGCTATGATCGGTCCGCTGGCGCTCAAGACTGGCTCGCGCGCAGCGCCGACGGGCGATGGTCGCCGGCTACGGTTTCGCCGAAGGGGCCCATGTTGACGGCCGTCGGCCGCGTTGAGATCTCGTGATCGAGTGGCAACTGCGGCAACACAAGTTCGCCGAAGCGATAGGCTTCCTCCAGATGCGGGTAACCGGACAGGATGAATGTATCGATGCCTATGCGCCGGTATTCATCGATCCGTTCCGCCACCGTAGCCGCATCGCCGACCAGTGCGGTGCCCGCACCGCCGCGCACCAGGCCGACGCCAGCCCACAGGTTCGGGCTGATTTCCAGCTTGTCGCGGCGGCCGCCATGCAACCGGCTCATACGCGACTGGCCAACCGAGTCCATGCGCGCGAACACCTTCTGCGCCTCGGCGATTGTCTTGTCGTCCAGACGGCTGATCAGCCGATCGGCATCGGCCCAGGCGTCGTCATTGGTTTCACGGACGATGACATGCAATCGGATGCCAAAGCTCACCGCGCGTCCCGCCTTCTCGGCAAGGCCGCGCACATGGTCGATCTTTGCGGCGACATCGACCGGTGGTTCGCCCCAGGTCAGATATTTGTCGATCTGCTCGGCGGCGACCGCATTCGCTGCCTCCGACGAACCGCCGAAATAGAGCGGCGGATGCGGCGTCTGCACCGGCGGGAACAGCAGCCTTCCGTCCTCGATGCGGAAGTGCTTGCCTTCGAAGGCAATGGTCTCGCCGCTGAGCACGGCCTTGTAGATATCGAGAAACTCCCGCGTCACCTCATAGCGCTCGTCATGGCTGAGGAAGATGCCGTCGCCCTTGTTCTCGACCGGGTCACCGCCGGTGACCACGTTGATAAGCAGGCGCCCGCCGGAAATGCGATCGAGCGTCGAGGTCATCCGCGCGGCGAGCGTCGGCGATTGCAGGCCCGGCCGCACCGCAACGAGGAAGCGGAGCCGCTGCGTCAACGGCGCCAGCGCCGACGCCACGACCCAGCTGTCCTCGCAACTTCGGCCGGTCGGCAGCAGCGCGCCGTAATAGCCGATGGCGTCGGCGGCCTTGGCGACCTGGGTCAGATAGGGCAGGTCGACCGCCCTGCCCCCCTCGGAGGTGCCGAGATAGCGGCTGTCGCCATGGGTCGGGAGAAACCACAGGACCTTGATCCTGTCGGGGATGGTAGTGCTCATGAACAGTCCTCTATGACTTTACGGCGTTCTCGCTCAGCTCCAGGCGTGGAGCGGCGGATTGACGTCGTTCAGGTAATAGTTGCCGAGGATCGCGTATTTCCAGCGCACCGGATCGTGCAGCGTGTGGGTTCGGGCGTTGCGCCAGTGCCGGTCGAGATTGTGCTCGGCCAGTGTGGATCGCGTGCCGGCGAGTTCGAACAGTTTGTTGGTGGCATTGATGGCGATCTCGGTGGTGAGGATCTTGGATTCGGCAACCGCGATCTGCGCTTCCGCGACGGTCTTATCGTTCGGATCGGCCACGGCGCGGTCGACCGCCAGCCCTGCCTTGTCCAGAACGGCCTGCGCCGCATTGGCCCGCAGGCGAAGGTCACCGACGGCCTGGATAGTGTAGGGATCCTGCCAGGCATGATCGACGCCGCTGTCGATCCACGCGCGCGACTTGGTGCGCACGAAGCTGACCGTCTCGTCGATCGCCGCGTTGGCGATGCCGAGATCGACAGCAGCCTGGATGATCTGGAAGATGGCGCCGTCGGCCGTCGGCCTGTCATAGCCCTGGTAGCCGGGGACGAGATGCGTCTTCGGCACTTTCACATTGTCGAGCAGGACTGTGCCGGACAGCGTCGTCTTCTGGCCGAAGCTCGACCAGTCGTCGATGACCGTCAGTCCGGGCGCGCCGCGATCGGCGATGGCATACCAGGCCCGGCCCTCGTCATCGAGCGCCACGATCGGCACCAGATGGGCGAGCAGGGCGCCGCTGGAATAGAATTTCTGGCCATTGACCACGACGTGGTCGCCGGCGTCGACGAACTTCGTCTCAAAATCGGCCGCCCGCTTGGAGCCGAATTCCGAGAACGCGTTGCCGAACCGTGTGCCGGACAGAACTTCGGCGAAGAGCAACTTCTTCTGGGCCTCGTCAGAGACGGTGCGGATGGCGGCGACGACGCCGAGATGGTTCTGCGGAATCTGGCCGAGCGACGGATCGGCCGCCGAGATGATGGCGATCACCTTCGACAGCGTCACATAGGAGAGTTCCGGTCCGCCATAGGCCTTCGGCACGTTGATCGACCACAGGCCGCTCTGCGAAAACGCATCGAGCTCTTCCTTCGGCCAGATGCGCTCGCGGTCCCGCCTGGAGGCGTCCTTGGCGAAGTCTGCGGCCAGTTTTTCCGCCACAGCGATCGCCTCGGCGTCGGTCTTGATGACATGCGCTCTGGCCGACGGACGCTCGACCGGGGGGACGGCGCTGCGGATATCGGACGGCTGCTTCGATTGGATGGTCATGCTGCGGTCTCCTGGGGAAAATGTTGCGATGGAAGCGGCGTGCCGCTGAGATAGTAGGTCTTGATGTCGTCGCGCTGGCGCAGGTCGGCGGCCGAACCTTCCAGCACGCTCTTTCCGTTTTCGAGCACGGTGGCGCGGTCGGCATATTTCAGCGTCACTGCCGAATTCTGCTCGGCGACAAGGATCGAAAGATCTTCGTCCCGATTGAGCCGCTTCAAGGCGCTAA
>NZ_JAMYQL010000010.1:0-206711 GCF_040320865.1 Mesorhizobium sp. M0598 | reverse complement strand
CCCCGGTCCCTCCGCGCCCCGGCGCTGAGCGGGGTGCGCGCCCCCCCGCGCTGGGGGGGGGTGGTGGGGGCCCTCCCGCGCCCGGAGAGGGGCCTTCGGAGAGCGCGGTTCCCCCTCTCCGTCTCGGCTTCGCCGAGCCACCTCTCCCCCACTTTCGTGGGGGCGAGGAACCCAAGCTGGAATGAAGCCGCGATGCCAACCTGAAGCGATTTCCCTAAAACACAGCAAGTTTGTTCTTGCTTTGTGCCGGCAGCTATGCTACTAATCTGGGTATGGTGCTAATTGGCTCCAACGATCCGCCCTCCGAGGCGGGTTTTTTATTTCAGGCCTTGAAAGTTCCGATGCTGCCGACCTGAGGTCGGCGGGACAGCGCCCCCTCTGTCCTGCCGGACATCTCCCCACTTGGGGGGAGATTGGCCGTCACCTCTCGATTTCGCTAATCACAGCGGTGAAGAGCGCAGAACTCGACGCGTGTGCCTGCCATTCTCTACGCCTCATCCTCATCGTCGAGCAGCCGAGTGGCGCGCCAGCGGGTCAGCACGATGTTGGTTTGCTCGATGACGAAGAAGCGCGCGGAATCGCGGTCATAGCCTTCGGCCAGCAGCTTTTCGTAGTCGGTGTGCATATGGCGGATGTGGGCTATCGTCGCCAGCCACACGGCAATGCTCGGCGGCAAGGTCTTCATATGCACGGCGCCGGCATCCGCACGGATCTTTTCCATGTCGGCATAGGGCGCCAGCGGCAGGAGCGCTGTCAGCGCCTTGGCGATGGCGCGGCGGCGGCCGGTCGGCGCGCTCATCACTCCACCCGTCCTGGCTCGTCCCGCCCGGCCATGGTCGCCTCGGCAAAGGCATCGGTCGAAGCGAAATAGGGCTTGATGTCGATGACCGGCGTGCCGTCGAGCACATCGATGGCGTCGAGATCGATGCGGCCGGTGTCGATGTCGACGGCAACCAGCCTGGCGACATGCAGCCCAATTGGGTTCGGCCGGGCAGGGGAGCGCAGCGAAAAGACGCCTTTCGGCTCTGTGGCATGGCGGGGTTTCTGGACAATCAGTTGCCGCGGCGCATGGTGCAGCCAGGACAGGATGATCACGTGGCTGGCGCGTTCCAGCCCAAGCAGGCCGTCCCGATAGAGCGGATCGATCGTGAGAACCGCCGGCTGTCCCGTCTCCCGCGCCGCCTTCATGTTCTTGGGGCAAGTTTCCCGTGTCGTCCACGGCGAAGCGATGCGGCCGATGAAGACGACATGGCCATCCGGCGGCATCGTTGCCGGGTCGGTTTCCAGGAGCTTTTCGCCGCTGCGCGTCTCGAACATGGTTCTCGCCCCGATCATGCGTCCGTTCTTGCGCGATCCGCCACGCATGCGTCATTTTCTTGTCCGGAAGCGACATAGCGCTTGCAAGCCTATCCAAACCGACATAAACATATGTTTATATCTTTTCAAAGAGAATGCTCGCATGCATGTCGCTCTCGACACGATGGTAGATACATTGAAGGCGGCTGCCGAATCCAGCCGGCTGCGCATATTGGCGCTGCTGTCGCGCGGCGATCTGACCGTGTCCGATCTCACCGAAATCCTTGGCCAGTCGCAGCCGCGCGTCTCGCGCCATTTGAAATTGCTGCTGGAGGCCGGGCTGATCGGCCGCTACCAGGAGGGCTCGTGGGCGTTCTTCCGGCTATCGGATTCCGACGCGTCGCGCGATTTCGTGCTCAGGCTGGTCTCCGGCATCCGCGGCGCCGATCCGCAGGTCGAGCGTGATCTCGAACGGCTGGCCGCAGTCAAGCGCAAGCGGCAGGACCGGGCTGCCGAATATTTCTCGGTAAACGCCGCAAGCTGGGACCATATCCGCTCGCTGCATGTGCCGGATCGCGCGGTCGAAGCAGCTCTCATCAAGCTCGTCGGCAAGCGGCCGTTCCAGTCGATGCTCGATCTCGGCACCGGCACCGGACGGCTGCTCGAGATCTTTTCGCCGCTCTATCGGCGCGGTGTCGGCATCGACATGTCGCGCGAGATGCTGACGGTGGCGCGCGCCAATCTCGACAGGGCCGGCGTTTCGAATGCACAAGTGCGCCAGGGCGACATTTTTGCGCCACCGGTCGAACGCGACGCCTTTGATCTCGTTACCATCCATCAGGTGCTGCATTATCTCGACGATCCCGCCCGCGCCATCCGCGAGGCGGCGCGTCTGTTGCGCCCGGCCGGCCGGCTGGTGATCGTCGATTTCGCGCCGCACGCGCTGGAGTTCTTGCGCGAGGAGCACGCGCATATGCGTCTCGGCTTTTCCGACCGGCAAATTGGCGACTGGTTTTCCGAGGCCGGCCTCGACCTTGAGGACAGCCAGGAATTCGAGCCGCGCGGCGGCAACGAGGCCAAGCTCACCGTCAAACTCTGGCTCGGCCGCGATCGGCGCATGCTGATTGCCGAGCCTTCCAACGACAGACAACCGGCCAATGCGTATCCGATAGGGGAAACCGCCTGATGAACCAGTTCCGCTTCTCCCGCCGCCCCGACATCGGCGACAAGGTCAGGGTTTCGTTCGAGTTCTTTCCGCCGAAAAACGATGAGATGGAAGCAAGGCTGTGGGACACGGTCACCCGGCTTGAGCCGCTCAAGCCGAAATTCGTCTCGGTCACCTATGGCGCCGGTGGTTCGACCCGCGAGCGGACGGCCCGCACCGTCAAGCGCATCCTCAATGAAACGACGTTGACGCCGGCGGCGCACATGACCTGTGTCGATGCGGCGCGTCACGAGGTCGATGCGGTGATCCGGGAGTTCGCCGATATGGGCGTCAAGCGTTTCGTCGCTCTGCGCGGCGATCCGGCCGAGGGCGTCGGCGCGACTTACCGGCCGCATCCGGAAGGCTATGCCAATGGCGCCGAGCTGGTTGATGCGCTGAAGGGCGCCGGCGATTTCGACATCTCGGTCTCGGCCTATCCGGAAAAGCATCCGGAAAGCCCGGATTTCGCCACCGACTTCGACATGCTGAAGCGCAAGGCCGACAATGGCGCGACGCGGGCGATCACCCAGTTCTTCTTCGACAACGATCTCTATGAGCGCTATGTCGAACGGGCACGGCGGGCCGGCATCTACATACCGATCGTGCCGGGCATATTGCCGGTGCACAATTTCACCCAGGTCGCCAACTTTTCGGCGCGGTGCGGCGCCTTGGTGCCGGCATGGCTGGCCGAGCGTTTCGATGGGCTGCAGAACGATCCGCAAACGCATGCGCTGGTGGCATCTGCCGTGGCGGCCGAGCAGGTGCTGGACCTTGTCGAGCGCGGCGTCGGCGATTTTCACTTCTACACGATGAACCGGGCCGATCTGGTCTTCGCCATCTGCCACATGATCGGCATCAGGTCGCACGAAGTCGAGGCGGCGGGATCCGCCGCGGCGTAAGGCGGCAGGCACCTTTTTGAAATGTCAAAGATCGGGGGAATGCAAAAGGCCGGGCAAAATGCCCGGCCTTTTCAATGGTTTGGAGTATTCGGTGCTGGTCTTCCCCCGCTCAGCGGCCTTATGGAAGGACGCCCATAATGAGGGCGCCAATGAATGCAAACGCAGCACAAATCATCAATGCGTTGATCGGCCTCGTCAGTCCCATGTCATAGCCTCCTCTTAAAGAGCTATGGCGAGAGTCTAGGGTCATTTGTGCCACAGGCAAGCAGAAACTTTGCTGCAATGCGACGAGATTGTGGAATTTGCGACCTGCCGTTTGCCGTTAGGCATTGAAACTCTTTGTCAAAAGCCGGCTCGGGACCTGTGAATAATTTGTGGCAAAGCTGTGGCAGTAGCGAGAATGGCAGCGCTACCGCGGCGGAAATCGGAATCGATTTTCGGACCGACTGAAGAGAATGCGGTAGGCAATCGGCAGCGTTGTGAGATAGCTAGGACTTGAATTTTCTGCCAATTGGCAGTATATTGCCTGCCAAGTGATGGAGGCTGGAATGAGTGTCGCTTGTGCGGTTCGCGATCCTGCAAATCAGGCTTTGCCGGCAAATCTGGCGGATGCCTCGGCACGGGCGCGGCTCACGCCAGCGGCTGTTGCCGGCATCATCAGGCTCGCAGACATCTGGCATCTGACCAGCACCGAGATCTGTACCTTGATCGGCGACGTGTCGGAGAGAACCTGGTTCCGCATGAAGAAAGGCGAGTGGGAGGGCGTTCTCTCCCAGGATTCGCTGACACGCATCAGCGCCCTGATCGGCATCTTCAAGGGACTGCGGCTTCTGTTCTCCGAAGCGCTTGCCGATGAATGGGTGCGGTTGCCGAACAAAGGGCCTCTCTATGGTGGCCGGCGCCCCCTGGACGTAATGATCGAGGGCGGCATTCCGAAGCTGCTGCAGGTTCGCCAACATATCGACGCTTTGCGCGGTGGACTTTGAATGCAGATCCCGCCGCGCGCTGACATTTCCCAGCGCGATACGATCCGGCTGATTTCGACAGGCAGGTTCAAGGAACCGGTCCTGATGCCGTTGGCCAGGAATCATGGAGATTTGGAGGACCTTGCGGAGCTCGAAGGAGCCACCAGCGGCCGCCTTCAGGCGCAGCAGGGGGGATTGCCCGACCTCGATCCGCGCGAACTGGTTTTCGGGAGACCGGGCTACACCTTCATCAATGCGGCGTTCGCTTACACCCGTCCGGGCGGCAATCGTTTCAACGATGATGCCAGGGGCGTCTGGTACTGTGCGTTCGATGCGGAAACCGCACTCGGCGAGGTCTCTTTTCATCTGACGCGCGAGCTTGCCGCAATCGAACGTTTCGAAAACGTCACCGACTACGCGGAGCTCGTTGCCGACTTCATAGGCTCGTTTCACGATCTGCGCGGTGCTGAGTTCAGCAAGGACCCGGTGCTCGATCCGGATACTGTCTTAGCCTATCCTGCCGGTCAGGCGCTGGCGAAGCAACTCCGCAAGCAAGACGCCGCGAGCGGCTTTGTCTATCCTTCCGTGAGACATGTCGGCGGGACCTGCCTTGCCGCCTTCCTTCCCGATCTCGTTCAGAATCTCCGGCAAGGCGGTATCTGGCGTCTGGAATGGCAGGGTTCATCTGTTCCCGCGATCACGCCCATATAGCGCACGATCGGGAGCGACAACTTCGCTGCGCCATCTCTAACGCCGCCAGAACAGTCGACCGTCGATGGTGACGAGGCCGAGGGCGATCAGCGCCATGCCGCCGAGTTCGAACAGTTCGAGCCGCTCGCCCAGGAACAGGAAGCCGAGCAGGATGGCACTGGCCGGCACGATGAGCGTGACCAGCGAGGCGTTGGTGGCGCCGGCCGAGGCGACGAGATTGAAATAGAGGATGTAGGCGAAGGCCGTCGACAGCAGAGCCAGTGCCAGCACCGCCGCCCAGACCGGCGGTGAAGCCGAAAACAGATTGGCGGCATCATAGGTGAACAGAACGACCGGAACCATGATAACGGTCGAGCAGGTCAATTGTCCGGTGGCAATGACCGGCGACGGCACACCCCTGAAGCGGCGGGCAATCATCAGTGCAACCGCATAGGATAGCGACGCTCCGATGAGCGCGAATTTCGCCCAGACCGGACCGCCGAGCCCGGCGACGAGGCCGGGGCCGATCATCACCGCCGTTCCCGCGATACCGAGGGCGATGCCGGCAAGCTTGTTCCACGACAGCTTTTCGTCGCTGGTCAGGGCGTTGGCGAGGATCAGCGTCCAGAACGGCGTCGTCGAATTGAGCACCGAGGCGACACCGGCGCCAAGCTCGGTCTGGCCGGCAAAGATCAGCGAGAAAGGGATGACATTGTTGGCGAGCGCCAGCAGGAAGAACAGGCCGGCATGCGGCAAGGCGAGGCGAAACGACGGGCCACGGACCGCAAGATAGAGCTGCAACGCGATCGCAGCTATGGTGACGCGGAACAGCACCAGCACCAGCGGCGGAAGTTCCGCTACCGCAATACGGGCAAAGAAGAACGAGCCGCCCCAGATCGCGCCGAGCAGCAGAAGCTGCGCCCAGTCCTTGAGCACCATCGGCCCGCGCATTGTGGTGGTGGCAGCTATCGCCATTGGTCGTCCTCCCAGACGAGATGCCTTGCTCTCTTCAGGCATCTGTTCACGCTCCACCCGGTCCGGCGGCAAGGGCCACCCGAAACCTGAGCGATGGCCTAGCTCGCTCATAACCGGCGTACAGAACGGCGTAGCGCCGCGAAGCTAGGGCGGCGAGACATAGAATTGTTTTCATTAGCCGCTAGCTTGGATTAATTGTGCGCAGCCTCAGTCAAGGGATTCGTCCATGCAGCGATTCGAAAATGCCCGCGAGGCAGCGCTGGCGCTTCGCCCGGACGATCCGATCTATTGCTTCCGCCCGCAGGTGCTGAAGGCGGACGCCAAACAGTTCATGGGCATGTTTCCCGGCAAGACTGCCTATGCGGTCAAGACCAATGGCGAGCGGATCGTGCTCAACGCCCTGGTCGAGGCCGGCGTCAGTGCCTTCGATGTGGCCTCGCCCGGCGAATTCGCTGCCGTGCGCGCCGTCTCGCCCGACGCCGAGATGCTCTACATGCACCCCGTGAAGGCGCAGTCGGACATCAGGCTGGCGCTGGAAAAATACGCCGTCCGCGTCATTTCGCTCGACCATGAGGACGAGATCACCAAGCTGACCAGGGTGGTGCGGGCGCTCGACATCGATCCGGGCGCGATTACCGTGTTCGTGCGCATCCAGACGAAAGGCTCGGCAGCTTACGAACTGTCGAAGAAGTTCGGCGCCGGACCGGCCAATGCGGTCGAACTGGCCGAACGGCTGAACCGGACGGGCTACAAGGTCGGGCTGTGCTTTCACGTCGGCAGCCAGATCGAGGATCCCGACACCTACGAGCGGGCGCTGGCCTCCGCCGACTGGGTGCGCAACCGCGTCGGCTTCGACATTGCCGGGCTCGATGTCGGCGGCGGCTTTCCGGCCGAATACGGTCATGATCCGAACAGCCGCAAGCCGGAAATGCCGTCGCTCGGCCAGATCATGTCGCGGTTGTCGGGCGACCTCCAGGAGTACCAGTTCGACCAGATGCCGCTGGTGGCCGAGCCGGGCCGGGTGATCGTGGCGCGCTGCCTGTCGCTGATCGTGCGAGTGCTGCTGCGCAAGGGCAAAAGGCTCTACATCAATGACGGCATCTGGGCGTCGCTGTCGGATTCATGGACCGGCAAGATCACGTTGCCGGCGCGCTTCATCCCCGATCCGGCGATCCGCTCGCGCAATGGCGAGGACAAGACCATCGTGCCGTTCAAGGTCTGTGGCGCGACTTGCGATTCCGTCGATATATTGTCGCGGCCGTTCTGGCTGCCCGAAACCGTCGATACCGGTGACTGGATCGAGATCGGCCATATCGGCGCCTATTCGCTGTCGCTCCGAACACGGTTCAACGGCTTCTATCCCGACACTTTCGTCGAGGTGGCGACGCCATTCGACGAAGGCGATGCGCCGCAGGGGTTTGCCAGCCTGGAGACGATGGCGGATTAGTTAATGGTGGAATAGTGAATAGTGAATAGTGAATAGAAGTAGTTCTTGCTTCCGTCCCGCTCCCGTGAATCGTCACCATTCACCATTCAGTCAGGCCACGCCGCCGCCGGCCTGGATATTCTCGCCGGTAAGCCAGCGAGCCTCGTCCGAGGCCAGGAAAACCGCGACATCGGCGACGTCGCGCGGCGCTCCGATCCGGCCGAAGGGCGACATGCCGGCGGCCACGGCGCGGTCCCGTTCGGGAAGCAGGTCGGTGTCGGTGAAGCCTGGTGAAAGCGCATTCACGGTAACGGAGCGCGGGCCGAGTTCGCGCGCGAGGACGCGGACGAACTGTTCGACGGCTCCCTTGCTGCCGAGATAGAGCGCCGTGTGCGTGAAGAACATCCTGGTTCCACCGGTGGAAACGGCAATGATGCGGCCACCGTCGCGAACGCGGCGCGCCGCCTCCTGAAACGTGAAGAAGGTGCCCTTGGCATTGGTGCCGAACACATGATCGAAGTCCGCTTCGGTAGCCTCGACGAGCGGTTTTATGACGGCGACGCCGACATTGGCGACGACGACGTCAATCGGCCCCATCTGCCTCTCGGTTTCGTCGAACAGCTTGCGAATGTCGGGGATGCTGGAGACGTCCGCCTGGATGGCGATCGCTTTTCCGCCAATCCCTTCAATGGCGGCAACCACTTCCCTGGCTGCTTTCTCGTTGCCCACATAGTTGACGACCACGGCAGCACCCTTGGCCGCGAGCCCCTCGGCGATGGCGCGCCCGATGCCACGCGAGCTGCCGGTCACAAGTGCGGTTTTGCCTTCGAGTGGACGATGCATGGCTGTTCCTTCCGTCTGATTACGGCCGCCTCGATCGAGCGGCGTTCCAGGGAAAGCTATGGGCATGCTATTGCTCAGAGAATAGCCTATTATCTTACTGACTTGTTAAGCCTGGGGTACATAATGCGCGGAACCGAGTTTTCCGAACTCACGGCATTTGCAGCAATCATCGAAGAGGGCAGCTTCGTCCGCGCCGCGGCCAAACTCAGGATTTCGCCTCCAGCACTCAGCCAGACGATACGTGGGCTGGAAGAGCGTCTCGGTGTCCGCCTGCTCAACCGCACCACGCGCAGCATGTCGCCGACGGCTGAGGGCGAGAAGCTGTTTGCCCGCATCGCACCGGCGTTCAGCGAACTGGAAGGGGCCGTCGCCGACGCGCATGCATCACGCGGCCGGCCGGCAGGCTCGCTGCGCATCAATGTTCCGCGCATTGCCGCCACGCGTTTCATCGCGCCGATCCTCGGCGATTTCCGCCGCGCCTATCCCGATATCGCCCTCACAATCATTGTCGACGACATGCTCACCGACATCGTCGAGGGCCGCTTCGATGCCGGAATCAGATTGGGTGAGCGGCTGCACAAGGACATGGTGGCGGTGAAACTCAGCGAGGAACTCGAGATGGCCGCAGTGGCGGCGCCGAGCTATCTGGCGCATCGCCCGATACCCCGTCGCCCCGCGGACCTGCATCATCACCAATGCATCAATTTCCAATGGCCGAGCGGCGGCAATCTCTACCGCTGGGAGTTCGCCCGAGGCCAGCGTGCCTTGGAAGTGGCCGTCAGCGGCGGCCTGACGGTCAACGATACGGAACTGATGATCGGGGCGGTTCTGGATGGGGTCGGCGTGGCGTACATGCTGGAATACCAGGTCCGGCCGTGGATCGAAGCGGGAAAGCTAATCCGTTTTCTCGAAGCCTGGTCGCCGAGATTTCCGGGTTTTTATCTATATCACGCGAGTTCCCGCCAAGTTCCGGCGCCGTTGCGAGCGTTCATCGATTTCCTGCTTGCCAGGCGGTGATGTGAATAGTGAATAGTGAATAGTGAATAGTGAATAGTGAATAGTGGTAGCTCTGGTGCTCAATGCGGCTCCTGTTCTATTCTTTTCACCATTCACCATTCACCATTCACCATTCACCACCTTCACAGCCTGTCCAGCAGCTCCGGAGTCGGCCAGCCGTCGACCGGCAGGCCCAGACGCATCTGCTCCTTGCGGATGGCTTCGCGGGTGTTGGTGCCCAGGATGCCGTCGACGGTGCCGACGTCATAGCCTTTCGCTTCGAGCTTGGTCTGCAGCGCCTTCATCTGGTCGCCGTCGAGGCCGGGTTCGGGGTTGCGCGGATCGAATCGCGGCGCGCCCCCCAGTCGGGCGGCAAGATTTGCCGCGGTCAGGGCATAGGTGAAGGACTGGTTCCACTCGAGATAGACGTCGAAATTGTCGTAGGTCAGGAAGGCTGGCCCCTTGCGACCCATGGGCAGCGCCAGGCCGGCCTTCAGGCCGTTGTCGAGAAGCGGCGTACCGTCGGGCCTGGTAACGCCCCACTGGCTCCATTGCGTCAACGGCAGCTTGTTGGTGCGTCCCGTCTGCTCCCACGGCAAATCGTCAGGCACACGGACTTCCTCGATCCAGGGCTGGTCGCGCTTCCAGCCGCGCGACTGGATCTTGCTGGCCGTGCTCATGATCACGTCCGGCGCGCTGCCGCGCAGGTCGACCAAGCCATCGCCGTCGCCGTCGACGCCGTGGCCGAGATAGTCGGAAGGCAACATCTGCGTCTGGCCGATCTCGCCGGCCCAGGCACCGGTCACGTCGGCCGGCACCACGCCGCGATCGATCAACATCAGCAGCGGCACGATCTGCGGCCGGAACAACTGCGGACGGCGGCAGTCATGCGAGAGGCTCACCAGCGCGTTCAGCGTATGAAAATCGCCCTGCACGGCGCCAAAATCGGTCTCCAGGGCCCAGAAGGCGGCGATGACCGGCGCCTGCACGCCGTATTCGCGATCGGCGCGGACAAAGACCTCGGCATATTTTTGCAGATTGGCCGCACCTTGCTTCAGCCGATGGGACGAGATCATGCGGTTCGAGAATTCGATGAAGGTCTGGGTGAAGACGCCCTGGGCGCGGTCGCGTGCCAACGCCTTCTCATCGAGGGTGGCGTTTTCCAGCGCATCAAGGCCGGCAGCGCCGACGCCGGCCGCCCTGGCCTCCGCCGCCACGCCGTGCTTCCATGACTCGAAATCCCCGCCGCATTGCTGTGCCGCGGCCGGCACGGCGGTCAGGAGCAGCGCCGCGATAATTCCAAAGCGCGATCGCATCGCCATCCTTCCGAGAAGATTACCAGCGGTTGCGGGCATTCGTCATTGGCTGTGTCGAAAAGCAGGCGGCAGGCCTGGTGTCAACGGGTGTTCTGCCGCAACCACTTCTTCCAGGCGGCTTCGGAGCCGTTGAAGACGTTGATGTCGGCGTTTCCGGCCATGCCCGGCACGACACCCGTTCCGGTATACTGCCAGAAGGTGAAGGGATGGCTGCCGTATTTCTGGCGCGGGTGCCCGGCGACGGAGCGCAGCCAGTAGGGGTAGCCGCGGAAACCCGATAAACCATTATCTTCGAAGAAGTCGACCGACGTGTAGATGATCGGCTTCTTGCCGTAGTGTTTTTCGACGATTTCGAGGAATGTGCTCATCTCGCTGCGTACCGTGGCGGGATCTGGCCGCAGCTTGCAGGTCGGCGATTTCGGGTTCCATTCCATGTCGAGAACCGGCGGCATCGCCGAACCGTCTCTGGGCACGTTCTGGATGAACCAGCGCGCCTGGGTAGCGGCCGGCGTGCAAAAGTAGAAGAAATGATAGGCGGCACGGGGGACGCCCGAGGCCTTGGTGCGGCTCCAATGCTCGTTGAAAGCTTCATCGAAACGGTCTCCGCCTTCGGTTGCCTTGATAAAGGCGAAGGAGATGCCGCTGGCCCTGGCCGCCGGCCAGTCGATCGAGGTCTGGTATTTGGAGACGTCGGTGCCGTGGACGGCGTAGCTCCACGGTGCGCCGCTATCCCATTCATGCGGGTCGGAATCGGCAAAACGCGGCGCGCGTACCGCAACCATCGAGGCGCTGGACGACGACAGCGATGGCGTCAGATCCTCGACTGTCGAGCAGGCACCAAGCAGCGTCAGCGTGATGAGAACCGCGAAACGGCGCATCGCTACTTCCCGAGCCGGTTTCAGCCGGCCGCTGATGGGTCTTTCCGCGGGTGCCCCTCGACCAGGCGCAGCGTGTCTGAAACCGACTTACGCGACGCGCCTGGATCTTCGTTTCATGCATTCCCAAACCGTTACGCAGTTTTGGGACGCATGCATTCAAGCCCCGCCGGACGGTCACCCCACAGGATCGCCCGGTCTGTCCTAAGCGCGTCGCTTCGACGCGCTTAGCTCTTTTGTCTATGCATGTCGTTGTCCCAAAACCGCTGCGCACTTCTGGGCGACATTCACCTGTGATCGCCGATCATGGTTGATATTCGGTTGACGGCGCTCGACAAGAGCCGCGATTTTGCCGAAACAATGGCGGCAAATCGATGACATAGATCGCGCTCAGGGGAATTCGAAAAAATGCAGATCCTCCTGAAGTTCGTCAAATGGCTGCTCGGCCTGGCTGTGCTGGCCGCCGCGATACTCGCCGGCTGGCTGTATTTCGCGCCGCCGGAACTGATCCGCGTCGGTTCCGGCTATGCCGCCAAGATCGTCTGCTCGAACGTCTTCATCGCCGGGCGAGACGCCAACGACGTGCTCGCCGTCGATGTGCAGGCGCCGGGTCATCCGCTGCTGAAGCTGATGAGAGTGTCGGTCGACAAGGAGAAGGGAACGGTTTCGGCCGGCCTGTTCGGTGTGCTCGGCAAAAGTGTCGCGGTTGCGCGCGACGGGCTCGGCTGCGCCTCGGTTCCCGACGGCGATATTGCCGCCGCCAAGGCTGTCGCCGGAGCTGCACCGACGCCGGCGCCGCTGCCCGATCTGATCTGGCCGGAGGGCGACAAGGCCGATGCCTCGCAGGATCCCGAGGTCGCGAAAGTCCTCGACGATCCAGCAATGACCGGCGCCGGCATGCGGGCGGTCGTGGTGGTCAAGAACGGCCGCATCGTCGCTGAGCGTTATGGCGACGGCTTTTCCGAAAAGACGCCGCTATTGGGCTGGTCAATGACCAAGACCGTAAATGCGGCGATCGTCGGCACGCTGGTGAAGGAGGGCAAGCTGGCGATGACCAACCAGGGTCTGTTCGGTCCCTGGAAGGGAGATGGCCGCGCCGTGATCAGCCTCGCCGACATGATGGCGATGTCGAGCGGGCTGGAATTCAACGAGGATTATGGCGACGTCGCCGACGTAACGCGCATGCTCTATCTCGAACCGGACATGGCGGGCTTTGCCGGATCCAAGCCGCTGACCGGCGAGATCGGCAAGGTGTTTTCCTATTCGAGCGGCACGGCGGTGATGCTGTCCAGGCTGTGGCAGGACGCAATCGGCGACAAGGACAAGGCACTGGCGTGGCCGAGGAACGCGCTGTTCGATCCGCTCGGCATGCAGAGCGCTGTGCTTGAGGCCGACGAGCACGGCACCTTCGTCGGCTCGTCCTATCTCTATGCCACGGCACGCGACTGGGCGCGCTTCGGCCAGTTCCTGCTGCAGGGCGGCGTCTGGAACGGCCAGGAGATCCTGCCCGCCGGCTTCGTCGACTGGATGCGGGAACCGGCAACTGCCTCGAAAGTCTACGGCAAGGGGCAATTATGGATAGAAGGACCGGGCGACGAAGAAAACCCCGGCGCCGGCACTGCCGCCGGCGTGCCCAAGGACACCTATTGGATGGAGGGGCATGATGGGCAAACGGTTGCCATCATCCCCTCAGAGCAGCTGGTTGTGGTGCGGCTCGGGCTGACGCCGGCCAGGCTCGGCTACCGGCCGCAGGCGATGGTGGCGGCGCTGATCAAGGCGCTGCACTGAGGAATGCGGCGGTCGCAGTCTTGTCTATGCGGCTGTCGCCAAAGGCTTGGCGCGATCAACACGCGCCCGCTCGTCGGGTGAATTCATAACCGTCCAAAGATCGTTACGGCGCTGGACGTTCAACCAGAAATCCGGGCTGTTGCCAAACACCCGCGCCAGAATGAGCGCGGTAGCCGCCGTCACGTTGCGGCGGCCGTTGCACAATTCGTTCACATGCTTGCGCTGGACGCTCATAGCTTCGGCCAAAGCCGCCTGTGTCAGGCCGAGTGGTTGCATGAATTCTTCCGTAAGAATTTCGCCAACCGTTGCTGGCTTGCGTGCGGTCATCAACATGTCTCACCTCACTTATATATAACTGTGGTCGTCGAGATAGATGTCCGACGCCTCGCCCCGGCCCCCGTCCCAGCGGAAGACCAGCCGCCATTGTTTGTTGACACGGATCGAATGGAAGCCTTCGAGATTGCCGCGCAACTTCTCGAAATGGTTGCTGGGCGGCACACGCAAATCCTGATCGATCGCCGCGTCGTCAATCATCTGGAGCTTGCGGAACAAACGGCTTTCGAGATCGGACGGAATATTGCGGGAGTGGGTGTCGTCCACGAAGAAAGCCCGCAGCCATCCATCTCTAAAGCCGATGATCATCCCATGCTTCCGGCGAGGAGATAATGTACCACTCCTTGGGTCACATGGCAATGTGTGATTTAGCCAATTAACTGATTTCAGCCACGGCCCCCATTTAGAATTGGAGCCCCAAAACCTTCCACGCCAAAATTGATATTAGATGGCGATCTTGATCACGCCGAGCCAGCTGTAGCCGCGATAAAGTGTTCTGAATCGAAGGCTTGCACCAACTCTCGCAGATTCCGATTCCAGGACGTCGCGCAGGGCTTCACGCGGCTGGACATGGAATTTTTTCAGCCAGCCGCGCAACAGCTTGCGGAACCAGCTGGGCAAGGCTTCCTGCTGGCCAAAATCGACGACATGCAGCGAGCCACCCGGTGACAGAGCAGCAAGAGCCGCGGATACCGTCTTTTCCCAGCCGGGGATCATCGACAGCGAATATGAGACAAAGACGCGGTCGAAACTTTCGACGCCGAACAGCGCTTTCGCGTCGAAATTCGTGGCATCGCCGCGCGCCAGCGTGACGCGGCCGGAGAGGCCTTCGCGCGCGAGGGCGGCAGTGGCCGTCTCCAGCATCTCGGCCGAAATATCGAGGCCGAGGAAGCGCGCGCCGGGATAGTGGCGGGCGGCGAGGATGATGTTGCGGCCGGTGCCGCAGCCGAGCTCGAGCACGGTGCCGCCGGCCGGCACATCCAGTCCGGCGATAAGCCGGTCGCGGCCGAGCAGATAGTATTTGCGGGTCAGGTCGTAAATATGACGCTGCCAGCGGTAGACGCCGTCCATCAGCTCGGCATGGCTGGCCGGCAAGTCGGTCGTGCTCATGCGGACCGCTTCACATAGAGATGGAAGCCGCCATAGATGGCCGAGCGGTCGCGCGCCGAAAACTCGCGCGAGGCGTCGTTCTCGTAGCGCCACTGATCGAGCAGCGAATTCGAGACGCGGCCGGGCAGCAGGCTGGGTTCCGCTGCCGTGCGGAAGATGACGCGGGCGCCGGTGGAGGCGGTTCGGGTGATCTCGGCCCACAACCCGTCGAGCTGGTGGTCGGTCATCCAGTCCTGTGCATCGAGCAGCACGAAGCGATCCACCGAGCCGGCATCCTTTCCGGCAAGGAACTCGATCAGATTGGCGTGGTGGATGGCAACGCGATCGACATTGTTGCGGATCGTCTTGTAGTTGCGCTTTTCGAGATAGGCGGGCAGGGCGGCCTCGCCCGGATTAGGGTAGCGGCGGGCGAAAGCCTGCCAGGCGAAATAATTGGTCTTCAGCGGAAAATCGCAGGCGAGCTTTTCCAGTCGTGCCTTCAGCACGCTGGCCATGGTGCCGTCACCGGAGGTGATCAGCGAATCGTACTGGGCCGGCGGAATGCCGAGGCCGAACAGCGAAGCCTTTCGCGAGGTCGCCCATTTCAGCAGCGGTTTTTCGAAGACCGGCGCCAGCTCTTCGTCGAAGAAGCGGCGCTGATCGGCGATGCTCTTGGCGTCCATGATGCCGGCCGGGTCGACGCCGAAAAATTTTGCGGTGCGGTGGCCGATCGCGATGAACAGGCCAAGCAGGCCGGTCTGGTAGAAATTGCGGTCGAAGACAGCGATGCGGCGACGGCCGCGCCAGTTGCGGCGCTCCCAATAATGCCGGCTGACCGGGTCGAGATGCGGTGCGATGAAGCGATCGTAGGCCTGTGAATTGTGCCCGGTCTCAGCCGCGCCGAAGAAACGGAACAGGTCGCCCTGCGACGGCAGGTGACGGACGGCTTCGAGCTTCATCCGGTTCAGCGCGATATGGGCAGCGTTGAGGTCGACGGCATCGATCCTTTCCGGCGAGCGGGTGAGATAGGCAAGGATGTTACAGCCGCCGGAGGCAATGGTGACGATGCGGTGGCCCGTCCCGAGCTGCATCGCGTCCATGTCGATTTCGGGGTCTTCCCAGATCTGCGGATAGACGAGGCCGGAGAACAGGAAGGCGAACAGGCGCTCGGAGATGCCGGCTTTCGACAGCGGGCGGTTCTGGTAGACGGCCTTGCCGACTTCCTTGCCGCGGCGAAAAACCAGGTCCCCAGAAATGTCCGTCATGGCAAGGCGATTCCCCGTTTGCTTTGCCGCAAGCGGGTAGCGCAGGGTGATGACAGGCCAGTGACAGCCTGTTGACGCGAGTTCAGGCCTTGCCAAATCCACCTGGGGCCGGCGTCGTCACGATGACCGCCTCGCCAGCGTCGAGGATGGTCTGATCGCAGGCTTTCAGCGTCTCGATCGCGCCGGTCTTGCGGCGGACCTTGGTCGAACCGGCCTCGCCATCGCCGCCTCCGTCCAGTCCCCGCGGCGGGCGGTTGCGATGCGAGGACAGGATCGCGCATTCCATTTTTTCGAGGAAGCGGATGGTGCGCCTGGTGCCGTCGCCGGCGCTCCATTTGCCTTTCCCGCCGGAGCCTTCGCGGATATGGAAATCCTCGAGCAATACCGGGAAACGCAGTTCCAGCACTTCCGGATCGGTCAGGCGCGAATTGGTCATATGGGTGTGGACGCCGGAGGTGCCGGCAAAACCGCGGCCGTCGTTCATCCGGCCGGCCGGCGAGCCCGAGCAGATCGTCTCGTAATATTGGTACTGCTTGTTGCCGAAGGTGAGATTGTTCATCGTGCCTTGCGCATTGGCCATCGCGCCCATGGCGCCGAACAGCGCGTTGGTGACGTGCTGCGAGGTCTCGACGTTACCGGCGACGACTGCCGCGGGATAGGCGGGCTTCAGCATCGAGCCGTCGGGAATGACGATGTTGATCGGCCGCAGACATCCGGCATTCATCGGGATGTTGTCTTCGACCATGACGCGGAAGGCATAAAGCACAGCGGCTCGGGCGACTGGCTCTGGCGCATTGAAATTGTTCTTCATCACCGGCGACGTTCCGGTGAAGTCGACGGTGGCTTCGCGCTTCCGCCGGTCGACCGATATCTTCACCTTGATCATTTGGCCGGTGTCGGTCGGATATTCGTATTCGGAACTGTCGGGCAGCCGCTCCAGAACGCGGCGCACGCTTTCGGCGGCATTGTCCTGGACATGGCCCATATAGGCTTCGACGACATCGAGGCCGAAATGCGCGACCATCTTGCGCAGCTCGGCGACGCCCTTTTCGTTCGCGGCGATCTGCGCCTTGAGGTCGGCGATGTTCTGGTGCGGATTGCGCGCCGGGTAGGGGTGGTTGGTGAGCAGCGTCTCCAGGTCCTTCTCGCGGAACCGGCCGCGATCGACGATGCGGAAATTATCGAACAGCACGCCTTCCTCGTCGACGGTTGTGGCAAGCGGCGTCATCGAGCCGGGCGCGGTGCCGCCGATGTCGGCATGATGGCCACGCGAGGCGACGTAGAAGAGGATCTCCTCCCCCCTCGAGGGGGAGGTGGCGGCGAAGCCGCCGGAGGGGGTCGTTGCGGCAGTGCTCGACGCATTTGTGGTGCCTTCTGCGAGGACCCCACCCGGCCGCTTCGCGGCCACCCTCCCCTCAAGGGGGAGGGAAAACACCGGCGTCACCACGGTGATATCAGGCAGATGCGTGCCGCCATTGTAAGGTGCGTTCAGCGCAAAGACGTCGCCGGGGTGAATGTCGCCGGAATTGAGCCGGATGATGGTCTCCACCGAGCGATCCATGGAACCGAGATGCACCGGCATATGCGGTGCATTGGCGACCAGCGCGCCATTCCGGTCGAAGACGGCGCAGGAGAAATCGAGCCGCTCCTTGATGTTGACGGAATAGGCAGTGTTTTGCAGCGTTACGCCCATCTGTTCGGCGATCGACATGAACAGGTTGTTGAAGACCTCCAGCATCACCGGATCGGCTTCGGTGCCGAGTGCGGCCTGTCGGCGCTTCTTCTCGACGCGCCGCATCAATACGTGGTCCTTGGCGGTGATCTCGGCCTGCCAGCCCGGCTCGACGATAATGGTCTGGTTCGGCTCGATGATCAAAGCGGGGCCGGCGATCTGGCAACCGGGGTCGAGATCAGGGATGCCGTTGTCATACTCACGGAAATAAACCCCAGCGGTGCGCCATTGACCTTCAGAGTAGAGGCGCACCCGTTTCTGCGCTGGTCTGGAGTGGCGAACGCCAGGAAGGCTTTGTTCCTCGCGGCCGGTGCCGCCGGTATCGGTACCCTCGACGCCGACCGATTCGACGATCATCGGCTTGTCGTCGTAGACGAAACCGAACTGCGCCTTGTGCGCCAGTTCGAAGTCCGCCTTGGCCTGCGCAATCGAGCCGTGCCCGAAGTTCACAGGCAGCGCGGTATCGGTGCCGTCGTAGCGGATCTGCAGCACCGGTCTCGAGGCGACCGCGTCTTCGCTGATGCCTTGCGCGGCGAGTTCGTCGATGACGGCTTTGCGCAGCGTTGCGATGAGTTCATCGATCGCTGGCCCGGAATTGTCCGCCAGCGGCTTCAGCAGCGCCTGCTGGCGTGACGCAAATACAGAGGATAGGCCGATGCCGTATGCCGAGAGCAGGCCTGAGAAGGGATGGATCAGCACCGCCTCCATGCCGAGCGCATCGGCGACCAGGCAAGCGTGCTGGCCGCCGGCGCCGCCGAAGCAGTTCAGGAGGTATTCGGTGACATCGTAGCCGCGCTGCACCGAAATCTTCTTGATGGCGTTGGCCATGTTTTCGACGGCGATGGTGATGAACCCTTCGGCGACGGTTTCCGGCGAGCGGCCGTCGCCGATCTCGGCGGCAAGTGCGGTGAATTTTTCGCGAACCGTCTGGACGTCGAGCGGTTCGTCCTGGCCCGGTCCAAAAATAGCCGGGAAGAACTCGGGCTGCAGCTTGCCCAGCATGACATTGGCGTCAGTGACGGCCAACGGGCCGCCGCGCCTATAGGCGGCCGGGCCGGGATTGGCGCCGGCCGAATCCGGCCCGGCGCGAAAGCGGCCGGCCTCGTAATGGAGGATCGAGCCGCCGCCTGCAGCAACGGTGTGGATGCGCATCATCGGCGCGCGGATGCGCACGCCGGCGACCTCGGTGTCGAAGGCGCGCTCGTAGTCACCATCGTAATGGGCGACATCGGTGGAGGTGCCGCCCATGTCGAAGCCTATGACTTTGCCGAAACCGGCGAGTTTTGCCGTCTCGACCATGCCGACGACACCGCCGGCCGGGCCGGACAACAGCGCATCCTTGCCCTGGAACATGTCGGCGGCGGTGAGGCCGCCCGACGACATCATGAACATGAGGCGAGGGCTTTCCCTCCCGCTTGAGGGGAGGGTGGCGGCGAAGCCGCCGGGTGGGGTCGGCTCGACTGGGTTCGACACTCTGGCGGTGCCTTCTGAGATGACCCCCTCTGGCTGCTGCGCAGCCACCTCCCCCTCGAGCGGGGAGAGGGCACCCAGTTCCTCCGCCACCTTCTGCACATACCTAGCCAGGATCGGCGACAGATAGGCGTCGACCACCGTGGTGTCGCCACGGCCGACCAGCTTGATCAGCGGCGAGACCTCGTGACTGACCGAGACCTGCGAGAATCCGAGCTTTCGACAGACTTTGGCGACCGCCTTTTCGTGCTCGGGATGTTTCCAGGCATGCATTAAGACGATCGCGACCGCATCGATGCCATCCGCCTTGGCTTGCTCAATAGCCGGGCGTACCGAAGCAATGTCGAGCAGGCGCTCGACACTGCCGTCGGCGCGAACCCTTTCGTCGATTTCGACGACATGCTCATAGAGCTGTTCGGGAAGGATAATCTGCTTGGCAAAGATATCGGGCCTGGCCTGATAGGCAAT
The DNA here is from genome assembly GCF_040320865.1 of Mesorhizobium sp. M0598. NCBI lineage: Bacteria > Pseudomonadati > Pseudomonadota > Alphaproteobacteria > Hyphomicrobiales > Phyllobacteriaceae > Mesorhizobium > Mesorhizobium sp. M0598. The sequence continues at coordinate 187,081 of NZ_JAMYQL010000010.1, read as the reverse complement.
CCTCAGGGCATCGCGGAAGCCTTTGGTGATGAGCAGAAGCACACGGTCGCCCTTGCGCTCGAGAAGCGCATTGGTGGCAACCGTTGTGCCCATCTTGACATCGCCGATCAGAGCGGAGGGGATTGGAGCGCCGGGTTGGACGCCGAGCAGCTCGCGAATGCCATGGATGGCAGCATCGGCATAGGCTTCGGGATTCTCGGACAGCAGCTTGCGCGGGTGCAGTGCGCCTTCCGGGTCACGGCCGATGACGTCGGTGAAGGTACCGCCGCGGTCGATCCAGAAATCCCATTTTGCAGTCACTGCGGCGGCTCCCTGGATTTTTCCCTGTTCGATCTGTTAGCTCGCGAGGCCCTGACCGGCAATCGTCAAGTGATTGGAATATGTTACAGGCAGAAATGCAACGTTACGAAACTCATGCGCAGCTTACGCATTGTGTCCTCGACCGCCGCCGGTAACGGAGGCGTGATTAGAGGAGAGATATCATGAAGAAACTCATTCTTGCGTCGGTGTCGGCGCTTGCGTTGCTTGGCCTTGCCGCCTGCAGCAACAGCGGCACCGACAACACCACGACGCAGAGCACCAACCCGCCGGCATCCGACCAGACGATGAAGCCGGCTGCTCCTGACGCCAACAAGCCTGCCGAGCCGGCTCCGGCTCCGGCGCCTGCGCCGGCTGCTCCGGCTCAGTAGTCAATGTGACAACCAAGGAAAGGCTGGCCTCACAGGCCGGCCTTTCTGCTGCTTACGATACCAGCGCCTGGCGGCCGAGTGCGACGACGTGAGCGCTGGCGCCAGCCGCCTCAGGCATTGCGCCAAATCGATTGGGCCAGCCCCTGCGGCACTGTCTTGGCTTGATAGCGATGGGTGGTTGGTCCTATGAAGCCCCCATGTCGATTTGGGACCGCCTTGGCGACTTCGTCACACGCGTTTCATCTTCAGCGTCGTCAGGCGTCGCCGAAGTGGTCGAGGCCGTGCGCACGGTTTTCTCCGGCGATGCCGATCTGCGCCGGCGCGTCGCCTTCTCGGTGGCGATGATCGCCCTGTCGGCCAAGATGGCCAAGGCAGACGGCATCGTCACGCAAGACGAGGTGCGCGCCTTCCAGGAAATATTCGAGGTGCCGAAGGAACAGAGGCGCAATGTGGCGCGGCTCTACGATTTGGCCAAACGCGACATTGCCGGTTTCGAGACCTATGCCGAGCGGATGGCGCAGCTTTGCGGTTCGGGCCATTCGAACTGCCTGATGCTCGAGGATATACTCGACGGGCTGTTCCACATCGCCAAGGCCGACGGGCTGGTGCATGAGCGCGAGGGCGAATTCCTGCATCGCATCGCCGAGATATTCCGCATCGATGAGGCGCATTACCAGAGCATCCTGGCCCGGCATGTCGATCTGGGTGCCGCCGATCCCTATGTTGTGCTCGGCATCGAGCGCGGGAAGCCGTTCGAGGAGGTCCGCAGGCGCTACCGCAAGCTGGTCTCCGACAATCATCCGGACCGGCTGATCGCACGCGGCCTGCCGCAGGAATTCATCAAGATCGCGACGACCAGGCTGGCGGCGATCAACGCGGCCTATGAAATGATCGAGCGAGGCCTGCGGCACGCATGAGCGGCTTTCCGCCCGATGAGCCGAGCGCCGAGGTCAGGGTATCGCCGAATTTCGGACCACGGCGCGGGACGCCCGGACCCGATATGATCGTGCTGCACTACACCGGCATGGCTACCGGCGCCGGTGCCGAGGCATGGTTGTGCGATCCGGCAAGCGAGGTCTCGTCGCACTACCTGGTCCATGAGGACGGCCGCATTGTTCAGATGGTAAGGGAAAGCGACCGCGCCTGGCATGCCGGCAGGAGTTCGTGGTTCGGGCTGAACGACGTCAACTCCTGTTCGATCGGCATCGAGATCGTCAATCCGGGGCATATGCTCGGCTATCGCAACTTTGCAAAACCGCAGATCGACGCGGTGATCGGCCTGTGCGCCGGCATCGTCGAGCGCCATTCCATTCCGGCGCAGCGGGTGCTTGCCCATTCCGACGTGGCACCGGGGCGCAAGGTCGATCCAGGCGAGAAATTTCCATGGAAGGCCTTGTTTGCCGCCGGTATCGGCCATGTTGTGCCGGCAGCACCGATCCGGCGCGGCGCCGTGCTGAAGCCAGGCGATACCGGCGCCGAGGTAGAGGCGCTGCAGTCGATGCTGGCGCTCTATGGTTATGGCGTCGAGATCACCGGCACTTTCGACCGGCAGACCGAAATCGTGGTAGAGGCATTTCAGCGGCATTTCCGGCAGCGCCTGGTCGATGGCATGGCTGATGGATCGACGATCCGCACGCTGGAAAGGCTGCTCGCTTCCGTAAGGATAGCCTCTCTCAAATAATCTTTTGCCAGCTTAAAAATTACAATCTGTTACTCAAAGTGACTTGCGTCGCCTTCTTTGGCGCCAATTCCGTCGTCAAAGGCGATCCGTACAGATTGTCGGACGTCTATCCCCCCAAATGTTCCGATGTTGATTGAGGGTATCTGCGCGAAGTTCTTTGTGCAGATCAAACAGAACAGGATCACATGCAGAAATTGACCGTTTTAACGGCAGCCATTGCTGCCGGCGTAATGACTTTTGCCTTCAGTGCGGCAAACAGCGCACCGCTGAGCCAGCGGGCCGATCAGGGCTTCAGTGCCGCAGCCGGCAAAACCGCCGTGCCGAAAGCCACCCGTGGTGCAAAAGTAGAGAAGACCGCCACCGCAAAAGTGGAACAAGCAACCGCGGTAAGGACGAAAAAGCCGGCCCCTGCGAAAAAGCCAACCGCTGCAAGAAAGACAATCTCAAAACACTATGTGAAGCGTAACCGCAAAAGCATCGACCACATGGCAACGGCGTCAGTCGCTCCGAAGAGCAGGCCAGCGCCTCAGGCGGTGGTAGTCGGCGCCAGCGGACAGTATTCGGCGATCATTGCGCGTTATGCCGCCAGCTATGGCGTCCCGGTGTCGCTCGCCAACGCCGTCATCAAGATCGAAAGCAACTACCAACCGAACCAGGTCGGCAGCGCCGGCGAGATCGGCCTGATGCAGATCAAGCCGGCGACGGCGCGGATGATGGGCTATAGCGGTTCGGTTCAGGGCCTCTACGATCCAGATACCAACATCAAATACGGCATGAAGTACCTCGCCATGGCGCGGGATCTCGGCGGCGGCACGACCTGCGGCACGATCCTGAAATACAATGCCGGCCATGCCGCCACACGGATGAACCCGGTGTCCGCAGCCTATTGCGGCAAGGTCAAGGTCCAGCTGGCTGCACTTGGAGCGCCCGCCTGACAAGCGACAACTTGCTTTTTCGTTTGCGTTTTCGGGCCTGAACCCCTTTATACGCCTTGCCAGCTGGCCGGGCGGCCGCACCCGCGAAGCCGAAAGGCTGCGGGTGAGGAAAGTCCGGGCTCCATGGAGACACGGTGCCGGTTAATGGCCGGCGGGGGCGACCCCAGGGAAAGTGCCACAGAAAGCAAACCGCCACGATCCAATCGTGGCAAGGGTGAAAGGGTGGGGTAAGAGCCCACCGCGCGACTGGCAACAGGAGCGGCACGGTAAACCCCACCGGGAGCAAGACCGAATAGGGGCGGTGCGAGGGGAAACCCTCGAGGGTTGTTTCCGGCTCACCGTCCGGGTAGGTTGCGTGAGGCGTATGGCAACATGCGCCCAAGATGAATGGCCGCCACGTTCTCGCCGTGTAAGCGGCGAGGGCCATACAGAACCCGGCTTACAGGCCAGCTGGCAGTTTTCCCCGATAAAAGGAAATCTCCTGATATCAGCAGGTTGCGTCTTCGGGCGCACCGTTGGTTTCAATTTTCGCTCTGCAATCGAGCGCGGCATTTCTTGAAAATGGTGCGATTAAATCGTACCATTTGCATGGCGGTACTGAGGAGCGCGTCATGGGAGTCAATAAACGCAGCATCACGCTGTCGCCGGAATTGGCGGCGGTGGTCGACGACGTGGTCGCCGCCGGCGAATATGCCTCGGCGAGCGAGGTGATCCGCGACGCGCTGAGGCAATGGAAGGACCGGCGCGACCTGCTCGGCTACACGGTCGAGGAATTGCGCAGACTGGTGCAGGAAGGGATCGACAGCGGGCCGGGGCTGGACGGGCCGCCAATCATGGAACGGCTGCGCGCCAAATATCTGAAAATGGCCGGAACCAAAGGCCTTGAGGAGTGAAATACCGCCTGCTTCCTCAGGCATTGATCGACCTCGAAGCCATCGGCGACTACATTGCCGAACAGAATCCAAATGCGGCGGTTCGGCTCGTGGATCTCTTGCAAAGGCGGTGGGATTTGCTGACCCTGCACCCCTTCTCAGGTGCGCCGCGCGAAGACATCGCAACCGGAATCCGTCACCTGATCGTCGGCGAATACCTCACCCTGTACCGCGTCAGTGAAGAGGCGATCGAAATCGTTCGCGTGCTGCACGGCCGGCGCAAGATCGACGCCGACGATCTGAATTCGTGATTGCCGATTCAGCCACCGATTGCGTCCAGCGACGCCTCGATCGCCTGCCAAAGCTCTTCCACCGGCTCGCAGCCGACCGACAGGCGAACGAAGCCGGGCGGAACGGCATCTCCCCTTTTTGATCGCCGTTCCGCCGAAGTGTGCACGCCGCCGAACGAAGTCGCTGCCTGCATCAAGGCGCAATTGTTGATGAAATCCTCGGCCTTGTCCTCCGAGGCGAGCACGAAGGAGATGAGAAAACCGAAGCGCTCCATCTGGGCGCGGGCAAGATTGTGCGATGGATCGCTCTCCAGTCCCGGAAAGCGCAAGCCGCTGATCGCGCGATGGTTTTTCAGTCGTCGCGCTATCATTTCGGCGGAAGCGCACATGCGGTCGAAGCGCACGTCCAGCGTTTCGAGGCCGCGATGCACCAGCCATGCCTCGAACGGCCCGGGGATGGCGCCCGACGTCTCGCGCCAGTCGGTCACCCTCGAGATAATGTCCGCGTCGCGGCTGGCGACATGGCCGAACAGCACATCGGAATGGCCGTTTGGTGCCTTGGTGTCGGCGGCAATGACGATGTCTGCGCCGAGATCGAGCGGGCGCTGGCCGAAAGGCGTCATCGTCGTGTTGTCGACCACAAGCCCCGCACCCGCTTTGTGCACGGCTTCGGCGACGACTGCGATGTCGCATATATCCAGTCCCGGGTTGGCGGGCGTTTCGACGAAGGCAAGCCGGTATCCGTCGAAGCCGCCGTCGAGGAAGCTCGACGTCGGCCGGACATCATAAGCGACGCCGAAGGACTTCAGGAAGCGCTCTGCCAGCGCTCTCGTCGTGTGATAGCCGTCGGACGGCAGCAGGATACGGTCGCCGGCTTTGAGCAGGCCGAAAAATACTGCCGAGATGGCAGCCATCCCCGAGGGAAAGGCGACGCATGGGGCGTCTTCCAGATGCGCCAGCATGTGCTCGACCGCATCCCAGGTTGGATTGCTGAAGCGGCCATATTGATCATAGCCGGTGGCGTCGCCGGGCGCATGAAAGATGGCGGCCATGGTCAGGGGCAAGGGGATCGGGTCGCCCTTGGCCAGCCCGCCGCGGCGCAGATGGGGAAGTGCCGCGGCGCGTGACTTGGCTGTTTCGGACATGGTTTCAACCTCGTTACTGACCGGAAAAGGAGATGCCGAGGCTATGCGCGGCAGCGATCCGCAGCAAGCCGGCTCCGGTTGGGCCACACGGCTCTAAACGCTTCGTTAGGCTTAATGGAGGATAAAGATCGGAGTGCCGTCAAAGCTGCTCTCCCCAGTCGTGGCAGGCGCGTTTTGAAGACTGTTCCCGTTGACGCCCATAACACCCCATGATATCCCATTCCGATACTCAAGCCTTCGTTCCGTGTCAGGGTGAAGCGTACGCCAATCGGGCAGCCGCGGCGGCTGCGCGTTTGCCTGCGTTCGTCCGTCACAACGAAGCGGGTTTTGGACGTCGACCGGGCCGGGGCGGCGCGGACAGGAAGATGCAGAGGGGTGCGGCGGCGCAAGCGGCCGTAACGCGTAATGGACCGGTTTCTGTCGAACGCGGTGAACAGGATAGATGCGAAGGGACGGGTGTCCGTGCCGGCGCATTTCCGTGCCGTTGTGCAGAAACGCGGCTATTCGGAACTTTATGCGCTACGCTGCCTGGATCGCCCGGCGATGGATGTCGGTGGGCTCGACCTGCTCGATCGCTACGAGCAGCGCATCGCCCAGGAAGACCCGTTCCTGCAGACGGCGGACGACATGTCGTTCTTCTGCCATGGCGATGGAACGTTTCTGAAGCTCGACCAGGACGGCCGTATTACGATGAGCGATTTCATTCGCGAGCATACCGGCATTTCAGCGGAAGTGGCCTTCGTTGGCCGCGGCAATTTCTTTCAGATCTGGGAGCCGGGACGGCTCAGCGCCTATGGGACGGAAGCACGCGCCCGGCTTTTGCAGCTTCGGCAGGGGACGAAGCCCGGGGAGCGGACGGAATGATGGCGGGCGACGGCGATGAAGTTCATGCCGCTGGCGGACCAGCCCGCCACATTCCGGTCCTCCTTGCCGAAGTTCTGGAGGCGCTGGCTCCGACAAAAGGCGAGGTGATCGTCGACGGCACGTTCGGTGCCGGCGGCTACACCAAGGCCATTCTGGCAAGCGGAGCCTCGGTCGTCGCCATCGACCGCGATCCGGATGCGATCGCGGCGGGGCGGGCCCTTGAACAGCAGTCCGGCGGCAAGCTCAGGCTTGTCCAGGCACCGTTCTCGACGCTCGACGAGCAGGTTGAAAGTGCCGATGGCGTCGTGCTCGACATCGGCATCTCCTCCATGCAGATCGACCAGCCGGGGCGCGGCTTTTCATTCCGGGCCGATGGACCGCTCGACATGCGCATGGCGCAGGCGGGCCTGAGCGCCGCCGACGTCGTCAACACCTTCAAGGTGGGCGATCTTGCCCGCATCTTCGGTTTTCTCGGCGAGGAACGCCATGCCGGGCGCATCGCCCGCATGATCGAGAGCCGTCGCGAAAAACGCCCCTTCGAGCGCACGCTCGACCTTGCCGATGCCATCGAGACGCATATCGGTCGCGCGCCGAAAGACAAGATACATCCGGCCACCCGCGTTTTCCAGGCGCTGCGCATCTTCGTCAATGACGAACTCGGAGAACTGGCCAAGGCACTGTTTGCCGCAGAGCGCGTCCTGAAACCGGGCGGGCGGCTTGTCGTGGTGACCTTCCATTCCCTCGAAGACCGCATCGTCAAGCGCTTCATCGCCGACAGAGCCGATTCAGCGACCGGATCGCGGCACCTGCCCGAGGCGCGGGCGCGCACCGCCACCTTCACCAAGAAGGGCGGCGGCGTGACGCCTGGCGATGCCGAGATATCGGCAAATCCGCGGGCGCGCTCGGCAAGGCTGCGCGCTGCGATCCGTACAGAGGCGCCGGCGCGTGCCGGCGATTTTTCGATTTTCGGCCTGCCAAAACTGCCTGGCCCAAAGCTTCCCGGCGCCGATCGACCGGGAGAGAGGTGAGCACGTGTTTCGTACCAGCGACATAGTCCTGATCGCCGTCATGGTTTCGGCGGCTGCCCTGACCTACAAGACCAAGCGCGAGGCCGAGGAGCAACTGGCGGCAGTGCACAAGATCCAGGCGCAGATCCGTTATGAGGAGGACACGATCGACCTGCTCAAGGCGGACTGGAGCCTGCTTACCCAGCCGTCGCGCCTGCAGAAGCTCACCGAAATCTACAAATCGCAACTCGGACTCGAGCCGGTCAATGCGCGCCAGATCGTCGGGCTGGACGATCTGCCGGCGAAACCCGTCAACATCGAGGACCTTTCATCGCAGCGGCTGGGCGGCATGGCCGATATCGGCGGCAAGGATCCCGTGGTGACCGGAGGCATCGTCCAATGATCACCGGATTTCCAATCGCCGCCAGATTTCCAAAGATTGGCAGGCTGCTGAAGCGCGGTTCGAAGCCCAGCGCGGGCGGATCAATCGTGGTCGAAGGTGCCCGCAAGGCGACCGGTGGCAAGGGCAGGACCCGCATCGTCATGACGATGGCGGTGTTCTTCGGCATCTATTCGACCATTGCCGGGCGGCTGGTCTATCTGGGTTTCCAGAATCCCGACCTGTCGGGCGGGCCGCAGAGCCGGGTGACGGCATCGCGACCCGACATCGTCGACCGTAACGGCGAAGTGCTGGCGACCGACATCAAGACCGCGTCGCTGTTTGCCGAACCGCGCCGCATCGTCGATGCCGACGAGGCGATCGAAAAGCTGTCGACGGTGCTTCCCGAGATCGACTACGAGCAGACATATAACAAGCTGAAGAGCGGCGCCGGCTTCGTCTGGCTGCAGCGGCAACTGACGCCGAAGCAGCAGGCCGACATCATGCAACTCGGCATCCCCGGATTCGGCTTTCGAACCGAAAAGCGCCGGTTCTATCCGGCCGGCGAAACCTCGTCCTACATTGTCGGCCTCACCAACATCGACAATCAGGGCATCTCCGGCATGGAGAAATACATCGACGAACAAGGCTTGAGCGACCTTCAGGCGTCGGGTCTGGCGGTGGCCAAGGATTTGAAGCCGGTGCAGCTCTCGATCGACCTGCGCGTCCAGCATATCGTGCGCGACGAGGTCGCCACCGGCATGGAAAAGTACCACGCGATCGCGGCGGGCGCCGTTGTGCTCAACGTCAAGACCGGCGAGGTGCTGGCGATGGCGTCGGTTCCGGATTTCGATCCGAACAACCCCTATAACGCGCAGGACAAGGACCGGCTCAACCGCATGTCGGCCGGCCTCTACGAAATGGGGTCGACCTTCAAGAGCTTCACTACCGCCATGGCGCTCGATTCCGGCAAGATAACGCTGCAAAGCCGTTTCGACGCATCGCGCCCGATCAGGATCGGCCATCAAACCATCCATGATTTCCATGGCAAGGGCCGGGTACTGTCGGTGCCGGAAGTGTTCATCTACTCCTCCAATATCGGCTCTGCCAAGGAAGCCGAAGCGGTTGGCATCGACGGACACCGCGAATTCCTGCATCGCCTGGGAATCCTCGAGAAGATGCAGACCGAACTGCCGGAAGTCGCTCGGCCGACCGAGCCCAAGGTCTGGAAGCAGGTCAATTCGATCACCATCGCCTTCGGCCACGGTGTGTCGACGACGCCGCTGCAGACAGCGGTCGGCTGCGCCGCGCTGATGAATGGCGGCTATCTGATGGACCCGACCTTCCTGCCGCGCACGCAGGAGCAGGCGATGGCGGTGGCCAAGAAAGTGGTCAGCGACAAGACGGTCGAGGGCATGCGCTATCTCTATGCACTCAATGCCGAAAAGGGATCCGGTCGCAATGCACGAGTGCCAGGATACCGGGTGGGCGGCAAGACGGGAACGGCGGAGAAGGTTGTCAACGGCCGTTACTCGAAGGAAAAGAATTTCAACGCCTTCGTTGCGGCTTTCCCGATGGACGATCCGCAATACATAGTGCTTACGATCGCCGACGAACCGAAGCCGGAAAAGCCCGGCATGGGTGCTACGGCCGCCTCGAACGCGGGCATCATGGCTGCAAACATCATCCGACGTGCGGCTTCCATGCTTGGCGTGAAGCCAGATTTCAGCCATGAAAATGGTGCAACGCTGGTTTCCTATCAGTGATTCTTGGGGCGCGCCGGCAACTGCGCGCTATTTTGTTGCGATGAACGGGGTTCGATGAAGCTGAAAAATCTAGCCGGTATCCTGCCTGTCGAGGGGACAGCTTCCTTCGACATGGAGGTTACAGGGATTTCGTCGGATTCCCGCCAGGTGACACGGGGCGTCGTCTTTTTCGCGCTCACCGGCTCCAAGGCGGATGGCGCAGCCTACGCAGCCGATGCCGCGAGCCGAGGCGCCGCAGCGATCGTGGTCGGCAAGGGCAGTGCGGTCGCCGGGCTGCCAGTTCCGGTTCTTGTCGTAGACGATCCGCGCCTTGCGCTGGCGCTGAGTGCTGCCCGTTTTTTCGGCAAGCAACCGCAAACCATGGTCGCGGTGACCGGAACCAGCGGCAAGACCTCGGTCGCCGCATTCACCCGGCAGATATGGGAGCAGGCGGGTTTCGCCGCCGCCTCGATCGGCACGACCGGCGTGGTGGCGCCGGGCCGCAACGAATATGGCTCGCTGACCACGCCGGATCCGGTGGCACTACACAGGCTGCTCAAGGAGCTGGCGGAGGCCGGCGTCACCCACGCCTCGATGGAAGCGTCCAGCCATGGCCTCGACCAGCGCCGGCTCGACGGCGTCAAGCTTGCGGCCGGCGGCTTCACCAATCTCGGCCGCGACCATATGGACTATCATCCGACGGTCGAGGACTATCATCGCGCCAAATTGCGTCTGTTCGACGCGCTGCTGCCGAAGGGCGCGCCGGCGGTCATCTTTGCCGACGACCCGTGGTCGGAGCCGACGATCAAGGCGGCGCGGGCAGGGGGACTGAATGTGCTGACGGTCGGCCGGCACGGCGATTTCCTGCGGCTGAAGCGGGTCGAGCACGAGCGCCACCGTCAGCGCGCCGAGGTCGAAGCGGACGGCGTTCTCCATGAAGTCGACTTGCCGCTGGCCGGCGACTTCCAGATTGCAAATGCGCTGGTGTCGGCCGGCCTCGCCATTTCGACTGGAACATCTGTTGCCAAGGCGTTGATGGCGCTGGAGAAATTGAAGGGCGCGCCGGGACGGCTCGACCTTGTCGGGACGGCCGCCAACGGCGCGCCCGTCTATGTCGACTACGCTCATAAGCCGGATGCGCTGGAAAACGTGCTGGCTTCGGTGCGCCCCTTTACCACCGGCCGCGTCATCGTCGTATTCGGTTGCGGCGGCGACCGCGACCGGGGCAAGCGGCCGATCATGGGCGAGATCGCCACAAGGCTGGCCGATGTCGTCATCGTCACCGACGACAATCCCCGCTCGGAAGTACCCGAGACGATCCGCGCCGCGATCCTGGAGGCCGCACCTGGCGCCATCGAGATCGGCGACCGGCGCAGGGCCATCCACGAGGCGGTCGGGATGCTTCACGCTGGCGACACGCTGATCGTGGCCGGCAAGGGCCATGAGGAAGGCCAGACCATCGGCACCGAGACGCTGCATTTTTCCGATCATGAAGAGGTTCGCTCGGCGCTGCGGGAGCAAGCAGCGTGAGCTATCTGTGGACCTCCGAGGCGCTGGTTGCCGCCATGGATGGCCGGCCGCTCGGTCCGATGCCTGAAGGCATCGCCGGCATTTCCATCGACAGCCGCAGCCTGCAGGCGGGAGACGCTTTCTTCGCCATCAAGGGCGAGGCGATGGACGGCCATGATTTCGTCACCGCCGCCATCAAGGCGGGCGCCGGCGTGCTGGTCGTCGCCGAGGGCAAGCTGCCGTCGCTGGGGCGGCTGACGGCACCGATGATCGTCGTGGAGGACGTGCTTGTCGCTCTGGAAAAGCTCGGCGTTGCCGCGCGCGCACGCTCAAAGGCCAGGGTGATTGCCGTGACCGGGTCGGCGGGCAAGACCACCACCAAGGAAGCGCTACGCCACGCTCTCTCCGCGGTCGGTACGGTGCATGCATCGGCCCAGTCGTTCAACAATCAATGGGGCGTGCCGCTGACGCTGGCGCGCATGCCGCAGGATTGCGACTATGCCGTCTTCGAGATCGGCATGAACCATCCCGACGAGATCCGGCCTCTGGTCAAGATGGTCCGGCCGCATGTCGCCATCGTCACGTTGATCGCGGCGGCTCACCTCGGCTTCTTCCGCAACCTGGACGAGATCGCCAAGGCCAAGGCAGAGGTTTTCGAGGGACTGGAGCCCGGTGGCGCCGCCCTTCTCAACCGCGACGATGCGCGCTGGAAGCTGCTGGAGAAGATGGCCAAAGAGGCCGGCGTCGAGCATGTCTACGGGTTCGGCGAGAATGCCCGGGCGACCTTCAAACTGATCAAATGCGAGCTCAATGCCGATCACTCGGTCATCACCGCCAAGATTGGCGGGCACGAGATTGTCGCCAGGATCGGCGCGCCGGGCCGCCATATGGTGCAGAACGTGCTCGCGGTGCTTGGTGCCGCGCATCTGGTCGGCGCCGACGTCACCAGAGTTGCGCAGGCGCTGGCCGATCTTTCGCCCGAACGCGGACGCGGCAAGCGCTATGTGTTGCGTCACCCCAACGGGCCGATCACGCTCATCGACGAGAGCTACAACGCCAATCCGGCGTCGATGAGCGCTGCAATGGCACTGCTCAACACGACGCCGGTGTCGGGCGAGGGCAGGCGCATTGCCGTGCTCGGTGATATGCTCGAGCTCGGCAGCCATTCGGCGAAATTGCATGCCGCGCTTGCCGGTCTGATCGTCGGCACCGACACGCGCACGGTCTTTCTCGGCGGCCCGGAGATGCGGGCGCTGGCCGACGTTTTGCCCGGCGAGATCAGGACGGAGTACCGCGCCGGTGCGGAAGATCTGAAACCGGTTCTTCTATCGGAATTGAAGCCCGGCGACGTGGTCATGATCAAATCGTCGAAGGGCATAGGCTTTTCAAAGCTGGTCGAGGCGTTGCTCGGCAAGTTTCCGGCGGAAGCCACAACCAGCAGACAGACCTAGGATCGGTCCGGGGGACGCAAGCGCATGCTAACACTGCTCGTCGAATTTGCGGACAAGATCTCGGTCTTCAACGTCTTCCGCTACATAACCTTCCGCACCGGCGGAGCGCTGATCACAGCGGCACTGATCGTGTTCATTTTCGGACCGACCATCATCAATTCGCTGCGGCTGCGGCAAGGCAAAGGCCAGCCGATCCGTGCCGACGGGCCGCAGACGCATTTCAAGAAGGCGGGAACGCCGACAATGGGCGGACTGATGATCCTGTCCGGCATCGTCGGTTCGTCGCTGCTGTGGGCGAACCTGTCGAGCATCTACGTCTGGGTGGTCCTGCTGGTGACGCTGGGATTCGGCTCGATCGGCTTTTACGACGATTATCTCAAAGTAACCAAGCAATCGCATCTCGGCTTTTCCGGCAAGGCGCGGCTGGGGCTCGAATTCGTCATCGCCGGCATCGCCGCCTGGGTGATCATGCATAACGGCCAGGCGCCGTTCTCGTCATCGTTGACATTCCCTTTCGCCAAGGAGTTTCTCGTCAATCTCGGCTGGTTCTTCATCCCGTTCTCGTGCTTCGTCATCGTCGGCGCCGGCAATGCGGTGAACCTGACCGACGGTCTCGACGGGCTGGCGATCGTGCCGATCATGATCGCAGCCGCATCCTTCGGCGTCATCGCCTATCTCTCCGGCAACGCGGTGTTCGCCGAATATCTGCAGATCCATTTCGTGCCCGGCACCGGTGAACTTGCGGTGGTCCTTGGAGCGGTGATCGGCGCCGGTCTCGGTTTCCTCTGGTTCAATGCGCCGCCGGCGGCGATCTTCATGGGCGACACCGGCTCGCTGGCGCTGGGTGGGCTGATCGGCACGGTCGCGGTGGCGACCAAGCACGAGATCGTGCTGGTCATCGTCGGCGGCCTGTTCGTCGTCGAGATATTCTCGGTCATCATCCAGGTCGGCTACTTCAAGATGACCGGCAAGCGCGTCTTCCTGATGGCGCCGATCCACCATCATTTCGAAAAGCTCGGCTGGACCGAAAGCCAGGTGGTGATCCGCTTCTGGATCATCGCCGTCATCCTGGCGCTGGTCGGCCTGTCGACCCTGAAGCTCAGATAGGAGGCCGCTTGATCCCCGCCGCATCCTTTTCAGGCAAGCGCGTTTCGCTCTTCGGGCTCGGTGGCTCGGGGATTGCCACGGCGCGCGCGCTGATCGAGGGCGGCGCGGATGTGCTGGCCTGGGACGACAATCCCGATAGCGTCGCCAAGGCCGGCGCGGTCGGCATCACGACAGCGGACCTGCGCGGTGCGGACTGGGCGAGGTTTTCCGCCTTCGTGCTGTCGCCCGGCGTGCCGCTGACGCATCCCAAGCCGCACTGGACCGTCGAGCTGGCGCGGGGCTCAGGCGTGGAGATCATCGGCGACATCGAGCTTTTCTGCCGCGAGCGGATGCTGCTGGCACCGGCAGCACCTTTCATTGCCATTACCGGCACCAACGGCAAGTCGACGACCACGGCACTGACGGCGCACATCCTAAAATCGGCTGGGCGCGACACGCAGATGGGCGGCAATATCGGCCGCGCGGTGATGACGCTCGATCCGCCGCAGCCTGAACGGCACTATGTGGTTGAGTGCTCTTCCTACCAGATCGATCTTGCCCCTTCGATCAATCCGACGGCCGGTGTGCTGCTCAACCTGACGCCGGACCATCTCGACCGCCATGGCACGATGCAACACTACGCCTCGATCAAGGAGCGGCTGGTGGCCGGCAGCGAGACGGCAATCATCGGTGTCGACGATTCCTGGTGCGCCCAGATCGCCGATCGGCTGGAGCGGGCCGGCCGGCAGGTCATCCGCATCTCCAAGCGCCTGCCGCTGACCGACGGTTATTTCGCTGACGGCACCAACTTAATGGAAGCCGTGCACGGCCGCTACAGCCGTGTCGCCTTCCTCGAAGGCATCGGCTCGTTGCGCGGCCAGCACAATTCGCAGAACGCGCTGGCCGCCGCCGCCGCCTGCCTCAAGGTCGGGCTCGAGCTCGGCGAGATCCAATCCGGACTGGAGAGTTTCCCTGGGCTGGCGCACCGCATGGAGCAGGTCGGCCGCAAAGGGCATGTGCTGTTCGTCAACGATTCCAAGGCGACCAATGCCGATGCCGCTGCACCGGCGCTGTCGAGCTTTGCGCGTATCTACTGGATTGCCGGCGGCCTGCCGAAAGAGGGCGGCATCGAGCCGTTACGCGGCTTCTTCCCGCGCATCGCCAAGGCCTATCTGATCGGCGAAGCCGCACCGGCCTTTTCGGCGACGCTGGGCGAAGCGGTGCCCTACGAGATATCAGGCACGTTGGCGGCGGCAGTCGAACACGCCGCCCGCGATGCGGCCAGGGATAGTAGCGGCGAGGCAGTGGTGCTGCTGTCGCCGGCCTGCGCCAGTTTCGACCAGTTCAAGAATTTCGAAGTCCGCGGCGAGGCGTTCAGGCAAGCCGCAACCGCCATTGATGGCGTGAAGCCCATCGGAGGGACACGATAATGCAAAGCCGTCTCGACAAAAGCCCTGTGGCGACCTGGTGGTGGACGATCGATCGCTGGTTCCTGGCGGCGTTCCTGTCGCTGATGGGGCTCGGCATCGTTTTGTCCTTCGCCGCAAGCCCGGCGGTGGCCGAGCGCATCGGGCTCGACAGTTTCCACTTCGCGACACGCCAGATTATCTTCACCATTCCGGCGCTTGGGGTAATGCTGGCCGTCTCGTTCCTTGAATCCAGGCAGATCCGGCGCATGGCGCTGGTCATGTTGTGCATCATGCTGTTTCTGATGGTGGCGGTGCTCTATATCGGCGTCGAGGTGAAGGGCGCGCGGCGCTGGGTGTCGCTAGCCGGCCTGTCGATCCAGCCGTCCGAGTTCCTGAAACCGGCCTTCGTCATCATCTGCGCCTGGCTGTTCGCCGAGCACAAGCGCCAGCCCGACATTCCGGGCAATTTGTTCGCCATGTTGCTGCTTGCACTGGTCATCTCGCTGCTGGTGGCGCAGCCTGACCTTGGGCAGACCATGCTGGTGCTCGGCACCTGGGGGGTGATGTTCTTCATGGCCGGATTGCCGTGGCTGTGGATCGTCGCGCTGGGTGCTGCAGGCGTCGGCGGCGTGTTCGCCGCCTATACAGTGTTCCCGCACGTTGCCGGCCGTATCGACCGCTTCATGACCGGCGAGGGCGACACGTTCCAGGTCGACATGGGCCGCGAGGCGCTGATCAATGGCGGCTGGTTCGGCGTCGGGCCGGGCGAGGGCACCGTCAAACGGGTCATCCCCGACAGCCATGCCGACTTCGTCTTCTCGGTCGCCGGCGAGGAATTCGGGCTGATCATGTGCTTCTTCATCATGTCCATCTTCGGGTTCATCGTGCTGCGCGGCCTCAACACGGCACTGAAGGAGCAGGACGATTTCACACGCTATGCGGTTGGCGGCCTGGTCACGGTCTTCGGCCTGCAGTCGGTCATCAACATGGCCGTCAATCTGCAGCTGATGCCCGCCAAGGGCATGACGCTGCCGTTCATTTCCTACGGCGGTTCCTCGCAGATCGCGATCGCCATCTCGATGGGCATGGTGCTGGCGCTGACGCGCAAGCGCCCGGAAAAGCGCAAGCAGCTGGGCTTCATGCCGTCGCCGCGTGCGATGCCGGCGGAGTGAGATGGCCAAGGGGGTCATCCTTCTGGCGGCGGGCGGAACGGGCGGACATCTGTTCCCGGCCGAGGCACTGGCGCACGAACTGACCGGGCGCGGCTGGGCGGTGCACCTGGCGACGGACGAACGCGCCGAGCGCTTTGCCGGGCAGTTCCCGGCGGCCGCCATCCATCCGATCCAGTCGGCGACGATGGGGTCGAAAAATCCTTTTGCCGTGCTCGCCGCATTTTGGAAAATCTGGCGCGGGGTGCGGCAGGCATCGGCCGTCATCGCCAGCGTCAAGCCCGCCATCGTGGTCGGCTTCGGCGGCTATCCGACGCTGCCGCCGCTCTATGCCGCGACCCGGCGCAAGGTGCCGACGCTGATCCACGAGCAGAACGCGGTGATGGGCCGTGCCAACCGGGCGCTCGCCGGCCGCGTCGACGCTATTGCCGGTGGTTTCCTACCGGAAGACACAAGTGCTACAGGCGTCAAGACGGTGACCACCGGCAATCCGGTCAGGCCGCAAGTGCTGGAAGCGGCGAAGACGCCTTATGCCGCATCGGCCGGTGAAGAGCCGTTCCGATTTCTGGTGTTTGGCGGCAGCCAAGGCGCGCAGTTCTTTTCCGATGCGGTGCCGGCGGCGATCGCCCGGCTTTCCGATGTACAGCGCAGGCGGCTGGCGATCACCCAGCAGGCGCGCGCCGACGATGTGGCGCGGGTGAAAGCGGCCTATGCCACGCTTGACATCGAGGCCGAGGTGTCGCCCTTCTTCACCGACATGGCGGCGCGGCTGGCGGCGGCGCATCTGGTGATGTCGCGCTCCGGCGCATCGACCGTATCGGAAATCGCGGTGATCGGCCGGCCGGCGCTGCTGGTGCCTTATCCGCACGCGCTCGACCACGACCAGGCGGCGAATGCGGCGGCCCTTGCGGCAGCGGGCGGCGCCGAGGTGCATCCGCAATCCACGCTTTCGGCGGAGCGGATCGCCGTGCTTGTCGGCGGGCTGATGGATGATCCAGGCAAGGCGGCGACAATGGCCGCGGCGGCGAAATCGTCCGGAAAACCGGATGCCGCGCGGTTGCTCGCCGATCTGACAGAGGCTATTGCGTCCAGGAAAACCGTTTCGGAATTCAGGAAGGAGACGCACGCATGAAGATGCCGCAGACGATCGGCCTCGTGCATTTCATCGGCATTGGCGGCATCGGCATGAGCGGCATCGCCGAGGTGCTGCACAATCTCGGCTACAAGGTACAAGGGTCCGACCAGGCCGAAAGCGCCAATGTGCAGCGGCTGCGCGACAAGGGCATCGAATGCTTCGTCGGCCATCAGGCCGAGAACCTCGGCGAGGCCGAAGTGGTCGTCGTCTCCACCGCAATCAAGAAATCCAATCCGGAACTGAAGGCCGCGCGGGAAAAATTGCTTCCCATTGTCCGCCGCGCGGAGATGCTGGCAGAGCTGATGCGTTTCCGCCAAGCGGTGGCGATCGGCGGCACGCATGGCAAGACGACGACGACTTCGATGGTGGCGACGCTACTCGAAGCCGGCGGGCTCGACCCGACAGTAATCAATGGCGGCATCATCAATGCCTATGGCACCAATGCCCGCATGGGAGACGGCGAATGGATGGTGGTCGAGGCCGACGAGAGCGACGGCACCTTCCTCAAGCTGCCGGCCGAGATTGCCGTCGTCACCAATATCGACCCCGAGCACCTCGACCATTACGGCTCCTTCGACAAAGTGCGCGAAGCGTTTCGTCAGTTCGTCGAGAATGTGCCGTTCTACGGCTTTGGTGTGATGTGCACCGACCATCCCGAGGTGCAGGCGCTGGTCGCCCGCATCGAGGACCGGCGCGTCATCACCTATGGCGAAAATGCGCAGGCCGACGTGCGCTTCACCAATCACCGCATGGACGGCCCGACCTCGGAATTCGACGTGGTGATCCGCGACCGCAAGACGCACGGCCAGATAACGATATCAGGCCTGCGGCTGCCCATGCCCGGGCGCCACAATGTCTCCAATGCGACGGCGGCGATTGCCGTCGCGCATGAGCTCGGCCTTTCGGCTGAGGCAATCAAGAAGGGCCTGTCTTCTTTCGCGGGCGTCAAGCGGCGCTTCACCCATACCGGTTCGTGGAACGGTGTCGATATGTTCGACGATTACGGTCATCATCCGGTCGAGATCACGGCGGTACTGAAGGCTGCGCGCAGCGCTACCAAGGGTCGCATCATCGCCGTTACCCAACCGCATCGCTTCACCCGGCTGCGCGATCTGTTCGACGAGTTTTCCGTCTGCTTCAACGACGCCGATACGGTAATGGTGGCGCCCGTCTATGCGGCCGGTGAGGAACCGATCGACGGCGTCACGTCCGACGCACTGGTGTCGCGCATCCGCTCCGGCGGCCATCGCGACGCACGCTACATCGAAGGTCCAGCGGCGATTGCGCCGATCGTGCGCGAGGTGGCGAAGCCGGGCGATTTCGTCGTCTTCCTCGGCGCCGGCAACATCACCCAATGGGCCTATGCGCTGCCCAAGGAACTCGGCGGGACCATCTCATGATGCGCGGCCAGGCGTTGATCGAGAAGCTTGGCGACCGGCTTGCCGGACTGCGCGGCCGCATCACGCCCAATGCCGAGATGGACAAGATCACCTGGTTTCGAGCCGGCGGGCTGGCGGACGCATTGTTCCAGCCGGCCGACGAGGACGATCTTGCCACGTTCCTGAAGGCGGTGCCGGAGGAAATTCCGCTGACCATCGTCGGCGTCGGCTCGAACTTGCTTGTCCGTGACGGCGGCATTGCGGGCTTTGTCATCCGGCTTTCGGCCAAAGGCTTTGGCGAGACCGAAGTGATTGCGCCGACCACGATCAAGGCGGGTGCCGCGACACCCGACAAGCGCCTTGCGGCCGTTGCCTACGAGGCCGGCATCGGTGGCTTTCATTTCTACCACGGCATTCCCGGCGCCATTGGCGGAGCGCTGAGGATGAACGCCGGCGCCAATGGCGTCGAGACGCGCGAGCGCGTGGTCGAGGTACGGGCACTCGACCGCAAGGGCAATGTTCATACGCTGAGCAATGCCGATATGGGCTATGCCTATCGCCATTCAGCGGCGCCGTCCGGGCTGATCTTCACGTCGGCGCTGCTCGAAGGCATTCCTGAGGACAAGGCGGCGATCAAGGCCGCGATGGATGCTGTCCAGAACCATCGCGAGACCGTGCAGCCGATCCGCGAAAAGACCGGTGGCTCTACCTTCAAGAATCCTGAGGGCACCTCCGCCTGGAAGGAGATCGACAAGGCCGGCTGCCGCGGCCTGATGGTCGGCGGGGCGCAGATGTCGCCGATGCATTGCAACTTCATGATCAACACCGGAACGGCCACGGGCTACGAGCTTGAATATCTCGGTGAGACGGTGCGTGCGCGCGTGCTCGAAAGATCAGGCATCCGGCTGCAGTGGGAGATCAAGCGCATCGGTAATTTTCGGCCGGGCCATGCCGTCCAGGAATTTCTCGGGCAGTTGCTTTAGGCAAGCTGACCGCCGTTGCCTTTCGGACTCATGAATTCACATTTTGCTGCCGTTTTTGCGGAAAGTGAATCCATCGGAATCGTAAGCACTTGCCAGCGAATCAACTCTCTGATTCTCTGCCCTGAAGCGTTTCCTGATTTGAGTCGTTTCGACGCGTTACTCGCGTTTCCGTCTGGGGGGCAACCTGCCGGGAGACTCGGACTCAATGTTGCGGAAACACGGGAGCGAAGTTGCTCGGGCGCATTTGAGTGCGCGATGCTTTTCGGGGCATGCGCGATGGTGCAGGCCTGCTGTGAGAGGAAATGACGGGGAATGACAAGCAAGCATGTGGCCGTCCTTCTGGGGGGATTCTCGTCCGAGCGGCCCGTGTCCCTGTCGTCGGGTAAGGCCTGCGCCGATGCGCTCGAGGGAGAGGGCTACCAGGTCACCCGCGTCGACGTCTCGCGCGATATCGGCTCGGTGCTCAGCGCGCTCAAGCCTGACGTCGTCTTCAATGCGCTGCACGGCCCCTTCGGCGAGGACGGCACCATCCAGGGTATCCTCGAGTACCTCGCCATTCCGTACACCCATTCCGGCGTGCTTGCCTCGGCGCTCGCGATGAACAAGGAACAAGCCAAGAAGGTCGCCAAGGCGGGGGGCATTCCGGTGGCGGAATCGAAGGTGGCCAATCGCTTCGCCATCCAGAACAAGCACCCGATGAAGCCGCCCTATGTCGTCAAGCCGGTCAACGAAGGGTCAAGCTTCGGTGTCGTCATCGTCCATGAAGGCCAGTCGCATCCGCCGCAGATCATCGGCTCGTCCGAGTGGAGATATGGCGATACGGTGATGGTCGAGCGTTATGTGCACGGGCGGGAATTGACGTGCGCGGTGATGGGCGATGTGGCGCTCGGTGTCTGCGAGATCATCCCGACCGGCCATTCCTTCTACGACTATGATTCAAAATACGTCGCGGGAGGATCAAAACACGAATGCCCGGCAAAACTTTCACCGAATATTTACCAAAAAATACAGACACTGACGCTCAAGGCTCACCAAGCTATCGGCTGTCGGGGCGTTTCCCGGTCGGACTTCCGTTATGACGATCGTCACTCCGAAAACGGCGAAATTGTCTGGCTCGAGGTCAACACCCAGCCGGGCATGACGCCGACGTCTTTGGTGCCGGAAATCGCCGCGCAAGCGGGACACTCGTTTGGCGATTTGTTGAGTTGGATGGTGGAGGACGCTTCGTGTCTGCGTTGAAGTGGGGACAGGGCAAGGGGAAGGGCGCGGCCGGGCCGGCGCTGTTCGGCATGCCGTTGTCGTTCGACCATTTCGTGCTGCCGCGCCTGCTCCGCCGGCCGGTGCGCGTGCTGGCGCGCCTCGGCGAAGGCGACTTCGAAGCGCCGCCCTATTGCGCTGCCATGCTGTCGGCGGCACTGCTTGTTTCGAGCAGTGCCTATGGCGCCTATCTCGGCGGATATTCCGACGCCATCGTCCAGAGTGTCACCGCCCGCACCGGCTTTGCGGTCGACCAGGTCAAGGTCGTCGGCAACCGCGAAACGTCCGAGATCGATATTCTCGACAGGCTGGAACTCGACGGCTGGACCTCGCTGATCGGTTTCGATGCCGAAGCCGCGCGCGAACGCATCACCACGCTACCCTGGGTCGAAGCCGCGGCAGTGCGCAAGGTCTACCCGCATACGCTGGAAGTGCGCGTCGAGGAGCGCGAGCCGTTCGCGCTGTGGCAGCAAGGCAGCGCGCTTTCGGTCATCGAGAAATCCGGCACCGTCATTGCGCCGTTCTCCGGCGGCAAGCAGATATTGCTGCCGCTGATCATCGGCACCGGCGCACCGGCCACAGCGCCGGATTTCCTAGCCAAGATCAAGAATTATCCGGAGCTCGCCGCGCGGATCAAGGGCTATATCCGCATTGGCGAGCGGCGCTGGGATCTCAAGCTTGAAAACGGCATCACGATCAAGCTTCCCGAAGACGGTGAGGATCAGGCGATTGCCGACCTGGTCAGGATGGATCACGAGAACGGGCTTTTGACGCGCGACATCGCCGCCGTCGACATGCGCCTTTCCGATCGTCTGGTCGTCCAGTTGACGCCGGAAGCGGCGACACAGCGCCAAGCCGCGCTCGACGAAAAGCCCAAGATGCTGAAGCGCAAGCCGGAGACGAAGATATGAGCTGGCTTGGCGGCAATAGCGATGCCTCGTCGCGCCGGTCCGGCATCCTGACGGTGCTGGATGTCGGCTCCAGCAAGGTCTGCTGCGTGGTGGCCAAACTCAAGCCGCGCGACGATGGCAAGCTGCTGCGCGGACGCTCGCATCGCGTCCAGGTGATCGGCATCGGCCACCAGAAATCGCAAGGCGTGAAATCGGGCGTCGTCATCGATCTCGACCGTGCCGAGCACGCCATCCGTCTTGCCGTCGACGCCGCCGAACGCATGGCGGGACTGACGGTCGATTCGCTGATCGTCAACATGACTGCCGGCCGGCTGAAGAGCGAGGCTTTTTCGGCCACCATCAATCTCGGCGGCCATGAGGCCGACGAGGCCGACATCAAGCGCGTGCTTGCCGCCGGCGCCAAGCAGGCGTTGCGGGCCGAGCGCGAGGTGATCCATTCGCTTCCCGTAGCCTTTTCGCTGGATGCCGAGCGCGGTGTGCGCGATCCGCGCGGCATGGTTGGCGACCAGCTTGGGGTCGACATGCACGTGCTGACAGGCGACGCAGCGCCCTTGCGCAATCTGGAGCTCTGCATCAACCGCTCGCATCTGTCGGTTGAACGCATGGTGGCGACGCCCTATGCCAGTGGGCTTGCTGCGCTGGTCGACGACGAGCTCGAAATGGGCGCGGCCTGCATCGACATGGGCGGCGGCACGACGACGATCTCGGTGTTTTCGGAAGGCAAGTTCGTCCATGGCGATGCCATCGCGATCGGCGGCAACCACGTCACGCTGGATATGGCCAAGGGCCTGTCGACCTCGCTCGATGCCGCCGAAAGGCTGAAAGTGATGCATGGCTCGGCGCTGCCTGGCAGTGCCGACGACCGCGACCTGGTTTCCATCCATCCGATCGGCGAGGACGGCGAGGTGCCGTTGCAGATACCGCGCTCGGTGATGACGCGCATCATCCGCGCCCGCATCGACGAGACGCTGGAATTGTTGCGCGACCGGCTGAACAAATCCGGCTACGGCAACGCCGTCGGCAAGCGCGTGGTGCTGACCGGCGGTGCCAGCCAGCTTGCCGGCCTGCCAGAAGCAGCACGCCGCATTCTCGGCCGCAATGTGCGCATCGGACGCCCGCTTGGCGTGGCAGGCTTGCCCGAGGCGGCCAAGGGGCCGGCTTTCTCGACCCCGGTCGGACTTCTGATCTATCCACAGATGGCGAGCTTCGAGAGCCGGCCGGCGAAGGGAATTTCCGGTCTTCGGATGACCGGAACAGGCGGAAAACTGCATCGAATGAGTCAGTGGTTGAGAGACAGTTTTTAATTTTGACGGGGACAGCCCCATAGGCGGCCGCGGCGGCGAAGCGGCGGGAAAGGCAAAGGACGGAGACAATGACCATCAATCTGCAGAAGCCGGACATCACCGAGCTCAAGCCGCGCATCACCGTGTTCGGTGTCGGCGGCGGCGGCGGCAATGCCGTCAACAACATGATCACCGCCGGCTTGCGCGGCGTCGAGTTCGTGGTGGCCAACACCGACGCGCAGGCACTGACGATGTCGAAGGCCGAGCGGCTGATCCAGCTCGGCGCGCATGTCACCGAAGGTCTCGGCGCCGGATCGCAGCCTGAAGTCGGGCGCGCGGCGGCGGAGGAATGCATCGACGAGATCATCGATCATCTCTCCAACACGCATATGTGCTTCGTCACTGCCGGCATGGGCGGCGGCACCGGCACCGGGGCGGCTCCCGTCGTTGCCCGCGCTGCCCGCGAAAAGGGTATCCTCACCGTCGGCGTCGTCACCAAGCCGTTCCACTTCGAAGGCCAGCGCCGCATGAAGACGGCCGACATGGGTATCGAGGAACTGCAGAAATGCGTCGATACCCTGATCGTCATTCCCAACCAGAACCTGTTCCGGCTGGCGAACGACAAGACCACCTTCGCCGATGCCTTCGCGATGGCCGACCAGGTGCTCTATTCGGGCGTTGCCTGCATTACCGACCTGATGGTCAAGGAAGGCCTGATCAATCTCGACTTCGCCGACGTCCGCTCGGTCATGCGCGAAATGGGCAAGGCGATGATGGGAACCGGCGAGGCTTCGGGCGAGGGCCGCGCAATGGCCGCGGCGGAAGCCGCCATCGCCAACCCGCTGCTCGACGAGACCTCGATGAAGGGCGCCAAGGGCCTGCTGATCTCGATCACCGGCGGCCGCGACCTGACCCTGTTCGAAGTCGATGAGGCGGCAACCCGCATTCGCGAAGAGGTCGACCAGGACGCCAACATCATTCTGGGCGCCACCTTCGACGAGGAACTCGAAGGCGTTATCCGCGTGTCGGTGGTCGCCACCGGCATCGACAAATCGGCGGCCGAAATCGCTGCCGCGCCGATCGCCATCCGTGCGGCTCCGCCGAAGCCGGTCAGCCGCCCGGCGGCCCAGGTCACGGAAATGCGCCCGGCGCCTGTCCAGCAGCCGATCTATGAACCACGTGCTGCCGATCCGGTCGCCGAGGCCATTCAGCTCGCCGAGGCGAATGCGGCAGCGATGGCGCAGGCCCGCCCGGCACCGGTCGCCCATGCGGAAGACTTCCGCCCGCAGAGCAAGATCTTCCAGGCGCCACCGGCTCAGCCGCAGCCGATGATGCAGCCAGTGGTTCAGCAAGCGATGCAGCCGGCTCCGCATCGTGAAATGCCGCAGCCGGTTGCCGCAGCGCCCCAGCGCATGCCGCGGGTCGAGGATTTCCCGCCGCAGGTGAAGGCCGAAGTGGAAGCCAAGATCCGCCCGGCCGACCACGAGAACAGCGGCCCGATGGGGTTGCTCAAGCGCCTGACCAACGGTCTGACCCGCCGCGAAGAGGAGCCTGCACGGCTGCAGCCGGCGCAGCCGCGCGAACCGAAACTGCGCCAGGCGCCGGCCGAAGTGCGCCGCCTAGCCAGCCAGGATCCGCAGCTTTACGCGCCGCGCCGCGGCCAACTGGACGAGCAGGGCCGCCTGACGCCGCAGAGCCGGGCTGTCCAGGAAGACGATCAGTTGGAGATTCCCGCCTTCCTGCGCCGACAGGCCAATTGATCTGTTAACGGTTCGTAACAGTTATTAACAGGCGAGCAGGAAACTGTTCGCCTGTAAACTTTAAAAGTGATTGTAAAACAAGGACTTATGGGGCAATCCCGCGCTGGACCGCAGTTACAAAGAGTAAGAAACCGTGATTTGGAGTCTCCCTGCGGGATCATTATCTTCGCCACCGACCAAAGTCGGTTTGCTGGGAGTCTCGGGGAAGTGGCCCTGCCTGCCGATCAATCAAGAGCCGCGCCCTCAGGGCAGATGAAGCGGACCTAGGCAGCAAGGGCTATGGGGATTGTTTTGCACGACTATCAGACGACACTTAAATCGCGCGCGACGCTGACTGGCATCGGCGTTCACAGTGGCAATTCGGTCACCGTCCATTTCCTGCCGGCGGATGCCGATACGGGTGTCGTCTTCCAGCTTTCGAATGCGAGCGGAAGCCACGAATTTCGCGCGCTCGTCTCCGAGGTCGGCGCCACCGATCTCTGCACCATGCTTGGCGATCCGCAAGGCGAGCACATTGCCACGGTCGAGCATCTGATGGCGACGCTTTTCGGGCTTGGAATCGACAATCTCGTCATCGAAATCGACGGCCATGAGGTGCCTATCCTCGACGGCAGCGCAGTGATGTTCGTCGAGGCCATTGACCAGGCAGGCATCGAAACGCTGCCGGTCAAGCGTCGCTACATCAGGGTGGTCAAGCCGGTTCGCATCGAGAACGGCGCCTGCTGGGCGGAGTTCAGGCCCTATGACGGCACGCGCTTCGAGATCGAGATCGATTTCGAAAGCCCGGCGATCGGGCGCCAGCTTTTTGCATCCGACATGAACGCCGACATTTTCCGCCGCGACGTCGCGCGGGCCCGCACTTTCGGTTTCATGAAGGACGTCGAGCGGCTGTGGGCGGCCGGCTATGCGCTCGGCTCGTCTTTGGAAAACTCCCTGGTGATCGGCGACGACAACCGCGTGATCAACATGGGAGGCCTGCGCTATCCCAACGAGTTCGCGCGCCACAAGACGATGGATGCGATGGGCGACCTGGCGCTCGCCGGTGCCCGGTTCATCGGCTGCTTCCGCTCCTATCGTGGCGGCCACAGGTTGAACGCAGCTGCGCTGCGCCGTCTCTTGTCGGACCGTTCGGCTTTCGAGATCGTTGAGACGACGCGCCGCGAGCGCGGGCGTACCGCCGAGATGAGCGCCGTCAACGCACCCCTCTATGCGCCCTGGATGATCTGATTCCTAAGGTCTTGCGGCCACATTGCGGTCAAGCTGTGTTGCATGGATGCATCACCGGCCGGCCAAATTACACAGCTTTCCAGGTGGCGCCAAACCGCCACAAAAATGTGCGATTGGCCGGGGATAGCGTTGCCGGGCAAGGCAATTATGGTTTATGGCTGCTGCCGTCGACTGAAATGACGCCGAAAGGGCGGAATCCAAACATGTTTTTCAAGCGAGTTGGTCAATCGAAGGCGCTGCGGCGGGCTGTTTTCCTGGCGCTTTCGGTGGTCGTTCCATCGCTGTTTCTGTCGGCCTGCATGTCGTCCGAGAAGGACGTCGATCTATCGACCTATGTCGATCAGACCGAGCCGGCCGACGTGCTCTACAATCAGGGTCTCGCCAATCTGAATGCCGGGCGACTGCAGGAGGCAAGCCGCAAGTTCGATGCCGTCGACCGCCAGCATCCCTATTCCGAATTCGCCCGCAAATCGATGGTGATGGGTGCCTTTGCCGACTACCGACAGGGCAATTACGACGAGGCGATCGGTTCGGCCAAGCGCTACCTGACCCTCTACCCGTCGACCGACGATGCAGCCTATGCCCAGTACATTATCGGGCTGAGCTACTACCGTCAGATCAAGGACGTCACCCAGGACCAGAAGGAAGCGCGTCTTACCGTGCAGACGATGCAGGACCTCGTGACGCGCTGGCCCACGTCCGAATATGCCGACGACGCCAAGGAGAAGATCCGCTTCGCCAACGATCAGCTCGCCGGCAAAGAGATGCAGATCGGCCGCTATTATCTCGAGCGCCGCGAATACATCGCAGCCGTCAAACGGTTCCGCAACGTGGTGGAGAACTATTCCAACACACGCCATGTCGAGGAGGCGCTGGCGCGTCTGACCGAGAGCTACTATGCGATGGGGCTGACGTCGGAAGCGCAGACCGCTGCGGCCGTGCTCGGCACCAACTATCCCGACAGCCAGTGGTACAAGGACTCCTACAAGCTCCTGCAGAGTGGTGGGCTCGAGCCGCGCGAGAATGCCGGATCGTGGATCTCCAAGGCCGGGAAGCTGATCACCGGCGCCTGAGCGGCGCGTTACCATGCTCTCCAGGCTGTCGATCCGCGATATCGTTCTGATCGAGAAGCTGGACATCGACTTCTCGTCCGGCCTTTCGGTGCTTACCGGCGAAACCGGCGCCGGAAAGTCCATCCTGCTCGACGCCTTGTCGCTGGCGCTTGGCGCCCGCGGCGATGCTTCGCTGGTGCGGCATGGCGCGGCACAAGGCCAGATCATCGCCGTGTTCGACGTGCCGCGCAACCACGCGGCTCGCATGTTGCTTGCCGAGAATGCCATCGAGGACGACGGCGAAATCATCCTGCGCCGCGTCCAGACGGCTGACGGCCGCACGCGCGTGTTCGTCAACGACCAGCCGTCCAGCGTGACGCTGATGCGCGACATCGGCCGTGCGCTGGTCGAGATCCACGGCCAGCATGACGAGCGCGCTTTGGTCGATCCCGGCGCCCATCGCGAGTTGCTCGACAGTTTCGGCGGCCATCTCGGCGCTGCTCGGGCAACCGGCGAGGCGTGGCGGCATTGGCGTACCTGCGAGCAGGAATTTTCACGGCACCGGGCCAAAGTCGAAGCAGCTGCCCGTGAGGCCGATTATCTGCGTGCGGCGGTCGCCGAATTGACCAGGCTCGATCCGCAACCGGGCGAAGAGACCGAGCTCGCCGAACTGCGCGCCGCGATGATGCGGGCGGAAAAGATCGCCTCGGAAGTCCACGATGCCCAGGATGTGCTCTCGGGTCCGTCCTCGCCCTTGCCGCAACTGGCCAGCCTGCTCAGGCGGCTGCAGCGCAAGGTGACCGAAGCGCCCGGCTTGCTCGAGGATGTCGTCAAATCGCTCGACGAGGCGATGCTGTCGCTCGACGCGGCGCAGTCGGGCGTCGAAGCCGCACTGCGCGCCACCGAATATGATCCGCAGCGGCTGGAGAAAGCCGAGGAGCGGCTGTTTTCGCTGCGTGCCGCCTCGCGCAAGCACAGCGTCGCCGTCGACGACCTGGCGCAATTGCGTGACACCATGGCGGCCGATCTTGCCGATCTCGACGCCGGCGAGGAGCGCCTGCAGGCGCTGGAGAAACAGGCTGCGGCGGCGCGCCAGGCCTATGACACTACGGCGGCCCAGCTGTCGTCGCTTCGCCATGCGGCGGCCGTCGGGCTGACCAAGGCGGTAATGGCCGAACTGCCGGCGCTGAAGCTCGAACGGGCCGAATTCATCGTCGAGATCGCAAGCGATGCCGAGAGCCGCATGGAAGAAGGCATCGACCAGGTCGAGTTCTGGGTGCGCACCAATCCCGGCACCAGGCCCGGCCCAATGATGAAAGTCGCTTCCGGCGGCGAGCTTTCGCGCTTCCTGCTGGCGTTGAAGGTAGCACTCGCTGACCGGGGCTCGGCGCCGACCTTGGTCTTCGACGAAATCGACACCGGCGTCGGCGGTGCGGTTGCCGACGCCATCGGCCAGCGGCTGGCGCGGCTGGCAAAACGCGTGCAGGTGCTTTCGGTCACGCATGCACCACAAGTGGCGGCGCGCGCGGCGACGCATTTCCTGATCTCCAAATCAGGCGGGGCCGACCGGGTCTCGACCGGCATCGCCGAGATGGACCGGGCGGCGCGGCAGGAAGAGATCGCACGCATGCTCGCCGGTGCCACCATCACCGACGAGGCGCGCGCGGCGGCCGAGCGGCTGCTACGGGAGAACACCGCGGCAGCCTAGAGCGTTTCATCGTTTCACGGAAACGCCGAACCGCTCTACCTCTTTGTTTGCGCAATTCCGGACGGAAACCGTTTCACACTTTTTCCTGGAATTGCTCCAGGCGAGTTCGTTTCCGGCGCTCGCGACCTGAGTCAGGGTCTGGCGCCATCCTGCTGTTCAGGAATGATTTTCCGTGCCTGGTCTCTCCCTCGTGAGAGAATCCTGTTCTATTGTGTCGCGCCACCGTGGAGGGAGCAGTGCATGGACGAAAAACCAGTCGAGTCGCTCAGCGAAAGCGAGGCGGCAAGCGAGTTGAAGCGGTTGGCGCAGGAGATCGCCGAGCACGACCGGCGCTACCATGGCGAGGACGCGCCGATAATCACGGATGCGGAATATGACGCGCTGACCCGGCGCAACCTCGCCATCGAGCAGCAGTTCCCGCATCTTGTGCGTGAGGATTCGCCCTCACGCAGGGTCGGCGCCCCGCCGGCCGAAGGTTTTGCCAAGGTGCGCCACGCGGTGCCGATGCTCAGCCTTGCCAAGGCCTATACCGACCAGGACGTCGCGGACTTCATAGAACGGGGCCGGCGATTCTTTGACCGCGACAAGGATCTGAACATCGCCTTCACGGCGGAGCCGAAGATCGACGGGCTATCGGCTTCCCTGCGGTATGAAGGCGGTGTGTTCGTGCAGGGAGCAACGCGCGGCGACGGCGTCGTCGGCGAGGACATCACCGCCAATATCAAGACCATCGCCGATATTCCCAAGACCTTGAAGGGATCGGAC
Source organism: Mesorhizobium sp. M0598 (assembly GCF_040320865.1). Lineage (NCBI taxonomy): Bacteria > Pseudomonadati > Pseudomonadota > Alphaproteobacteria > Hyphomicrobiales > Phyllobacteriaceae > Mesorhizobium > Mesorhizobium sp. M0598. The sequence continues at coordinate 157,390 of NZ_JAMYQL010000010.1, read as the reverse complement.
TGGCCCGAGGTCATCGAAATACGCGGTGAGGTCTATATGACCTACGCGGAATTCGAGGCGCTGAAGCAACGTTCGGCGGCGATAGGCGGCCAGGATTACGTCAATCCGCGTAACACGGCGGCCGGGTCGCTCCGCCAAAAGGACCCGTTAGTTACCGCCAGCCGCAACCTTAAATTCTTTGCTTACGCCTGGGGCTATACTTCAAAGGATCCAGCTCCGACCCAATACGATTCCGTGCAAAAATTCGCGGAGTGGGGATTCAAGGTCAGCCCGCTGATGGTCCGGGCAAGATCGGTCGAGGAACTGGTCGCGCACTATCACCTAATCGAGACCCAGCGCTCATCGCTGGGCTACGACATCGACGGCGTCGTCTACAAGGTCGACCAGCTGGAATTGCAGCGCAGATGGGGTTTCGTCACTGGCGAACCACGCTGGGCCATTGCCCACAAATTTCCAGCCGAACAGGCGATGACAACCGTGCTCAGGATCGACATTCAGGTGGGCCGTACCGGTACGCTGGCGCCCGTTGCCCGGCTTGCACCCGTCACGGTCGGCGGCGTCGTGGTCGAAAATGTCACGCTTCACAACGAAGATTACATCAAGGGTCTGGACAGCAACGGCCAGCCGATCCGCGACGGCTATGACGTGCGTATCGGCGACACGGTGGTCATCCAGCGGGCAGGGGACGTCATTCCGCAAATCGTGAGTGTCGTCGCCGACAAGCGGCCGACTGATGCCGTGCCCTACGAATTCCCGCACAAATGTCCGATCTGCGGCTCACCCGCAACGCGCGAGATCAACGAGAAGACCGGCAAGGAGGATTCCCGCCGACGGTGCACCGGCGAGCTGATCTGCCCCGCGCAGGCCGTGGAAGGATTACGCCACTTTGTGTCGCGCGGCGCCATGGATATCGAAGGCCTGGGCGCTGAAAACATAGACCTGTTCTTCAATGCCGGGTTGGTCAAGACTGCCGCCGATATCTTCACCCTCCGGGACCGCCGTCCCGCCGTCACCAAGGCGCTGGCGGAGCGACGGGAGGAGCAGGCCAGGCAGCGCGAGGCCGCATCGGGCAAAACGCGCAAGAATGTACGCAGCGTCGAGGAACGCAACTATGACGGCCTCGACAAGCTCTTCGCTGCCATCGACGCCCGCCGCGAACCCGAACTTGATCGCTTCATCTTTGCGCTGGGCATCCGCCATATCGGCGAAACGACGGCCGCTGTGCTCGCCCGAACCTTCTCGACGATCGAGGAGTTGATCCGCATTGGCAAGGAGACAGCAGCGGCAGCCGATCCACACACCGTTTTTCCTTCGATCAACGGCATCGGCGATACGGTGATAGGCGCCCTTCGCGATTTCTTCGGCAATGAACGCAACGACGCCGTACTTGAAGCGCTGCTCACACAGGTCCACCCGAAGCCGTACATTGTGAACGTCTCAGCCGATAGTGCGGTCGCCGGCAAGACAATCGTGTTTACAGGCACGCTGGAAAAGATGACGCGCCCGGAGGCCAAGGCGATGGCCGAACGTCTCGGCGCGAAGGTCGCCGGCTCGGTTTCCGCGAAGACCGATCTTCTGGTGGCAGGGCCAGGCGCCGGTTCCAAGCTGAAGGATGCGACCAAATTCGGCATCGAGGTGATCGACGAGGACACCTGGCTGCAGCGGATTGGCAAGGGCGGGTGATGGCGGCTGCGTTCAACGGTTTTGGGCAAAAGGCCATTCCCTTCCTCAAGGCGCTGGATTTTCATCAGAGCCGGGAGTGGTTTTTAGAGAACCGCGACCTTTTCGAACGCGACCTGCGCGATCCCTTCGGCGATCTGGTCGAGACGCTCTCCGAGCGCTTCACGGCCGCGGGGCTCGGCCTGCGCGGCGACCGCAAGAAGTCGCTGTTCCGGATTAATCGCGACGTGCGTTTCGCCAAGGACAAACGGCCTTATAACCGGCATTTGTCGGCGATCCTTTCGCCTGACGGCACCAAGATGGAACAGGGCGTGTTTTACGTCCATATCGGGCTGGAGCGCTGCTTTGCCGCCGTTGCCTGGTGGCAGCCTGGACCGGAGCTATTGCTGGCGCTGCGCAACGCGATCGCGAAGCGGCCCGCTGAATTCCGTACCCTCGTTGCGGCGCTGAAGAAGAACGGCCTCGAATTCGACCCGGACGGCTGCATGAAGCGCACGCCGCGCGGCTTCGAGCATATCGCCGAGCCCGATCTCGCTGCCGCGATCCGCAACCGGCATTTTGCCGTCCGGCACGCAATCGAGCCGGCGGATATCTACGGAGCTGGATTGGTCGACGAACTCGTCGACTTCTTCATGCGGGCAAAACCGTTGCTTGACTGGGGCAGGGCGATCGAAGGCAAGGCTTCGCCGCGCTAGGCACGGAAGCGCGTTTGCGCGACCTTCAGCTGTCATTTCCGCTGATCGTTTGCCTCAAGCGAATTGGTGTGACAAGCCGCGCCGCCCTCCCTACATAGGCGCTTCCCGAGGAGCGGTCGATGTCGGCGGAAGCAATCTCCGAAAACAGTGCGAAAAGCGATTTCTGGGACGGCGTGCGGCTCAGCATGCCCGTCGTGGTGGCGTCGGCGCCGTTTGCGTTGCTGTTCGGGGCGCTCGCGGTCGACAACGGGTTTTCCGTGCTCGAAGCGTTCCTGATGAGCGCAACGGTGTTCGGCGGCGCCAGCCAGATGGTCGGCATCGAGCTGTTCGGCCAGCATGTCGCGCCGTGGCTGATCGTGCTTTCGATCTTTGCGGTGAATTTTCGCCATGTCCTCTATTCGGCCGGTATCGGCCGGCGCATCGCGCATTGGCCGCTGATCCAGCAGGCGATAGGCTACTTCGTGCTCACCGATCCGCAGTTCGCGGTGGCCGAGCGCAAGGCGGAGGCCGGCGATACCGTCGGGTTTACCTGGTATATGGGGCTTGGGCTGCCGGTCTATGTGTTCTGGGTGATCGAAAGCGCGCTCGGCGCGATGTTCGGCAAGCTTATTCCCGACACCCACGCGCTGGGCATCGACTTCCTGCTGCCGATCTATTTTCTCGGCCTGGTCATGAGCTTCCGCAAGCGGCCGCTGTGGCTGCCGGTGGTCGTCGCCAGCGCTGCCGCCTCCATCATTGCATACAAAACGGTCGGCTCGCCCTGGCATGTCTCCATAGGTGCGCTGGCGGGCGTGCTGCTCGCCGTCATCCTGCCGCCCCGCCACAGCGGCGTGGAGGCACGGCCATGAGCACGACCTTGTGGATCATCATCGCCGCTTCGATCGCGACCTATCTGACCCGCATCGGCGGTCATCTGGTGATCTCCCGCTTCGATCATATCCATCCGCGCGTCGAAGCCGGGCTCAGCGCCGTGCCGGCGGCGGTGCTGACCACGCTGGTGGCGCCGGCGGCGCTCAGCGCCGGGCCGGCGGAATGGGCAGCCTTGATCGTTGCCGGCTTGGTCTCACTGCGCGGCGGCCTGATGGCGATGTTCCTGGCGGGTGCTGCCGTGCTGATCCTCGCGCGGCAGCTCGTCGGCTGATCGACTTTTGCTTTGGCGGCGAGAGCACACATGCGCTTTACCGCAGCGACTATTGCCGCGCCGACCCACGACAGGCTCAGCCGGATCGCCTCCGCTCTCTCCTGGCGGGCGCGACGCACGGCGTCGCTGTAGAGCGCTTCGCGCTGCTTCGGCGTCAATGCGCTTAGATCGATCGGCTGGATGCCGAAGGGCTCACGCGACATTTCCATCTCCCCTGGTTTGCCGTGTTGATCGGCAGCTACACCGGCGATTTACGGGAAAGGCATAATCAGTTAAAATGAATAATTAAGATCGTTATGTTCTCCAGGAGAGATGTATGGATTTGGCCGATCTGCGCATCTTCCGCACGGTGGTGCGCGAGGGCGGAATCACCAGGGCGGCGGAAAAACTGTTTCGCGTGCAGTCGAACGTGACCACACGCATCCGGCAGCTCGAGGAGGATCTCGGCGTGCAGCTGTTTATCCGGGAGGGCAAGCGCCTGCACGTATCGCCGGCCGGTCACAGATTGGTCGGCTATGCGGATCGGCTGCTGGCGCTTGCGGAGGAGGCGCGAACGGCGATGCTCGATCCACGCCCGCGCGGCACTCTTCGCCTAGGTGCCATGGAGAGCACCGCCGCGGCACGGCTTCCAAGTCTGCTCGCCGAATACCATGCACGGCATCCCGAAGTGGAAATCCAGTTGCGCACCGGCAATCCGCAGGTTCTCGCGACCGCCATGCTTGCCGGTGAGCTCGATGCAGCGTTCGCCGCCGAGCCGATCGCTGACGTTCCGTTCGAAAAGCTGCCCGCATTTCACGAGCAGCTGGTCATTGTCTCGGCGGCATCGCGCGTTTCGGTCGAAGACCACCTGGACATGCCCAAAACCATGATAGCCTTCGAGCACGGCTGTCCGCACCGCAAGCGGCTGGAACAATGGTATGCGCGCAGAGGGTTCATGGCCGAGAAAACCATCGAGCTTGGTTCATACCATGCCATCCTTGGTTGCGTGGTGGCTGGCATGGGCATAGCGCTGATGCCGAAAAGCGTGCTTTCGGGTTTCCCGGAAAGCCGCTGGCTAAAGCTGCACGAACTGCCCTCTGACGAAGACAACGCCGTCACGGTGTTGTTCTGGCGCAAGGGAGCCGGTTCTCCCAACGTCACCGCTTTGCAGGGACTGCTTGCGGAGCAAAGCCTGTCAACCGGCGTTGCCGCCGCGGCTATTGCTTGAAGTCGTGCGGCAGCGGCGCGGTTGCCTTTTCCAGCCAGGCCAGCGTTTCGCCGTCGAGCATCGGTCCGATCTCGGCCAGTACGCGCGCATGGTATTCGTCAAGCCAATGCAACTCGTCGCGGGTTAAAAGGTCCGATCGGACCAGCCGCTTGTCGATCGGCGCCAGCGTCAGTGTCTCGAAGCCGTGCATGGCGATGTCGCCGCCCTCGATTGCCTCGGCCGGTGTCACCAGAATCAAGTTCTCGATGCGGATGCCGTAGGAACCTTCCTTGTAATAGCCGGGCTCGTTGGAGACGATCATGCCGGCCAGCAGCTTCTCGGTACCGGTCTTGGCGATACGCTGCGGGCCCTCATGCACGGCAAGATAGGAGCCGACACCGTGCCCGGTGCCATGGGCGAAATCGCAGCCGTGTCTCCATAGCGCCAGGCGCGCCACTGTATCGATTTCGGAGCCGCGCGTGCCCTGGGGGAAGCGCAGCATGGAGATGCCGATCATGCCTTTCAGCACCAGCGTGAAGCGCTCGCGCATCTCCTCGGTTGGCGCGCCAATCGGAACCGTGCGGGTAATGTCGGTGGTGCCGTCCTGGTACTGCCCGCCGGAATCGAGCAGGAACAGCTCGCCATCCCCCAGCTTGCGATTGGTGGCGCGGGAGACGCGGTAGTGCATGATAGCGCCGTTAGGACCAGCGCCGGAGATGGTATCGAACGATACGTCGCGCAGCGGCATCTGCGTTTCTTCGCCGGTCTGACGGCGCGTCTCCTCAAGCCTGGTGACAACGGCGATTTCGTCGAGCGTGCCGGGCTTCTGGCGGTCGAGCCAGCACAGCAGCTTGGCGACCGCGGCGCCGTCGCGGCGATGTGCGGCGCGTGCGCCGGCGATCTCAGCTTTGTTCTTTGTTGCGCGTGGAATGCGGGCCGGATCGGCCGTGGCAATGACGGTGCCGCCATTATCCTCGACCAGCATTCTGAGCTTGTCCGCCGCGAGAACCGGGTCCAGCGCGATTTTTGCGCCGCCCTTGGCCCGGGTGACGATTGCCGATTCGAATTCACCTGGTTCGTGCAATTCGGCGAGCTGCGTCAGGTAGGCCGCGACGGTGCGCGAAAACTTGCGCTGGTCCATGAAAAGCAGATGCGAGCCGTCGGCGGCGAGCACGGCAAAGCCGAGCGCCAGCGGTGTGTGCGGTACGTCGCCGCCACGGATGTCGAACGCCCAGGCAATGGAGGAGGGGTCGGTCAGCACGGCATGGGTGGCGCCGTCCTTCTCGATGGCCGCTGCCAGCCGCACCAGCTTGTCCTTGGCCAGTTCGCCGGCAAAGCCGATCGGGTGGATCTCGACCGGTGCCAGTGGCGGCCCGGGCTGGTCCTGCCAGATGGCGTCGATCGGATTCTCTTCGAGCGGCACCAGTATCGCGCCGGATTTCTCGGCCGAGGCTTTCAGCGCCTTGACGTCGCTGATCGTATGCAGCCACGGATCGAAGCCCAATCGCACGCCCTTGCCGAGATTGTCCTTGATCCAGTTGGCCGGCGGGTTGTCGACAAGGCTCTCGATCGAAAAGATGTCGAGATCGACCTCCTGGCGCACCTGCAGCGTGTAGCGCCCGTCGACAAACATGACGGCGCGCTCGCCAAGCACAATGGCGACTCCGGCCGAGCCGCTGAAGCCGGTCAGCCATTTCAGCCGTGCCGAGCGATCGGCGACATATTCGCCCTGGTGCTCGTCGGCACGGGGCACAATGAAGCCATCCAGCCCGTTCGCCGCCAACCATTGGCGCAGCATTGCCACGCGCGGCTTGCCAACGGCCGGATCGCCGGCGGAATCGAAGGTCTGGAACATGTCGGCTCTCCTCGAATGCTGGCGCGACCGTAGCGCATGACTTCGAAAATCGGAATCGATTTTCGGACCGATCATTCCCGGTTGCTGCGTGTCTCTTTGCGCATGGAGGCCATGCAGAATCGGCGATTTCAAAAAGCGTCAGCAAGGCTTACCTTCTTCACGTGGAGGAAAGAGTCCTATTGCCCTGCAAGGGAGACCGTCATGTCCACGATTTCACCTAGACGCGGATTTTTCAGAAACGCTGTGAAAGCGCTGATCGAAGCTCGCCAGCGCGAAGCGAGCCGGTATGTGAGCGGCGTTCTGCTTGGCTTTGACGACGAAACGCTGAAAGCTCACGGCTACGATCGCGAACAGCTGAAGAAAGCGGCGAACTCGCGCTAAGTCCGAGCGGATTCCGGCTTGCGTTGAAGGCGCTGCGCCTCAGCGCTTGAGGTGAATCGTCACCCAGCCCTCGCGGTGCAAGGTGCGGACGTGCCGGAATTTCTGGCCGACATAGGCCGCGATTACCGCATCGCGCTGGCGCTCGAGGATGCCCGACAAAACGATCGAGCCACCGAGCGCCATATGTCCGGCCATTTGCGGCGCCAGACGCATCAGCGGCCGCGCCAATATGTTGGCGACGATCAGGTCGAAGGGCGCACGCGCGGCAAAGATCGGATGATGAAAACCGGGCGCCGCCACCGTTTCAATGAGCCCCTTGACCTGGTTCAGTCGCGCATTGGCGCCCGCCACCTTGACGGCGACCGGGTCGATGTCGGTCGCCAGCACCGGTATATGCGCGAGCTTGGCCACCGCGATGGCGAGCACCGCGCTGCCGGTGCCAAGGTCGAGCGCGTTGCGCGGATGCTCGCGCCGTATGACCTGCTCCAGCATTTCGAGGCAGCCGGCGGTGGTGCCGTGATGGCCGGTACCGAAGGCAAGGCCGGCCTCGATCTCGATGGCGAGTTCGCCGCTGTGTCGCTTCCTGCGGTCATGCGCGCCATGGACGAAGAAGCGCCCGGCCCGCACCGGCTTCAATCCCTTCAGCGAGCGCGCCACCCAGTCGATGTCGGGCAGCGCTTCGCGCGCTATCGGTTTCGACAGCGACAGTCCGGCAAGGATGTCCCTAAGCCGCGCCTCGACCGCATCGACGTCGTCGTCGGCATAGAGCGATACTTCGTGGATGTCGCGGTCCTCGTCGACCTCGAGCACCGCAATCGGCAGGCCCTCATCGTCGAATGCCGCACCGAGCGCCGCGAAGATGCGGTCAGCCTCGATCTTGCCCGCGGTGAAATACAAACGCGTCTGCGTCATTACCGGATGTGTCAACCCTCCGCCGCCAGCCGTTTGAGCTTGGCGATGGCGGCATCCGGGCTTTCGCCATAGGCAATGGTGCCGGCGAAATCGCCCTTGGCGTTGAGCAGCAGCACCGAAGCAGTGTGGTCCATCGTGTAGTCGCCGTCGTTCGTGTCGACTTTCTTCCAGTAGATGCCGAAGGACTTGGCCATGGCGTGGACCTTGTCGGGATCGCCAGTGATGCCGAGGATGCGATCGGAGAAATTGCTGACATAGGTGTTCATGATTTCGGGCGTATCGCGCTCCGGGTCGACCGTAACGAAATAGGCACGCAGGTTCTTGCCGTCGTCGCCCATCGTCTTCAGCCAGCCGGCCAACTCGAAAAGCGTGGTCGGGCAGACTTCCGGACAGTGCGTGAAGCCGAAGAAGACGACGCTGGGGTGGCCGCGAAACGCGGCTTCGGTGACCGGCGCGCCCTTCTGGTCGACCAGCGTGAACGGTGCTCCGAACGGCTCGCCGCCATAATGTCCGCGGTACCAGTCGAAGGTGAGCCAGCCGATTCCGGCGGCCATCAGGACGAGAATACCGACCAGAATTGAACGCATCATCAGTGAAAGTCCGTCGTTATTCCATCGGGCGCCGGGTTGGCGCCGTGAAGGCCCTGGCTTGGCGAACACTCTTAGCGGTTCGGTCGCGCCGACGCAAAGATGTCGCGTTGCCGCAACCGGCAATCCTGTGGGAGGCGATCTGCTTGCAAAGCGCTGCCGTTCGTCCCACCTGAGGTCGGCAAAATTCGAACCGCAGGAGGCCTCTTTGCGAAAACTGATTGGCGGCGCGTTAGCCGCATGCCTTGTCATTGGCGCCGGCGCGGCCGCCGCCGAGGAAGTCGGCAAGGTCGGCGTCGATTGGCTCGGCAACGATATCATCGTCGAGGCGATCAAGGATCCGAAGGTCGAGGGCGTGACCTGCCACGTCTCCTATTTCGACCGTGGCGTGATCGACCGCCTGCAGAAAGGCAACTGGTTCGAGGACCCGTCCGATTCCTCGATCTCCTGCCGCCAGACCGGGCCGATCACCATTGGCGACATCGACATGAGCGAGGCCGGCGAGGAGGTGTTCAAGCAAGGCATCAGCCTGATCTGGAAAAAGCAGGTGGTGAACCGTATCTACGACAAGGCCAACGAGACGCTGATCTACCTGTCGCATTCACGCCAGGTGCAGGATGGCTCGGCAAAAATGTCGGTCACCACCGTGCCGCTCTACGGCCAGAACGTGGTGTGGACCAGCGGCAAGCCGAAATAGAGACTTAAGGTGCTACAGGGTCCTTGGCGCGTCCAAACTGATGCGCGGCGCTGCACTTGGCTTGCGAGACTATGCGCGCGGGCGTAAAGCGCGCGCATGGACCGTCCCGAACACCTTGTCCTGAAAGATCCCGAGCCGCGCATCCATCCGACGGCGGAACTGAAGGCGTGCAAGCTTGGACGCTATGCGTCGATCGGCGAGCGCGTCATCTTACGTGAAGTCATGGTTGGCGACTTCTCCTACTTCGAGCGCCACGCCGAGGCGATCTATACGACGATCGGCAAATTCTGCTCGGTCGCCGCCAACAGCCGCATCAATGCGCTGGAGCATCCGGTCGAGCGGCTGACGCAGCACAAAATCAGCTACCGGCCCAACGAGTACTTCCGCTGGCTGGGTGTCGATCAGGCATTCCGCGACCGGCGGCGGGCGAGAGCCGTCAGCATCGGCCATGATGTCTGGATCGGCCATGGCGCCGTGATCATGCCGGGCGTGGCGATCGGCAATGGCGCGATCGTCGGTGCCAACTCGGTGGTGACGCGCGACGTGCCGGCCTATGCAATCGTCGCCGGCGTTCCGGCCACGCCATTGCGGCAGCGCTTCAGCGCGGGAACTGCGGCCCGGATCGAACGTCTCGCCTGGTGGGACTGGCCGGTCGAGAAACTGGCCAGGGCAGTCCCCGACATGCAGGCCTTGCCCATCGAGGCTTTCCTCGACCGCTGGGAAAACGACGCCGCCTGAGTTCGGGCTATCTGCAAGCGGTCCGACGGCCTGCGCGATCTGCTCCTCCAACAATGTACCCGCGACCTTCCGCCGCGAGGGAACCAGGAGCGGCTGCCAACTGTTTCTGCAGACACAATGAACTCGGCTTCCGTCCGGGTTCGTCGCCCGGCTGTTGAGGGAGTTTGAATGATTGAGAAGCTTTTCACTAGGATCGCCAACAACGTCGCCCATTTTGCCGGCCTGCCGCCGACGTTTGCCGTCTGTTTCCTGATCATCGTCGTCTGGGCGGCAAGCGGGCCGATGTTCGGCTTTTCGGACACCTGGCAGCTCGTCATCAACACCGGCACGACGGTCGTCACCTTCCTGATGGTGTTTCTCATCCAGAACACCCAGAACCGCGATGGCGCCGCGATCCAGGCGAAGCTCGACGAATTGATCCGGGTCAGCACAGCCCAGAACACCTTCATCGGTATCGAACACCTGACTGAGACCGAGGTCGAAGAGATCCGCAAGAAATGCGAACAGGCAGCGAAGCGGCATGATCAGAAGCTTGCCGAGTTGGCAGCCGAGAAAGCCATGGCGAAGAAGCGGAACACGAAGAAGCACGCAGCGGCGTGATATAAAGGTCCGGCGCATACCTGCGAAGATCGGACCCGATTCTTTGCTACGGTGATCTTCGGTTCGGGATCATGCGCTGCGTGTCATGAATGCCGCGAAAGCATCCTTGTAGTCCGGGTGCCAGCGCGACAGGGCAGGGCGGTTCTCAATGATGTCGCCAATCGCCCAGGCCATGCGCTTTTCGTCCATGGACCGGGTCGCCTCGTTATCGGGACACAGGATGTAGAAATCGCCACGCAACAGCGAGGCCAGCATGAAGTCGATGACCTGCTCGCCGGTCCAGGCTCCGGCCGGCTTTTCGGCGGCGCCTTCGGTCAGGCCGGTAAAAGTGAACCCGGGGATAAGCAGATGCGCCGCGACACTGGCGCCCGGCTCGTTGCGCAGCGCGTGCGCCAGGCCTTCGGTATAGGTCTTCACGCCCGCCTTGGAAACGTTGTAGGCGAGGTTGCCGGGCGGCGTGGTAATGCCTTGCTTGGAGCCGGTGTTGACGATCAGGCCGGGCTTTCCCGCCGCCAGCATGCGCGGCGCGAAGGCCTCGACGCCATGGACGACGCCCCAGAAATTGATGTCCAGCAGCCGTTTCCAAGCGTCGCGGCTTTCCCACGGCTTGCCGGGATTGTTGCCGACGCCGGCATTGTTCATCAGCAGCGACACGTCGCCGAAAGTGCCGGACGTCCTTTCGGCGAGGCGGTCGAGCTCGTCGGCTTTCGAAACGTCGGTGGCAATGGCAATCACGGCGCTGTCGCCGGCGATGGCGGCGACGGCGCGCCGGGCCTCATCGAGGCGTGCGCCGCCGATATCGGCCAGCACGATCTTCATGCCCATCGCCGCCAGCCTTTTGGCGGCGGCAAGGCCGATGCCGCTGGCCGCGCCGGTAACGACGGCGACATTGCCTGAGGCAAGTGCGGGCAGGGCGGTCTGGATCTCGGCGTCGGTGGTCATGATTTTCTCCTGTTCTGGCCGCGGCGAACTTAGCGCGGAACGAGACTCGCGCAAGCCGGTGCCGGCATCTTCGGGTTGACCGCATCGGCGGGCGCTGCGCATGCTGATATCGAAAAAGGAGACCTGACGATTGACCGACTGGATCGAGATCCTGAAAGAACAGACTGCCACCGGCGACCAGATGAGCCGCGAGGTGCCGCAGATGCTCGCCAATCCCGACATCAGCGAAGCGCAAGTGAAAACGCTGTTTTCGGCGCTCGAAAAACAGGCCGAATTTGTCGAAAAGCTGCGCATGGCGCTGGAAAAATTCGGCCATGATTTTTCAGTGATCAAGGCGGCCGAGCGGCTGGAGGAGCGCTACGCCGACCTTGCCGCTTCGGTAGCGGAAAAGCTGAAAGAAATGCGGGGCTAGACGGGCCTATTTCTCGATCAGCCGCTCGAAGCGCCTGTCCGGCACTAACCAGACCATCGCCACCAGGACATAGATCGCGACACCGATCCAGTGATTGACGAAGGTCAGCGCGATGGCGGAAAGATAAAGGACCAGCGAGATCTTTCCCTTGAGGTCATTGCCCAACGCCCTGGCGAAGAGAGTCTCGTTGCCGTGCAGTCGATGCAGGGCCAGGGTGAGGATGTTGAAGCCGATGGCGCAGAGCGCCAGGTCGACGCCATAGACGGCAACCGGCACCGGCGCGAAATGGTTCTCACCCATGAAGGCTGTCGTCGCCGGCATCAGCGATAGCCAGAACAGCAGGTTGAGGTTCGCCCACAGCACGCGGCCGTCGACCCGCTGCACGGTATGGAACATGTTGTGCAAATTATTCCAGTAGATGCCGACATTGATGAAGGACAACACATAGCTGAGGAATATCGGCCAGACTGGTGCCAGCGCGGAAAAATCCTCGCCATGCGGCACCTTCAATTCCAGCACCATGATGGTGATGATGATGGCGACCACGCCATCGGTGAATGCCTCGACTCGTCCCTTGCCCATGAATCTCCCCTGACAATCCGCTGAAGTTAAAAGAGGATCTCGCTCAGCGCCATCGGCAAAGCTGCCAAACTTGTCAGGAGCAAGCCGGGGAGAGGGAACGGCTGACGCGAAAAAGGCGTTAGGATGTCGGATCCCGAACAGCAAAAGGCCGAAAAAATGACAGCTCACGCTCAAGTCATGACGCGCGATTACGAACTCGGCGGCCGCGCTGCAGCGGCCGCCGTGGCCGCCATGATTGCGGCTCTTTTCGCCGGCAGCACGGCGCTGACGCCACTTTACATCATCTACAAGCAGGTCTTCGGCTTCTCGCAGATCACTTTGACGCTGGTCTACGCCGTCTATGTCATCGGCAATCTGGCAGCGCTTCTGATGTTAGGGCGTGTGTCCGATGTCATCGGGCGCCGTCCAATGGCATTGGCCGGGATGGCGGTGGCCGTCGTCAGCGCGGTGGTTTTCCTGTTCGCCGAAAATGTCGCCTGGCTCGACATCGCCCGAATTCTGAGTGGACTGGGAATCGGCGTCGGCGCGGGCACCGGCACCGCCTGGCTCGCCGAATTGCTCCCGACCGACGACAAGTCACAGGCGGCGACGATTGCCACCAGCACCAATTTTCTCGGCCTCGGCCTCGGTGCGCTGGGGGCCGGGTTGCTCGCCGAATACGCGCCTTGGCCGCTCAGGCTGACATTCGTCGTCTACCTGGCGATGCTCGCGACTGTAACCCTGCTGGTCTGGCGCACGCGGGAAACCGTTTCGCGGCCGGGGAAACTGGCTGACGTTTCGATGCGGCCGCGGCTTTCCGTACCCGATGACATCCGCGCAAGTTTCGTTGCGCCGGCGGTGACCGGCTTTGGCGCAATGGCGCTGGTCGGCTTTTATGCAGCACTCGCACCGAGCATTTTGGCGCAGCAGCTGCAGGTAACCAACCATGCCGAAGCCGGCGCTCTGTTCTTTGAATTGGCAATCGTGACGGCCGCCACCATTGTAGTGACGGCACGTCTTTCGAGCCGAGCCGCGATGTTCGCGGCGCTTGCGCTGATGATCCCAACCGTCGCGCTGATTGTTGCGGCGCAGGTCTTCGCCTCGATGGCCATAATGATTGCCGGGACCGCCTTGTGCGGCGTGGCGGCAGCGCTTGGCTATCGCGGCGGCTTGCAAGTGGTGAACGAGATCGCGCCGGCGGACCGGCGCGCCGAAGTCGTCTCGGCCTTCTTCATCTGCTGTTTTTGCGGCAACGCGCTGCCGGTCATCGGCATCGGCGTTCTGTCGACGGTGGCAGGTGCGACCGTGGCAAGCCTGGCCTTTGCCGGCATGATTGTCGTCTTTTCCCTGGTCGCTCTCGGGTTTGGCGCGAAATACGCGCGCTGAGCCGACCCTTCAGCCGTTCGGTGTCTCGGGCGAAAGATGCGCGCGCTGGCGCGGTACGCCGAGGCCGGTATCCGGCGGTTCGCCGGCAGCCGGCCGGCTCTCGATCATGTGCAGGCTGCGCCAGCGGCCGAAGCGATAATAGGCCGCGGCCAGCACGAGCGAGGTTATAGAGCCAGCCGGAAAGCTCCACCACAGCGCTTCCTCGCCGATCACGCTTCTGAAGAAATAGGCGAAGCTGGTGCGCACCAGCAGCACCGAGATCACCAGGATAATCAGCGGCGGCATCACCGCGCCGGTGGCACGCACGGTGGCGAAGAGCACGATGGTGATGCCGAACAGGATGAAGGACCACGACGCGATCTTGTTGATGTGAGTGGCGATGTCGATTGCTGCACTGTCGCTGCCAAGGAAGAGGCTGAGCACCCCGCGATCGAATACGAACAGCAGCGCGACGAGCATGCCGGTGAGCACAAGGTTGAAGCCGACGCCGGAGGTGGCGATGCGTCCAATCCGGTCCCAGCGCCTGGCGCCGACATTTTGCGCCGCCATGGACGACACCGCGGCGCCGATGGCGAGCGCCGGCATCTGGATATAGGTCCAGAGCTGTGCGGCTATGCCGTAGGCAGCCGCGACCTGCGAGCCGTACGAGTTGACCATGCCCATCACCGTCAGCGCCGCGGCCGAAACGACGATCATCTGCAGGCCCATCGGCACGCCCTTGAAGACGACAATGCGCAGCAGCGCCGGGTCCGGCCGCAGCAGAGCGAGATTGGCGCCGGCCAGCCGCAGCGGGTGCTTGCGCGCATAAAGCACGATCAGGATGGCAACCACGCTTACCGTCTGGCCGATCAGCGTCGAGGCGGCCGAGCCGGCGATGCCGAGTTCGGGGAATGGGCCGATGCCGAGGATGAGCAACGGGTTCAAAATGACGTCGAGCACGACGGCCAGCGCCATAAAAAGGAAGGGCGTGCGCGAGTCGCCGGCGCCGCGCAGCACCGTCATGACGAAGGAGAGCAGGTTCATCATCGGCACGGCGAGGAAGATGATGCGCAGATAGGAGCGCGCCAGCGGCAACGCATCGGCTGGCGTGCCGAGTGCATCGAGGATCGCATCGACCCAGATCCAGCCGCAGACCGCGAACACCACCGAGACGAGGAAGAAGAAGGTGGCGCTGGTGCCGACGATGCGCCGGGCTTCGGGCAGATCGCGGGCGCCGACGGATTGCGCGACCAGGATGGTCGCCGCCATGCCGATGCCGAAGACGGTGCCGAGGATGAGAAACAGCACAAGGTTGGCATTGGACGTGGCGGTCAGCGCCGCTTCACCGAGGAAACGGCCGACCCACACGGCATTTATCGAGCCGTTGAGCGACTGCAGCACATTGGAGCCGAGCACCGGCAGGGCAAACAGCAAAAGGGTGCGCGGGATAGGCCCACTGGTGAGGTCGCCGGTCTGCCGGCGCGGGGGCATGTTGTCGTCCATGGCAGGCAACTCGGCGAAGGCTTGTCTTGAGTCCGCAATGATTGCCGATTTAACGGGAGAGGTCGATGCGGCGCTGTAAATTCCGCTTGGCGTGTCTTGGTCTAAGCATTTCTCAAACCTTCCGGAATCGTATATTGATCCCGCACGCGTGGGGCCGCATTTTCCTGGATCTCATGGGTAAGCCGGGGGGCTCATGTCCGATATTCCGTTGTTTTTTGAGCGCCTGAACCGGCGCGCCTTTCTTGGTGCATCCGCTCTGGGCGCGGCCTCCGTGGCTCTTTCGTCGTGCACCACGACGGACGTGGCGGCGCCGCCGGTGCCCGCGGCACCAAGCGATCCGGCTCTCGGCGATGCCGCAAGCATGTATGCCGCGCGCATCGACGAGGGCTATCAACTGCCGGCAATTCCGGTAGCCAAGGTCGATCCGAAATTCGTGCGTCAAATCGTGGCCGACCCGACTGGAGAAAAACCCGGCACGATCGTCGTCGATACTTCCGAGCACTTCCTCTATCTGGTGCGCGACGGCGGCAAGGCAATTCGCTATGGCGTCAGCCTCGGCAAGGCCGGTTTCGGATGGACCGGCAGCGCCGTGGTTCAGGCGAGGAAGAAGTGGCCGGTCTGGACGCCGCCGCCGGAAATGATCCAACGCCGGCCGGAACTGGCGAAATACAAGGACGGCATGCCGCCCGGCCCGCAGAGCCCGCTTGGCGCCCGCGCGCTGTATCTCTTCCGCGACGGCAAGGACACGATGTATCGGCTGCACGGCACACCGGAGTGGGATTCCATTGGGAAGAACGCTTCCTCCGGCTGTGTGCGCTTCATGAATCAGGACATTATCGACCTCTACAGCCGCGTCGACGGCGTCGCGCCGGTCTTCGTGCGCCCGAACCTGTCGGCCGCCGGGAAGATCGCCGCCGTGTCGAACAGGACGGCCGAGCCGATCGATGCCGGCGTGCCAAAGGACGCGGAGATGTTGAGGTAAGTGCCTTCGTCAGTCGCAGGTTTTGCAACGCACTGGGACACCGTCCTTGCGCGGGCGAGCCGCAACTGAAGGGCACGACCGCTCAATCGCGCCAGCTCAGGCGGACGCGTTCCGCGCGTCCGCCTGTATGGGTGCCGCTACTTCTTGGCGAGGCTTGGGAGCGTGACCTGATAGACCAGGAACATGGTATCAACATCGGCGCCATCCTCGGCCTTGTAGGCCGCGCCGACCTGGAAGCCGTCCTGCGTGAGGAAGTCATTGTCATTGGCGACGAACAGGAAATAGTCGTCGGGCAGCTTTGGATCGAGGACGCTCACCACCGACATCGCCTCCCATTTCTCCGAAAGGTTGTTGCGGTCGTTGGGCGCGCCATTGTGCAACCCGAAGCGGCCGAGCTCGCTCTTGTCGTTGATGTCGATGAACGGCGTCAGCTTGGCCGGCGTCACCGATGGATCGAGCTCACCCTTGGGCGCCAGCGGCTTGTCCTTGTCGAACTCTGTGCCGGCGATATCGGTTGCCGCCGACACATCGACGACGCTGATCTCGCGATGGAGCGAGGTGTCGCCCTTCAGCCCCTGGCCGTTGCCGCTGTCGCGCGCCAGCATCAGGAAGGTCTTGTCCGACAGCGCCACGATTTCGCTCTGCGCGGCGATCTTGGTTTTGCCCTTGGCATCGGTGAACACCGGCAGCGGCACGACATATTCATGCGCGAGCTTGAGCTGGCCGGGATCCGAGGCATCGTAGACCAGCGCGCGCGTGTTCTGACGCGTCGAGGCGGAATCGCCGCCATCCTGCCTTGGGGCCGACTGCAGCACGGCAATCAGGAACTTCCCGTCCGGCGTCAGCGCCATGCCTTCGAGGCCCTGGTTGTTCTGGCGGCCGGTTTCGGGATCTTTCGGATCTGGGTCTGCCGCGCCAGGTCCCGGATTGTTGGAAGCAAAGTTTGGCGTCCCGTGACGCATCGGGACAAGCGCCGCCGGCGGCTGCGTTGCCGACATCAGACGCCCATCGGCGGAGAAGCGGTAGATGTTCGGACCGTATTCGTCCGAGATGAACAGCGTGCCGTCGGGCAGCCGCGCGATCGCTTCGTTATCGAGCGCGAGCTTGCCGTTGGCTTCGGGCAGGATCGGCATGTCGTCGGTCGCGGCACGCACGCCGTTGAGCGGATCGAGGCCGGTTGCGTCGGTACCCTTGTCGTCGGTCAAAAGCATGGTGTCGGCAAGCGTCGCCTTGAGGCCCGATTGTTCCTGGCCGGTGGCCGGTGCCGCACCCGGCGCGATCGGGGCGAACTCGAGGGCGATCGTGTTGAGGCGCGGGCGGTAATCGGTGGTGCCGACGACGTTGTAGCCGCGGTCCGGCAACAGCCATAACCAGCCCTTGTAGCCATCGGCGCCATGCGTCCAGCCGGCAGCGTCGATCGACATGCCTGAGCCGGAGCCAAACGTCTCGCCGAACTTGTCCTTCTGGCTGGCCGGGATGCGGCCGACACCGACCAAGCCCTTGTTGACGAAGCTGACTCCGCCGACGGTCGCGGCGTTTTCTGCCAAGGCCGGAGTCAAGGCGGTGAACATCGCCAGCGCGACGGCGAGGGACGCGGTTCGGTGCAGGTTTTTCATGGAAATCCTCTTTGTGACAAAGCTGCCGGGGCCCGAAAAAGCGCCGCGTCGCATCAAGGATGCCGCGAAAGCCTTCGGAGAAGCGATCTAGGACGCGAACATGATACTTGCGTGACAGTGCCGCGCTTGCTTGTCCCCGTGGTCGCAATTGGCCTGGGGTATGGCGAATTCGTCGTCGCCGAGCGAGCAATTAACAACTTTACAAATAATCGTTCTCATGTAAAGTTATGACAATGAAAGGTCCCCGATGACCGCCTATCGTTTCGCCACCCGCCTCAATTCCTTTGCCTCGCGGCCACAGTCCGAGTGGCCCGATCTTGTCGGCAAACCGTCTATGCTGCAAATGGCGGCACGTGCGGCGAAGGTTGCGGAGTTGACCGATCTCGACCTCAACTTCCCCGACCATGTCGATGAAAAGCCTGCGGTAATAGCGCGCAAACTCAGCGATTTCGGGCTTTCGATCAATGGCTTCGCCATGCGCTACTACTCTAACCCGGCTTTCAAGCTCGGCGCCTTCACCAATCCGGATCCTTCCGTTCGCCGCGAGGCTATCGACCTGACCAAGGCCGGCATCGACGCCGCGCGCGAGGCCGGCGCCAGCCTGATGACATTGTGGTTGGGGCAGGATGGCTTCGACTACGCCTTCCAGGCTGACTACGCAACAGTTTGGCAACACGAAATCGATGGTATTCGTGAAGTAGCGGCGCATGATCCGGGCTGTCAGATCAGCCTTGAATACAAACCCAACGAGCCGCGCTCCTACAGCCTGATGCCCGATGCGGCGACGACGTTGCTGGCGATCCGCGAGATCGGCCTGCCCAATCTCGGCGTGACGCTCGATTTCGCCCATGTGCTCTACGCCGACGAGCAGCCGGCTTTCGCCGCTGCGCTGGTGGCGCGACACAGCAAGCTGCTCGGCGTGCATCTCAACGACGGCTACGCCAAGCGCGACGACGGCCTGATGGTCGGGGCCGTGCATACGCTGCAGACGATCGAGCTGCTCAGGCAGATCCGTCGAGACGGCTATGCCGGCGCCATCTACTTCGACACGTTCCCCGACATGACCGGGCTCGACCCGGTCCACGAATGCGAAGTCAACATCGCGACTGTCAAGCGCATGCTGCGCGTCGTCGATCGGCTGGAAAAGGACAATCGCCTGTCCACTGCCGTCGACCGTCAGGACGCGGTCGCCTCGCAGGCCATCATCCAGGAAGCCATGCTCGGGCCGGACAGCTGAAGCTCCGGCGCCATCACCGTTTTCAACCAGGGAGGGAAAGACCATGAAATTTCTGCTTGCCACCGCCACCGCTGCCCTGATGGCGCTGTCTATAGGCTCGTCGTTTTCCGCGGACCTCGCGCCGCTCAATTCCGACACCGAGAAGGATCGCATCGACTGGTCGCAGCTCGAGGCCAAGTTCGGGGCTTTTCCCAAGCTGCCCGAGGGAACCAAGGCGGGTGCGGTCTCCAAGACGCTGACCAACGAATACTGGCGCTCTCTGGGTGAGGGCTACAAGTCGTTCGGCGACCGCATCGGCGTGCCCGTCGTCTACCAGGCGGCGCAGAGCGAGGGCGACCAACTCGGCCAGCTCACCATCGCCGAAGGCCTGGTCACGCAAGGCTACAACGTGCTTCTGGTTTCGCCGCAGACCGACTCCAACCTGCAGCCGATCATGGAACAGGCCAAGGCGGCCAACGTGCCGGTGGTCAACGTCAACGACGCGGTCATCCCGCAGGCCGAGCATTATGTCGGTAATGTCCAGCGCGACAACGGCGTGCGCGTCGCCAAATGGTTCATCAAGAACCGGCCGGACGGCGGCAAGGTCGCCATCGTCGAAGGCCAGGCCGGCGTCTACGCCGCCGTCCAGCGCACCGACGGTTTCAAGACAACGATCACCGAGGCCGGCAAGTTCGACGTCGTCGCCAGCGTCCCCGGTAACTGGGATCGCCAGACCTCCTACGACGCGGCCACCAACATCCTGCAGCAGCACCCCGACCTGATCGGCTTCTATGCCAACAATGACGGCATGGCGCTGGGCATCGTCGAGGCGGTCAAGGCTGCCGGGCTGCAGGACAAGGTTGCGGTCTTCGGCACCGACGGCATCTCCGACGCCTATGCCTCGATCCGCGCCGGCGAGCTGACCGGCACCGTCGATTCGTTCCCGGTGCTGACCGGCGAGGTGGCGCTGGAATCGGCGCTGCGACTGGTGGCCGGGCAGAAGCTGCCGCGCGTCGTCGCCACGCCGCAGGCGCTGATCACCAAGGACAATGCCGACCGTTACTCCGGCGACGGCGATGCCGTGCGCAAGGCGCTGCTCGAGGACGCGGCAGCGGGCCAGTAGAGCAGGGCCGGCAGGTGCCGGCCTTGGGTCGGCACCTTGCCTGGAGAACCGAAGCAATGTCAGCGCGGCTGCAATTCGAGGGCATTTCCAAAGAGTTTCCGGCTGTGCGGGCGCTGAGCGAAGTGTCGTTTTCGGTCGGCGCCGGCGAGATCCATGGCCTGCTCGGTGAAAACGGCGCCGGCAAATCGACGCTGCTGCGCATACTGTCAGGCGTCTACCGGCCGACGGCGGGAAGCGTGCTTATTGACGGCAAACCGGTGACGCTGAACAACCCGGTCGCGGCGCGCGCCGCCGGCGTGGCGATGATCCATCAGGAATTACAGCAGGTGCCACGCCTCAGCGTCGCCCAGAACATGTTCCTCGGCCATCCGTTGACGCGCGGCGGCGTCTTCGTCGCACGGCGCGAGCAGGAAGGCCGCGCTGCGGAAGCGCTGGCCGCCATCGACCCGACCATCGATCCGGCAGCCCCGCTTGGCAGCCTGAAGGTGGCGCAGCGGCAGATCGTCGAGATCGCCCGGGCGCTGCTCGACCGGGCCAGGATCGTGGCGATGGACGAGCCGACGTCGAGCCTCACGCCGAGCGAGTTCGAACGGCTGGCGGAAGTCATTGCCGGCCTGGCCCGCGACGGTGTCGCGGTCGTCTATGTCTCGCACAAGCTGGACGAGGTGTTCGGCATCTGCCAGCGCGCCACCATCATGCGCGACGGCGCCGTGGTCGGGTCCGTCGATCTCGCACAGGTCTCGGAAAAATCCGTCGTTTCGATGATGGTCGGCCGCGAGCTCGCCCAGGAACAGCACCGCTCGCATGCTTCCGCCGAGATCAGGCTGAGCGTGCGTGGCCTCGCCTCGGCAACCAAGGTCCGTGACGTTTCGTTCGACCTGCATCGCGGCGAGGTGCTGGGCGTTGCCGGCCTGGTCGGCTCGGGCCGCACCGAACTGCTGCGGGTCCTGGCCGGCGCCGACCGGACCTCATCAGGCACAATTGAGATCGACGGCAAGGCGGTAAAGCTTTCCAGTCCGCGCGACGCCATCGCGGCCGGCATCGGCCTGGTGCCGGAGGAGCGCAAGCGCGAAGGCATCGTGCCGTTGCGGTCGATCTCCAGCAACATGGCGCTGGCCTCGATGGGCGTGTTCGCGCCGCGCGGCGTCATCAATCACAAAAGGCTGAAACGGTCGCGGCCGAGAAGATGAAGCGGGTCAATCTCAGGCCGTTCCTGCTCGATCGGCCGATCCGCCTGTTCAGCGGCGGCAACCAGCAGAAAGCGATCATCGGCCGCTGGCTGGCGGCGGGAACGCGGATCCTTCTGTTCGACGAGCCGACGCGCGGCATCGATGTCGGCGCCAAGGCGGAGATCTACCACCTGATCGAGGAACTCGCCGCCGAAGGCCATTCGGTAATCGTCGTGTCGTCCGAACTCCCCGAGGTGATGCGGCTCGCCGACCGCGTGCTGGTCATGCGCGACGGCACGGTCGCCGCCGAACTGGGCCGCGCAAGTCTCAGCGAACAGGCGATCGCCGCGCACGCCATACCCCAAACGGAGATTGATGCCGGCAAGGCGCAAGGCCATCGGGCCGGTGCATAACGGACAGGACCAGCGGATGACCGATATAACCCAACACACAGCAGCGCGCCCAAGGGCAGATTTCCTGCATCGGTTTTCCGTGCGCGACGCCGGCACGCTGATCGGCCTGGTGGTGATCCTCGCCGTCTTCGGGGCGCTGGTCCCCGGCTTCTTTGCCGAGCGTAACCTGATCAACATCCTGCAGCAGTCGAGCATCAATGCGTGCCTGGCGTTGGGCATGACGCTGGTCATCATCTCGGGCGGCATCGACCTGTCCGTCGGGCCGACGGCAGCCCTTTCGGCGGTCATCTCGGCCTCGATGCTGGTTGCCGGTGTGCCGTTTCCGCTGGCCATCGCCGCTGGCTTCGCCATCGGCCTTGCCTGCGGACTGCTCAACGGCGTGCTGGTCGCCTATGTCGGGCTGCAGCCCTTCATCGTCACGCTGGGAACGCTCAGCACCTACCGGGCGCTGGCGCTGATCTATACCGGCGGCAATCCGGTGCTCGGCCTGCCTGCCGGCTTCCGTGCCATTTTCAACGGCTCGCTGTTCGGATTGCCGTTGGCGGTCATCATCGTGGCCGTGGTCGCGCTGATTGCCTGGATCATCCTCAAGAAGACGCCGTTCGGCGAATATCTGCTCGCCGTCGGCGGCAATGAGGAGGCGGCCTACATAGCCGGCGTGCCGATCGCCCGCACCAAGATCGCCGCCTATATGATCTCGGGCCTGCTGGCAGCGCTTGCAGCGCAGATCCTGATCGGCCGGCTGGGTGCGGCCGAACCCATTCTGGGCAATCTCTGGGAGCTCGACGCCATAGCAGCGGCGGCGATCGGCGGTGCCTCGCTGATGGGCGGCAAGGGCAGCGTCGTCGGCACCATCCTGGGTGCCGTCATTCTTGGCAGCATGCGCAACGGCCTGACGCTGATGAACGTGCAGTCCTTCTATCAGCTCCTGGCAACTGGCCTTATAATCCTCGCCGCGATGCTTATCGATCGCGTGACGAGGGGACGTGGATGACCTTGACCGGGCTGGACCTGAAAGCAGTAGGACCGCGCATTCGCATGATGATGCCGCATCTGACGCCGCTCGAGGCGAAGGTGGTTGAAACCGTCTTCGGACGGCGCGGCTTCGACGAGACCATACCGCTCAAGCAGATCGCCGAGGAGGCCGGTGTCTCGGAGGCGATGGTGGTCAAGATCGCCAAGAAGCTGGGTTTTTCCGGCTACCGCGATTTTCGCACGGCGGTCTATGAATACAGCCGCCTGCCGACCGCCGAGATGCATCAGGAGCTGTCGGTGGACGACAGTTCGGCCGAGATCGTGCAGAAGGTGTTCCGCACCTCTATCCAGGCGCTGGAGGAGACGCTGGCCATCCTCGACATGGACGATTTCGACCGTGCCGCCGATCTGCTTTACCGCGCCAGGAATCGCGATTTCTACGGCGTCGGCGGCTCGGCGCAGATCGCACGCGACGTTTCGCACAAATTCCTGCGCATCGGCATCCGCACCTCTGTCTACGACGATTCGCACATGATGCTGATGTCGGCCTCGCTGCTCGGCGCCGACGACATTGCTGTCGGCTTCTCGCATTCCGGCAACACGAGCGCCGTCATCGACGCCATCCAACTTGCGCGCAAAAGCGGCGCGCGTACGCTGGCCATCACCAACTATGACAACTCGCCATTGGCAGCCGTCGCCGACATCGTGCTTTGCTCGACCGCGCAAGGCTCGCCGTTGATGGGTGAGAACGCAGCGGCCCGCATTGCCCAGCTCAACATTCTCGACGCGCTGTTCGTCGCGGTCGCGCAACGCGACTACCAGGCGGCGGAGCGCAATCTCGGCCGCACCATGTCTGCGGTGACGTCGAAACGGAAAGATAAGGGCACATGACGGCTTCCCCGCCGCTGGTGACCGTATTCGGCAGCCTGCATTACGACATCATGGTCGAAGCCGCCGATCGCCCGCGCAAGGGCGAAACGGTGACCGGTCATGCCTGGCATCCGAAATGCGGCGGCAAGGGCGGCAACCAGGCGGTGTCGGCAGCGCGGGCCGGCGTGCGTGCGGCGATGATCGGAGCTGTCGGCGACGATGATTTCGGCCGCGCGCTTCTCGACAATCTCGATCGCAACGGCATCGACCAGCGCTTCGTGGGAGTGGCTTCGGGCGCCGGCTCGGGGATGAGCGTAGCGATTTTCGACGACAGCGGCGACTATGGCGCGGTGATCGTCTCGGGCAGCAATCTCACTCTCGGCGAAAAGGACATTACTGAGGCGGCCGAGCTGATCGCGCAAACGGCGGTTCTGCTGCTGCAAAACGAGGTACCGGAAGCCGCCAATATCGCCGCGGCGCGAGCGGTGAAGGCGTATGGCGGCCGCGTCGTTCTCAATGCGGCGCCGGCGCGAAAGCTGACAGCCGAACTGATCGCGCTGACCGACATCGTCATCGTCAACGCCATCGAGGCGGAGTTCCTGGCCGGCGTTTCGGTCGTCGACACGCTCGAGGGTGCTGCGAAGGCGGCCGGCATGCTCGTCGGTTTCTATCCGGCTGCAATCGTCACGGCCGGCGGCGAGGGCGTTGCCTATTGCGACCGCGACGGCCAGGCATTCGCCTTGCCGGCGATGCCGGTGGAGGTGGTCAGCACCCACGGTGCCGGTGATGAATTCGTCGGCGCCTTTGCGGCGTGGCTTGCGCGTGGAGAGCCCGTCGAGGCGGCATTTGCCGCCGCCAATGCCGCCGCTGCCTCGCTGGTCGCAACGCCGGAGCGCGAGCGCGGGGGTCTTGTTCAATCTGAGCCTGCTCAGTGACCGCCGCGATTCAATCGCTGTCGCGCGCGATCAGTTCCAGCGGCCAGACTTCACGGATGATGCGTGCGCCTTCGGCGCCGGCGTAAGCCGGGATCGATGCCAGCAGCATTTCGGCCAACCGCTCGCCCATCGGCTCCAGCGCCGGTCGGAAGCCGGTCAGCGCCGGCGAAAAATAGCGGCAAAGCGGCGTGTCGACGATGACGATCACCGCGACGTCGTGCCCGGGCCTGATGCCCGCCTCGGCCAGAGCCTTGCAGCCGCCAAGCGCCATCGCGTCGTTGTTGAAGATGATGGCCGTCGGCGGGTCCTTGGAGTGCATGACCTTCGGCGTCACCGCGTAGCCGCCGGCCTCGTTGATGAAGCCGTCGGCGATCAACGCGGGGTCGAATTCGATGCCGTGCCGCCGCAACGCCTTGCGATAGCCGGCGAGGAACAGATAGCCGAAATTGAGGTCGAGCGACGGGCGGATGGCTGCGATGCGGCGGTGACCGCGCGCGACGAGACGATCGACCGCGTCAGCCCCGGCTTTTTCGAAATCGAGGTCGAGCGAGGGATAGGCATCGCCGCCGGAGCGGCTGCGGCCGAGCGTCGCGAACGGGAAACCGGCCTGGGTCAAATAGTCGATGCGCTCGTCCTCGCGCCGCGTCCAGGCCAGCACCACGGCATCGGCCCGCCGCGTCTCGACGACACGGCGCAGGCGCTCCTGCTGATAGTCGCCCGGCGCGCCCATCACCACGATCAGGTCGAGGCCGCTTTCGGCGAGCTTGGCCTGCAACCCGGTCAGGAACGGAATGAAGAACGGCTCGCCATATTCCTGGTCGCCCGGATGAGGCTGCAGCATGAAGGCGATCGAATGGGTGGCGCCGCGCCGTAGGCTGCGGCCGGACTGGTTCGGCGAATAATTCAGCTTCTTGGCCGCATCGAGCACGCGCTGGCGTGTGTCGGCATTGACGTCGGCGCGGCCGTTGAGCGCGCGCGACACCGTGCCGATCGAAATATTCAGGTGACGCGCAAGGTCGTGAATACTGGACGCCAAAGGACAGTTCTCCCCCTTGCTTGGCTAGCACCGGCCGCTCTCCGGGCCAAGCCGGCATCACGTTTTTCGCGATCGGCCAATTGACATTCTACGCCATCGGGTGTGTTCTCGTAAACGTTTACGGAAGAACGTTTGCGGCCCTGCCGTGAACGCCGTGACGATCGGTCTGGAGGGGCCGAGAGGGAGGAGTGCTGGATGATCAATGTCGTCCTGGTCGGCTGCGGCGCGATGAGCAAGGCCTGGCTCGATGCGGCCAAGCAGATCGATGGGCTCGCCATTGTCGGCCTGGTTGATCTCGACGCCGAAAGGGCGCGGGCAAGGGCGCGCGAATACGAGCTTTCCGGCGCCGTCATCGGAACCGACCTCGACGCCGTGCTCGACCAGACCAGGCCCGACGCGGTATTCGACGTCGTGGTTCCCGCCGCCCGCCGCGAGGTCGCGCTTTCCGCCTTTGCCCACCATTGCCATCTCTTGACCGAAAAGCCGCTGGCCGACAGCCCGGACAATGCGCGTGCCATTGTCGAGGCGGCCCGCAGCGCCGGCCGCATCCATGCCGTCGTGCAGAACCGCCGCTATGTCGCCAATGTCAGGCGCATCCGGCGCTTTCTCGATTCCGGCGCCATTGGTGCGCCAACCAGCATCCACGCCGATTTCTTCGTTGCGCCGCATTTCGGCGGTTTTCGCGAAGAGATGCGCCATGTGCTGCTGCTCGATATGGCGATCCACACATTCGATGCGGCCCGCTACATGGTGGCCGGCGAGCCGGCCGGCGTCTATTGCCAGGAGTGGGAGCCGGTCAATTCCTGGTATCGGCAAGGGTCGTCGGCAACCGCAAGCTTCGACCTCGGCGGCGGCAAGCTGTTCACCTATGCCGGCAGCTGGTGCGCGGCCGGCTTCCGTACCAGCTGGGACAGTACATGGCGGATCGTCGCCGAGCGCGGCAGCATTGTCTGGGACGGCGCGGACGGGTTGAAGGCGGAAGTCGTGCGGCCGGTCCGTGAAGGCCTGTTCGACCGCACCGAATCGATAGCCGTGCCGCCGCTCGACCCGGCAGATCGCGTCGGCGGCCATCTCGGCATCATCCAGGATTTCGTCCGCGCCGTCGAGACCGGCACCGCGCCGGAGACGCGCGGCGCCGACAACATCAAAAGCCTGGCCATGGTTTTCGCTGCGATCGAGAGCGCCGAAACCGGGCGCCGGGTCGCCATCGCTGCACAGGAAGGATCATGATGCCAAACCCGCTGCTCGACATCAGGATCGGCACAATGGTGCGGGCCAATCTGGACGACCCGGCCGCCTATGTCAGGCAGATTCTGCCGCTCGGCTTCGAGAGCATCCAGCCGTTCTTCTGGCAGACGCTGGGCGGCAAGGACATTCCACGGCTGGCAGGCGAGATCCGCGAGGCGATCGGCGATGCCGATGTCGTCGTCTCGGCAATCGGCGTGTTCGGCAACCCGCTGGAGAGCGGTGAAGTCGATCGCGGCGTGCTCGAGGCGTGGGAAACGATCATCGACAACGCGCATCTGTTCGGCACCAATGTGGTCAGCGGCTTTACCGGCCGCATCCGCGGCAAGCCGCTGCCCGACAGCCTGCCGCGCTTCCGCGAGGTCTGGGGGAAGCTGGCAAAGCGGGCCGCCGACAAGGGCGTGCGCATCGCGTTCGAGAACTGCGCCATGGACGGCAACTGGGCCAGCGGCGACTGGAACATCGCCCACAATCCGGACGCCTGGGAGCTGATGTTCAACGAATTGCCGGACGACAATCTCGGCCTGGAGTGGGAGCCCTGCCACCAGCTGGTCTATCTGATCGATCCGATCCCGCAGATCCGCAAATGGGCGCCGCGTATCTTCCACGTCCACGGCAAGGACGCGACGGTGCGCTGGGACGTGATCCGCGAACATGGCGTGTTCGGCCGCCTGCCGTTCGTTCAGATGCGCACCCCTGGCTTCGGCGATAGCGACTGGACGCGGGTGATCAGCGAGCTGCGGCTGGCCGGCTACAAGGGCGCCATCGACATCGAGGGCTGGCACGACCCGGTCTACCGCGGCGATCTCGAGATCACCGGCCAGGCGCGTGCGCTGGACTATCTCCAACAATGCCGGGGAGGCGCGAGCTACCTGCCGAACCCGGTGTGAGGCTAATGCATGTCGCGCAAAAGTGCCCAGCGGTTTTGCGATAACGACATGCATAAAAACAGGACAAGCCGGCGGGAGGTGCCGGCCAGCGAAAGATTGCGGCGCAATGCCGAAGCGATCGTCAAAACCCCTCGGCTAGCGAGGGAACAAAGGGAGGATAAGTGCATGAGCATTACGATGAGAAGGACAGTTCTGCGCTCGACCGTCGCGGCGGCCGCGATGGCGCTCGCCGCCGCACTCTCGACCTTGCCGGCGCAGGCGCTCGATGCCCAGTGGTGCAAGGATGTCCATATCCGTTTCTTCGTCGGCGGTGCCGAGGGCGATGCCTTCGGCACGATCGTCTATAATGGCGCGAAGCAGGCGGCGGCCGATCTCGGGCCGAAGGTCGACTACATCTTTTCCCAGTGGGATGTCGAGAAGATGGTGCAGCAATTGCGCGAGGCTGTCGCGGTCAAGCCCCAAGGCATCGCCATGATGGGCCACCCCGGCGACGCCGCGATCATGCCGCTGGCCGAACAGGCGCACAAGGACGGCATCAAGATGATGTACCAGAACGTGCCGGTGCCGACGGTCACGGCGGCGTTCGGCGGCGGCTATGTCGGTGCCCAGCAGGAGCAGCAGGGCCGCGCGCTTGGCGCCGAGGCGGTCAAGCTGGCCGGGCTCAAGGCCGGCGATAAGGCAATCATGATCGGCCCGTTCGAGAACGAGAGCCGCGGCGCGCGCGAGCGCGGCACTGTCGCTGCCCTCAAGGAAGCGGGCGTCGAGGTCATACAGCTCTCCTCGCCGCCAAGCGGCGAATGGGCTTCCGACCCAAATCTGGCCCTTCCGGTGATCACCGCGGCACTGCTCAACAATCCCGACGTCAAGGCGGTTGGCTATCCCGGCGGGCAGATGCTGGGCAACGTCCCGACTTACATGCAGGCGGCGGGCAGGAAGCCGGGCGATATCTTCAACTTCGGCTTCGACACCAGCCCGCAGATCGTCGAGGGCTTCAAGGGCGGCTGGGTGCAGCTGACGGCCGACCAGCAGCCGTTCCTGCAAGGCTATCTGCCGATCCTCAGCCTCTGCCAGCAGGTGGTGCTCGGCCTTGCGCCGATGAACGTCGACACCGGCGCCGGCTTCGTCACGCCGCAGAATTACGAGATCGTCGCCGAGCTCGCCAAGCAGGCGTTGCGCTGACCTCCCAAGCCGTCGGCCGGGATCGAGCCCGGCCGGCGGGCCCTCCGGCGAAAAGGCCGGCCCGCGACAAGCAAGCGCGGATCGCCATGGCCGAACGCCTCATCGAACTGCGCGACATCAGCAAGTCCTATGGCCAGGTCTATGCGCTGGGCGGGGTCAATCTCAGCGTCGATCGCGGCGAGGTGGTCGGCCTGATCGGCGACAATGGCGCCGGCAAGTCGACGCTGATCAAGATCCTGTCCGGCGTGGTCAAACCGACTAGCGGCGAGATTCTCGTCCGCGGCAAGCCGGTGACCGGATGGAGCCCTGCGCGCTCGCGCGACGCCGGCATCGAGACCGTGTTCCAGGACCGGGCGCTCGCCGTGCAGCAGACGATCGTGCGCAATATCTTCATGGGCCGCGAGCTCACCGGCTGGCTTGGCTGGCTGAAGGTCAACAAGGAGATCGCGGAGGCGAGCCGGCTGATGCGCGAGATCGGCTTCACCTCGAAAGTGTTCACGCCACAGTCGATCGTCGGCCAGCTCTCGGGCGGCGAACGCCAGGGCGTGGCGATCGCGCGGGCCATCTATAAGAAGGCGGAGCTGATAGTCCTCGACGAACCGACGACCGCGCTATCGCTGACCGAGACCGCCAAGGTCTTCCACTTCGTGCGCCAGGTGCGGGCGAGCGGGCGCTCGATCCTGTTCATCGGCCACAACATCCACCATGTCTACGATATCGCCGATCGCTTCGTGGTGCTGGACCGCGGCAAGGTCGCGCTCACCGCCGACCGCAGCGAGGTCAAATCGGCCGAGGATCTGATCAATTTCATGGAAGACGTCGCCCACCCCAGCGGATTGCCGGGGTTGCACGACGCGGGCGATGCGGGGAGGGCGGCACGATGAGCAAGACCATGGAACCCGATCTGCAGAGCCCCCTCGGCGGCACGCATGGCGAAACCGCCGGGAAAGAGTGGAGACACCCGTCCGACAACTGGCTGCGCGGGTTCATCCTCGACAACCGCGCCGCGCTCGGCACGCTTGCCGTGTTCATCGTCATGATGGCGGTGTTCATGATCGCCAACCCGATCGTGTTCACCACCTGGTATCTCTACAGTTCCGTGCTGACCACGCTGCCGGTGGCGCTGTTCGTGGTGGTGCCGCTGGTCTTCGTCGTCACTTGCGGCGAGATCGACCTGTCGTTTCCGGCGACGATGGGCTTTGCCTCCTGGGTGTTTGCGCTGGTCGTGCAGGCCGGCTACGACCCGTTCCTCGGCATCGCCGCCGCAATGATAACCGGCATGCTGCTCGGCTTCCTGGTCGGCTCACTGGTCGTCTATGGCGGGCTGTCGTCGCTGATCGCCACGCTCGGCATGAATTTCCTGCTGCGCGGCCTGATCCAGATCATCAACGAGGGCAGGTCGACGGCGCTGACCGGCCTTGCCGACAGCTGGGCCTACAAGATCTTCTCCAGCCAGCTTTACGGCATTCCGGTGCAGATCTTCTGGGCCATCGGCTTCGTCGTGCTGTCGGCGCTGCTCTACAACCGCCATCGCTTCGGCGCGCAGGTCAAGGTGGTCGGCGACAATCCCGACAGCGCCCAGCAGATGGGTATCGACGTCAAGCGCGTGCGGGTAAAAGTGTTCGTCTTCGTCGGCATCGGGGCTGCGATCGCCGGCACGTTTTCGGTGATGATCAACTTCACCTGGTGGCCGACGGCGGGCGACGGATACCTGCTGCCGGTGCTGGCATCGGTGTTCGTCGGCGGCACTCCGACCTGGGGCGGCATCGGCACCGTCGTCGGCGGTGCGATCGGCGCGGTCACGGTCTCCTTCATCCAGACAGGCGTCGTCGCGGCAGGCCTGAGCGGCTTTTACGTCCAGTTCTTCAACGGGCTGATCATCATCCTGTCGCTGCTCGGCCACAAGTGGAACCAGGCGCGGTATCGGTGAAGGGCGACCTCAAACCCCCGTCACAAACCCGTCCAGCACACGCTTCTGACCGGCCTTGTCGAAGTCGATTGTCAGCTTGTTGCCTTCGATGGCCGAGATGTTGCCGTTGCCGAATTTCTGGTGGAAGACGCGGTCGCCGACGCTGAAGGGGGACGGCGTGTCGGCGACGGATTTGGCGACCAGCTCGCCGTCGATGGTGCGGCCCTTGACCGAGCTGCGGCCGGCGCCGTAGCCGGAGTCGGTCTCGCCATAGCCGATGCGCTCGACCTGGTGACCGGAGCGCGTGCCCCAATTGCGGTCGGTGGCCTCGGTGCGGTTCGCTTGGGCGCGCTGCCAGCCCGGCGTCGCATAGGTGCTGGAGAAAGCGCCGGATTTCTCGGCGCCGGAATTGCCGCCAATGTTGTCGAAGCGCGACGCCCCATAGGGGTTCTGCCTGGCTGCCCCTTGGCCGCCGCGACCGGAGGCGAACGAGCCGCCGCCATAGGAATTGCCGTAACCGCCGTAGCTGTTGCCGCTCTCGGAAACTTCGACATGGGCTTCCGGCAGCTCGTCGAGGAAGCGCGACGGGATGGTCGATTGCCAGAGGCCGTGGATGCGCCGATTGGAGACGAACCAGATGTGCAGGTTCTTCTTGGCGCGGGTCAGGCCGACATAGGCAAGCCGGCGCTCCTCCTCGAGCCCGGAGCGGCCGCCCTCGTCGAGCGAGCGTTGGTGCGGGAACAGGCCTTCCTCCCAGCCGGGCAGGAACACGGTTTCGAATTCGAGGCCCTTGGCCGAATGCAGCGTCATGATGTTGACGGCGTCGAGCTCGGCGTTCTGCTCGGCGTCCATGACGAGTGCGACATGTTCGAGGAAAGAGCGCAGCGATTCGTACTCCTCCATGGAGCGGATCAACTCCTTGAGGTTCTCCAGCCGGCCTGGCGCTTCCACCGAGCGGTCGTTCTTCCACATATCGGTGTAGCCGCTCTCCTCGAGAATGGTCTCGGCGAGCTCGGTGTGCGGCGTGGTTTCCAGCGCCTTCTGCCAGCGCTCGAAATTGGCCGATACCTCGCGCAGTGCGGCGCGCGGCTTCGGCTTCAGCTCGTCGCTTTCGGCAAGTTTTGCCGCCGCCTCCAGCATCGGGATGCGCAGCGCCCGTGCGGTGTCGTGGATCTGGCGGATGGTGGCCTCGCCAAGGCCGCGCTTCGGCACGTTGACGATGCGCTCGAAGGCGAGGTCGTCGCCGCTGTTGGCGACGACGCGGAAGAAGGCCAGCGCATCGCGGATTTCGAGCCGCTCATAAAAGCGCGGGCCGCCGATGACGCGGTAATTGAGGCCGAGCGTGACGAAGCGGTCCTCGAATTCGCGCATCTGGAAGGAGGCGCGGACGAGAATCGCCATCTCGTTGAGATTGTGCTTCTGGCGCTGATAGGCCTCGATGGTCTCGCCGACGGCGCGGGCCTCCTCTTCGGAATCCCAGGCGGCATGGACATGCACCTTCTCGTCGTCCTCGGCGATCTTTTCGGTAAACAGCGTCTTGCCGAAGCGGCCCTCATTGTGGGCGATGAGGTGGGAGGCGGTGCCGAGGATGTGCGCGGTCGAGCGATAGTTGCGCTCCAGCCTTATGATGGTGGCGCCGGGGAAATCCTTGTCGAAGCGCAGGATGTTGTCGACCTCGGCGCCGCGCCAGCCATAGATGGACTGATCGTCGTCGCCGACGCAGCAGATATTTACGGTGGACAGGCGCGGGCTTCCCTCCCCCTTGAGGGGAGGGTGGCCGGGCGAAGCCCGGTCGGGTGGGGTCCGTGCGGCAGTGCTCGACCTACCGGCGGCAGTGCTCGACGCTCTAGCGGTGCCTTCTGCGGCAACCCCCTCCGCCCGCTTCGCGGGCACCTCCCCCTCAAGGGGGGAGGATTGCGGCCGCTGCGCCAAGAGCCGCAGCCACATGTACTGGGCGGTGTTGGTGTCCTGATATTCGTCGACGAGGATGTAGCGGAAGCGCTTGTGGTATTCCTTCAGCACGTCCGGATTGGCGCGGAAGATGCGGATCGGATGGCACAGGAGATCGCCGAAGTCGCAAGCGTTCAGCGTTTTCAGCCGCTCCTGATAGGCCTTGTAGAGCTCGCGGCCCTTGCCGTTGGCGAAGGCACGGGCATCGCCCTCGGGGATGTCGGCGGGACCGAGGCCCTTGTTCTTCCAGCCGTCGATCATCTGGGCGAACTGCTTGGCCGGCCAGCGCTTGTCGTCCAGCCCTTCGGCCTGGATAAGCTGCTTGATCAGGCGCACCACGTCGTCCGTGTCGAGAATGGTGAAGTCGGATTTGAGCCCGGCCAGCTCGGCATGTCTGCGCAGCAGCTTCACTCCAATCGAGTGGAAGGTGCCGAGCCACGGCATGCCCTCGACATTGCCTTCGCCGATCAACAGGCCGATGCGCTGCTTCATCTCGCGCGCCGCCTTGTTGGTGAAGGTGACGGCGAGGATCTGCGAGGGGAAAGCCTTGCCGGTGGCAAGGATGTGGGCGATGCGGGTGGTCAGGACGCGCGTTTTGCCGGTGCCGGCGCCGGCCAGCACCAGCACCGGGCCTTCGGTGGTTTCCACCGCCAGCCGCTGCTCGGGGTTGAGGCCGTTGAGATAATCGGGCGCATTGTTGTGGCCGCTGCGGGCAGCCATGGCGCGCGCGGCAATGCCCGACGGGGCCACGGGCCGCGCGTTCGGTTCGTCAAAAAAGGGCATGTCTTCCGAAAAGCCGGACATCTCCCCCCGAATGTAGTGATTCGGCAGCGAAAGGCCAGAAGTGTCTCCGTTTTGTTCTCTGCCCAGTCGGTAGACTCACAATCTGAATGGGTCCGCTAACCAAAACGCCTGGCTTGCGATGGGCCGGCGCCGTAAAACGCCGAGCTTGCTTGACAGGGGAGGCGGGCCGGAGAAAGTTGCGTGGGGGCAGGAACGCAATGCGGGGTTGCCCATGGACGCGTCGCGGAGCGCACCAGTCGAAGGAGCACCGTCTTGGCTGTGGTCATCACCTCCCTGATCCTTTTCCTCATCGGCCTGGCGGTTGGCGGCGGCGGCATCTGGCTCGTGACGCTGGGGGGCAGCTGGTATTACGTCATCGTCGGTCTAGCTTTCCTTGTCGCGGCCTGGCTGCTCTACAGGCGCAGATCCACGGCGCTGTGGCTCTACGCGGCGATCGTGCTCGGCACGCTCGCCTGGGCGGTCTGGGAGATCGGCTTCGACTGGTGGGAGCTCGGCCCGCGCGGCGGCATCATCGTGCTTGTCGCGCTATGGCTGTTGACGCCATGGGCGCGGCGCGGGCTTACCGGTCCCGACGGACGCGCGCCGCTGATCCTCGCCGTGCTGGCCTCGCTTGCGGTCGCCGGCTATTCGATGACGACCGATCCAAAGGATATTGCGGGTGAACTCAACACCGACAAGGTGACGCCGACGGCCGATCTCGGCGGCAACGTGCCGGCTGGCGAATGGCACTATTACGGTCGCACGCAATATGGCCAGCGCTATTCGCCGCTCGACCAGATCACCGCCGAAAACGTTGCCAATCTGCAGCCGGCCTGGACCTATCGCACCGGCGACGTGAAAGGGCCCGACGACATCGGCGAGACGACCTATCAGGTGACGCCGCTAAAAATCGGCGACACGCTCTACATCTGCACGCCGCATAATTTCGCCATCGCCATCGATGCCGCGAGCGGTAAGGAGAAATGGCGCTTCGATCCGCAGGTCAAGCTCAACAAGGACCGCCAGCACCAGACCTGCCGCGGCGTGTCCTATTATGCCGATGCCAAGGTCGCCGCCGGCCAGCCCTGCGCCACACGCATCTACCTGCCGACATCCGACGCCCGGCTGATCGCGCTCGATGCGGCGAATGGCCAGGTCTGCCCGACTTTCGCCGAAGGCGGCACGCTGAACCTGCTCGCCAACATGCCATATCCGAAGCCGGGCTATTATTATTCGACCTCGGCGCCGCTGATCGTCGCCAACAAGATCATCGTCGGCGGCGCGGTCAACGACAATTATTCGACGCAGGAGCCGTCCGGGGTCATCCGTGCCTACGATGCCGACACCGGCGCGCTGTTGTGGAATTGGGATTCCGGCAATCCGGATCAGACGACGCCGCTGCCGCCGGACCAGACCTACACCAACAACTCACCCAACATGTGGTCGACGGCGAGCGTCGACGAGAAGCTCGGGCTGCTTTATGTGCCGCTCGGCAACAAGACGCCGGACCAACTCGGTGCCGGACGCAGTGCCAATGACGAGAAATTCTCCTCTTCGATCACCGCGCTCGATCTCAACAGCGGACAATTGCGCTGGGTGCGGCAGACCGTGCACCACGATCTCTGGGACATGGACGTGCCGGCGCAGCCGACGCTGGTCGACATCACCACGGAAAGTGGCGTGGTGCCGGCGCTGGTCGGGCCGACCAAGCAGGGCGACCTCTATGTGCTCGACCGGCGCAGCGGCGAGCCGATCGTTCCGGTCAAGGAAGTGCCGGCGCCGGGCGGCGCGATCGAAGGCGACCATACCTCGCCGACGCAGCCGCTCTCGGACCTGAGCTTCAGTCCGAAACCGCTGACCGGCGCCGATATGTGGGGCATCACCATGTTCGACCAGCTGGCCTGCCGGATCGAGCTCCGGAAGTTGCGCTATGAGGGCCGCTACACGCCGCCGTCGCTGCAGGGCTCGCTGATCTACCCCGGCAATTTCGGCACCTTCAACTGGGGCGGCGTGGCAGTCGATCCGGTCCGGCAGGTGATGTTTGGCATGCCGACATACCTGGCGTTCATCTCCAAGCTGGTGCCGCGCGCCGACGTGCCGCCGCCCGGTGACACCAAGGGCAGCGAACAGGGCCTGAACCGCAATGACGGTGCGCCTTACGCAGTAATATTGAAGCCGTTCCTGTCGCCGCTCGGCATTCCCTGCCAGGCGCCGCCCTGGGGCTATGTGGCGGGTGCCGACCTTCGGACCGGAAAGATCGTCTACAAGCATCGCAACGGCACCGTCTACGACATGACGCCATTGCCGCTGCCATTCAAGGTCGGCGTGCCCGGCATTGGCGGGCCGACGATCACTGCCGGCGGCGTCGCCTTCCTCGGTGCGGCGGTCGACGACTATGTGCGCGCTTATGACCTGACGACCGGCAAACAGCTCTGGCAGGCACGGCTGCCGGCGGGCGGGCAGTCGACACCGATGACCTACACGGTAGCCGACGGGCGCCAGTTGGTCGTCATCGTTGCCGGCGGCCACGGCTCGGTCGGCACCAAGCCGGGCGATTATGTGATGGCCTATACGCTGCCGAAATAGAGAAGTTCCTTCAGAGGCCGAGATGCCCTTTCAGGTCGGGTACCGATGCAAGTACCTCACTGGTCAGCTGCGGGCCGGCTGCTGCCTCGGCCTGCTGGACCAGCATCGTGCCGGCCTGGCTGATCTGTGCCAGCGTAAGGCCTGATGCCTTGAGTATGGCGACGCCGTTGATCAGCGCGCCGGTCTTTTCGCCGAGAGCGCCGCCGAGCGCGCCCTCCAGCGAGGACAGGAGGCCACCACCGGAAGCCGCGCCGGGAGCCATGACATCATACTGCTTGGCCAGGGCGTCTGCTCCCGGGATTTTGGCGAAGAAGTTCGACAGGGTCGTGCCTTCCGCCTCGTGTTCGAGCACCGAGAAAATCGTGCCGGCGATCTTTTCCGCCAAAGCCTGGTTGAGACCGGATTTCTGGGAGACGGTGTTGATGATGTCCTGAACGTCCATGACCTTTCCTCAGGCTTTGGTGTTTGCGGGCGGGTGCCGGTTGGCGCGGATCTTGATCAACGATCGTTTGAAGGCGGTGAAGGCAGTGAACCGCAGCGCCAGCAAAGCCATAGCGGCGAGGGCGAACCCACTTGCCAGAAGCGGGGAGGGAAAGGTCATGGGCGTGTTCCTTCGTCAATCAGGCATTCTTTTCCCGCCAAATGGCCATTGTCGTTCGCCAAATGGCCCGAGTGAGGCATAGCCCGGTAACTTCTTTTTACATTGTGGTGCGTGCATTTAGCATTGCCACAAAGGACCAAAATTTAACGACAGTGGGGCTAGCGGCATCACGGCCCTCGTGCAGGGACTTATGGCAGCCTCACTCAGCCGTGACTGGACCAGGCAAGCTTCGGCTCTATGTTGCCGCGGGGGGCGCCGACGAGGAGCGCGCCATGACAACACCTGCCGAACCCGCCGTCGCCGAGCCTGTCATTACCCAGGCGATGATCGATGCCTATGACGAATACACCCATCTGACGCTCGACCGGCGGCGCTTCATGGAGCAGTTGACCAGGCTTGCCGGATCGGGTGCGGCAGCTGCCGCGATCGCGCCGCTGCTGGCGGCGAACTCGGCCCAGGCGGCAATCGTGGCGGAAGACGATCCGCGTGTGAAAGGCGAGGACATCAGCTATCCCGGCAGCGCTGGCGAGATGAAGGGCTATCTGGTCAGGCCGGCGGACCAGACCGGCAAGCTTGGCACCGTCATCGTGGTGCACGAGAACAGGGGTCTCAACCCGCATATTCGCGATGTGGCGCGGCGCGTTGCGCTGGAAGGGTTCGTGGCGCTTGCGCCGGACTTCATGACACCGCTCGGCGGCACACCGGACGATGAAAACAGGGCACGTGACCTGTTTTCCCAGCTCGATCCAGCACAGGTCGCCGCCAATGCCGTGGCAACCGTCGCCTACCTCAAAGGCTACAAGGACGGCAACGGCAAGGTCGGCGCTGTCGGCTTCTGCTGGGGCGGCGGCACGGTGAACATGCTGGCCGTCAACGCGCCGGACCTCGCCGCCGCCGTCGCCTATTACGGCATGCAGCCACAGGCCGAGGACGTGCCGAAGATCAAGGCCGCGCTCATGCTGCATTATGCCGGGCTCGACACCCGCACCAATGCCGGCATCGATGCCTTCAAGAAGGCACTCGACGCGGCCCATGTCGAATACTCGGTCTATGTCTATGAAGGCGCCAACCATGCCTTCAACAACGAAACGTCGGCGGCCCGCTATGACAAGAAGGCGGCTGACCTCGCCTGGGCCAGGACGATCGCGTTCCTCAAGGAGAAGCTGGCCTGATCAGGTGGGCGCCGGCGCCGGTTTGTGAAGGGCGACGCCGGCCACCACCAGGGCGATGCCAAGGCAGTCGGTGAGGCTCGGCACCTGCCGCAGCACGATGACGCCGATCAACGTTGCGGTGACCGGCAGCAATGACAGCATCAGCGCGAAGCTGGAGCGCGGCAGCCGCGACATCGCAAGCTGGTCGCAAATATAGGGAATGACCGACGAGCAGATGCCGACGCCGACCGCCGCAAGCAGCAGCGGCGGCGCCGAGAAAGCCGGCAGTGCATCGGCGAAACCGATCGGCAGAACGACGAGAAGGGCGACCGCCATGGCGGCACCCAGCCCGGCGATGCCATCGCCGGCGCCGCCGCGCGCGACGCGGTGGCCGAGCACGATGTAGCCAACGAACAGCGTGCCGTTGAGGAAGGCCCAGAACAGGCCGACGGGATCGCTCGACCATTTGACGTCGATCAGCAACAGGGTGCCGGCGATAGCGATTGCGAGGGCGGCGATATTGCGCGGGCTTCTGAGGCCAACAAGCGCAACGCCGATGGTGCCGACGAATTCGATCGCCGCCACCAGCGAGATCGGCAGCCGGTCGAGCGCCAGGTAAAACGAGCAATTCATCACCCCAAGGCAGACGCCGAAAGCCACAAGCAACAACCGCGTCGAGCGATCGGCGCGGGCGAAGACCGCCCATGGCCGGGTCAATGGGGCAAAGACGAGTGCCGCGGTGGCGATGCGCAGCCAAGCCATGCCCAGCACGCCGACATGCGGGAACAGCAGCACCGCCAAGGCCGGTCCGAGATAGTGGAACACGGCGCTGACGCCGAACCAGAGATGCGGCGGCACTGCGTTTGCCAAGATAAAGGCGGGGCCGGCGAGTGCCGGACTTGCTGCGGGGGCTTGCGTCCGATCTTGCATGGGATCAGTATCGCAGGCGATTTTTGCCATTGATATGGATAATTGCCGGGCATTTCGGCCATTTCCTTTCCGAAAGCAAGGAGTATTCCGCTGAAACGCTTTCGAAATGAAAATAGCGATCTGGATCCGGCGGACCTGAAAATTCTGCGCCTGCTGGAAAAGGACGCGCGCACCAGCACCGCCGAATTGGCGCGGTCGGTCGGCCTGTCGGCGCCGAGCGTTGCCGAGCGCATCAAGCGGCTGCAGGAAAGCGGTGTGATCGAGGCCTATACGGTGCGCATCAATCCGGCCGCGCTCGGCATGAAGCTGTCGGCATGGCTGCGGATCAGGCCGGTGCCGGGGCAACTGGCTGTCGTGGCCGAAATCATCCGCGACCTACCGGAAATCGCCCAATGCGACCGGGTCACCGGTGAAGACTGTTTCATCGCGCTGGCGCATGTCGCCTCGGTGGCCGAGCTCGAGCGGGTGATCGACCGGATCATTCCGTTCGCGATGACCAATACGGCGATCATCCAGTCGTCGCCCGTGGTGCCGCGATCGCCGCTGGGGGCGGTGAAGCGCCAGCTGTGACGCTTGGGATCGTTCGTCAGCACATCATCAGAAATGCAAACCGGACGGCCGGTCTGTTTCTTCCCCCACCGTTCAGGCGTGGCCGCGTTTCATCCGCGCCTGCTTCAGGATGGCGCGCCAGCGGATCATGGCGAAAGGGATCGGCTCGTTGTTGTTGGCGATGTGGAAGATCTCGTTATTGAGGTTCTTCAGCGAGCGCCAGAAATCATAGTCGGTGATGCGTGGATCAGCCGCCAGCCTGTCCGCCTCGACCTTGATATCGGTTTTCATGCACGTTCCCCGAACCGCTGCTGCTCCGCCGCCCGTATCGCAATTCGATGCGGACGGTTTTCCAACGCCGCGCTGAGTCGTTCAACGTCTCAATTCGGCTTGTTCACGTTAAAACCTCGGTAAGGTTAACGGCGGTTGGACCGTGGTTCAAGCCGACTTACGACGAATACCGATCGAGCGGCCGGCGCGCTCCGGCATCGGCAGGGCAGCATGGGCGGCGCGCATCGCTTCCACCCTGGCCAGGACGTCGGCGGGGAAGGGCGCCACCTTCGGGCCAGCCATGTCGACGTGCAGCGACAGCGTTTCGGATGTGGCGGCAAGCCAGCCGTCGAGATGGCGGATTTCCTGATAGGCCCTCAGGCGCTTCTCGTCATGGTCGAGGAGTTGGAACGAGACCGTGACCTTGTGGTCGAGATGCAACTCCTGGACGTAGCAGACATGGACTTCCGCCGTGTAGATGGTCAGCCGTCGTTCTTTCACATAATCCGGCCCCATCCCCATCATCTCGAAGGCCTCGTCGGAGCAACGATCGAATAGCACGTTGTAATAGGCCATGTTGAGATGGCCATTGTAGTCGATCCAGGCCTCCTCGATGTCCATGGCACGAGAGACGAAAGGGGCGGAGATGGGCATCGGAAACTTCCTTCTCGTCATGCCGGGATGAGCGTGGACTGGACAGAGCGTGGTTGGTGAGACTACGCATCCGTAGATGCAGAACAAGGGTGGACGCTGGTCCATTCGCGGAGGAATCGATGGCTCTAAGCGACCTCAATCCGGTCGAGCGCAACGAAGAAGGCATTGCCGCCGTACTCGGCATCCTCAAGCAGCGGCTCGGCGAGCGATTCCAGACCGGCCAGGCGATCCGGGCCCAGCACGCGCACACCACGACCTATATTCCGACGCAGGCGCCGGACGGCGTCGCCTTTGCCGAGACGACGGAGGAGGTGCAGGAGATCGTGCGCGCATGCGCGGCGCATCGCGTGCCGGTGATCGCCTTTGGCGTCGGTTCCTCGCTGGAAGGCCACACCAATGCGCCGGGCGGCGGCATCTCGCTCGATACGTCACGCATGAACCGCATCATTGCGGTCAATCCGCAGGACCTCGACTGCACCGTCGAGCCCGGCGTGACGCGCGAGGATCTCAACCGGCACCTGCGCGACACCGGCCTGTTCTTTCCGATCGACCCGGGTGCCAATGCCTCGCTCGGCGGCATGGCGGCGACGCGTGCGTCGGGCACCAACGCGGTGCGCTACGGCACGATGCGCGAGAACGTCCTGTCGCTGACGGCGGTGATGGCCGACGGGGAAGCAGTGACGACCGGCAAGCGCGCCAAGAAAAGCTCGGCCGGCTATGATCTGACGCGGCTGCTGATCGGTTCGGAAGGCACGCTTGGCATCATCACAGAGCTGACTTTGAAGCTGCAGGGCATTCCACAGGCGATTTCAGGCGGCGTCTGCCCGTTTCCCAGCCTCGAGGCGGCGTGCAACACGGTGATCGCGACCATCCAGATGGGCATTCCGGTGGCGCGCATAGAATTGGTCAACGCGCTGCAGATGCGGGCGATGAAGACCTATTCGAAGCTCGACTATCCGGAGAGCCCGTGCCTGTTCGTCGAGTTCCACGGCAGCGATGCCAGCGTCGCCGAACAGGCCGAGACCTTCGGCATGATCGCCGAGGAAAATAGCGGCGGTCCGTTCCTGTGGACCAGCGTCGCCGAAGAGCGGACAAAATTGTGGAAAGCCCGGCACGATGCCTACTGGTCGTCGCTGACGCTGCGGCCGGGCGCCAAGGGCCTGTCGACCGATGTCTGCGTGCCGATCTCGCGCTTTGCCGAATGCGTCACCGAGACCGAGGCGGATATCGCCGAGATGGGCCTGATCGCCCCGATCGTCGGCCATGCCGGCGACGGCAATTTCCATGTGCTGGTGCTGATGGACGTGGACGACCCGAAAGAGATCGCGCTGGCCGAAAAATTCGTGGCGCGGCTCAATTTGCGCGCCATCGCCATGGACGGCACCTGCACTGGCGAACATGGCATAGGGCAAGGCAAGATCGGCTTCCTGCGGCATGAGCTCGGCCATGGCGTCGACATTATGCGCACGATCAAGCAGGCGCTCGATCCGCTGAACATCATGAACCCGGGGAAGATACTGCCGGGAAAGGACTGACATCAGGCCGCTGCCGCGCCCCGATTTGCCTCTTTATCGACACGCTGATGCGGGTAGAGTGCCACTGACTTTACTATCAACTGTCTAGGAGTTCATGCTCGCACGCCTGTTCGTGATCTTCGGTGGGCTTCTTGTGCTGGTGCTGTGTGCGGCGCTGGTGGTGCCGTACTTTGTCGACTGGACAGGTTACCGTGCCGATTTCGAGCGCGAGGCCAGTGCCGTCCTGGGCCGCAAGGTGACCGTGCGAGGCGATGCGACGGCAAGGCTGTTGCCGTTCCCCTCGGTGACCTTTTCCAACGTCGCCGTTGC
Source organism: Mesorhizobium sp. M0598 (assembly GCF_040320865.1). Classification (NCBI taxonomy): domain Bacteria; kingdom Pseudomonadati; phylum Pseudomonadota; class Alphaproteobacteria; order Hyphomicrobiales; family Phyllobacteriaceae; genus Mesorhizobium; species Mesorhizobium sp. M0598. Next base: position 115,259 of record NZ_JAMYQL010000010.1, on the reverse strand, counting down.
CGGTGGCCCTAACGGCCAGCCGGCGATGACCGTCGAAACCTTTTCGATGGATGCAGAACTCGCGCCATTCCTGCGCGGCGAGGTGCTGATCTTCGACATGCGGCTGGTGCGGCCGAAGGCGACGATCGACATCGCCGCCGACGGCACGGTCGACTGGACGATACGGCCGTCCTCGCCCTTCGATCCCGGCCAGATCTCCATCGAGAAGCTGACGGTGACGGAAGGACAGATCGCGCTCAGCCACGCCGCCGGCGGGCGCAGCCATCTTATTTCCGAGATCAACTCGACGATCTCGGCCAAGTCGCTGGCCGGCCCCTGGCGGCTGGACGGCTCGCTGTTGCTGGACGGGTTGCGGACGACGATCGCCGCTTCCACCGGCAAGGCCGAACCGGACGGGCAAATGCGGCTCAGGCTCAAGGCCGATCCGGACGCCTATCCGCTGGTCATCGAGACCGACGGCAATGTGGGCCTCGTCGAGGGCGCCGCCGTCTATTCGGGCCAGTTCAAGATATCGGGCGCAGATCAGACTGCGGCGCGGCAGCTGGGCACCGGCGGCGAGGCGCTGAAAGTCAGCGCCGGCAAACCGGACCCGGGCTTCAGGCTGAACGGCAAGTTTTCGCTCGACCACCAGAAGCTCGGCGTCGACGAATTCCGCTTCGAGACCGGGCCGCGCGACAATCCCTACACTGCCGACGGCAAGGCTGCGGTCGACCTTGGGCTGAAGCCGCATTTCTCGATCGAGGCCGATGGCGCGCAGGTGCAGTTCGACGAGGCCGTGGGGGCGGCGGCCGGTGCCGGATTGACGCTGTCCGAGCGGGTGGCGGCGCTGGAGCAGGCGCTGCTCGACCTGCCGAAGCCGACCATACCGGGCACGGTCGAGGTGAAACTGCCGGCGGTGGTGGCAGGCGATACCACCGTTCGCGACGTGCACCTGTCCGCCGAGCCAGCCGAGGGCGGCTGGGCGGTAAAATCGCTGGCCGCCACGCTGCCCGGCCGCGCCAAGCTGGAAGCCAACGGCATGGTCAGCGTCGAGGACCATTTCGGTTTCACCGGATCGCTGCTTCTGGCGGTGGCGCAGCCCTCCGGCTTCGCCGCATGGCTGTCGAAGGACGTCGACGAGGCGATCCGCCGCTTGCCGGCCGCCGGCTTCAAGGCCAAGGTGGATTTGAGCGAGAAGCACCAGGCCTTCAGCGATCTCGAACTCATCCTCGGCAAGGCGAAGTTCTCCGGCCGCATCGATTCCAGCCAGCCCGACGACACAAGGCCATCGGTGCTGATGCAACTGGAAGGTGGCGAACTCGATGTCGACGGGCTCGCCGCCTTCGCCTCGATCTTCGTCAGCGACAAGGGCGCCAACCGCTTTTCCGACCGCGACCTCGATTTCCAGATCAAGGCCGGGCCGGTCAGCGCCGGCGGGTTGACCGCCGATAGCGTCGACACCGCGCTTAGATTGCGCGATGGGCTGCTTGAGATCGATCGCCTGTCGGTCGGCGGACTTGCCGGCGCCTCGATCAGCGCTACCGGTCGAATCAAGGATTTCCCGGCGAGCCCGACCGGCAAGCTCGACGCCTCGGTGGTCGCCGTCGACCTCAAGCCGCTGATCGACGTCGCCGTCCAGCATTATCCCGACAATGCAGTGCTGAAGGGCCTGGCGGAGCGTGCTGCTGCCTATCCCGAGCTGTTCCAGGATGCGCGTATCGATGCGGTCACGAGTGCCGCAGACAATGGCGACGGTACGACTGGACTGGCAATGAGCGCACAGGGCAAGGCCGGTGGCTCGGCCTTTTCGGCGTCGTTGTCCGGCAAAGGGGCGCTCGACCGGCCTCTCGAAGCGCCGGTGACGCTGACCTTCAACGCAAGGAACGCCGACGCCACCGCGCTTCTGGCGCTTTACGGTCTGCCGGCGCTGCCACTCGGCATGCTTGGCGAGGCGACTACCGAGGTCTCGGCCAAAGGCACGCTTGGCGGCGGCCTGGCGACACGCTTCAGCCTGGCCGGCAACGACTTCAAAGCTGGTTTCGACGGGACAATTGCCGACACGCCTCAAGGCGCGGCCGCCAAGGGCAAGGTCAGCCTTGAAACGGCCGACATCGAGCCATGGCTGATGACGACCGGCGTCGGCCTGCCCGGCATGGGCACCGGCATGTCGACGTCGCTTGCAGCCGATGCCGATTACGGCAATGGTCTCCTGGTGCTGAGCGGCCTCAGCGGCGCCGTCAACGAAGCGGCGGTTTCCGGTGACGTAAATATCGACATCAACGAGGGGCTGCCGCATCTTGCCGGCGCGCTGTCGCTGGACGAGCTGGACCTCGATCCGATGGCGGTGATGCTGTTCGGCGACCAGGCCTTCCTTGTCAACGACAGGACCTGGCCGACGGCACCGTTCAGCCAGAAATCCAGTCTGCCATTTACCGCCGATCTCGATCTGACGGCGGCGTCGCTTGCCGCCGGTCCGCTTGCCACCGCCTATGACGCTGCGCTGTCGCTGCAGCTCGACCAGGAGGGCATCCGCGTTTCCGACCTCAAGGCAAAGTTCCTCGGCGGCGCGTTGAGTGGCCTGTTCGAGCTCAAGAACAATGACGGCACCGGGCTTTTCTCCAGTCAGATGAAACTCGCCGGCGCCGATCTGGCAGCCGTGCTGCCGGAGGCCGGCATCAGCGGAAGCGGCGAGTTCTCGACGGCGCTTTCGACCAGCGGCAAATCGGTCGACGCGATGGTTGCGGCGCTGTCCGGTTCCGGCACGGCGACGCTGAAGGGCATGACTATTGCCGGCTTCAATCCCGATGCCTTTGGCGCATTCATTGCCAAGGCCGACGCGATAGGGCGCGATATCGACGCGTCGAAGACCGCCGGCTTTGTGCCGCAGATCGCCGCGGCGGGCAGTTTTCCGGCGCAGGACACCGATATTGCCTTCACCATCGCCGGCGGCACGCTGAGGGCGCCGCCGGTCAAATTCGAAAGCCCGGGCGCGACGCTGTCCGCCGACATCACCGCCGATCTGAACACCAGCACCGTCGATGCCAAGGGCGAGATCGCCTACCGGCCCGGCGATGAGGCGCTGGTCGGCTCCGAACCGATTTTGAATTTCAGCGTCGACGGGCCGTTTGGCGCCACCAAACGGCAGTTCGACAGCGAGCCGCTGGCACAGTTCCTGACCCAGCGTGCGCTGGAAAAGGAGCAGCAGCGGGTCGAAGCCATGCAAGCCGCACTGCTCGAGAAACAAAGGCTGCGGCGTGAGGTGCGCTACTACGCTGCGCTGCAAACCGAGCGTGAAAGAGCGGCGGAGGAACTGCGCAGGCAACAGGAAGCAGCGCGGCTGAAGGCCGAGGCCGACGCCAAGGCAAAGGCCGAAGCCGAGGCTCAGGCCCAGGCCGAAGCCGAGGCGAGGGCGCAGGCTGAAGCCAAGGCGAAGGCTGAAGCGGACGCCAAGGCACAGGCGGATGCGGAGGCGAGGGCGCAGGCTGAGGCCAAAGCGAAAGCTGAAGCGGACGCCAAGGCAAAGGCCGAAGCTGAGGCGCAGGCCCAAGCCGAAGCGGAGGCCAGGGCGCAGGCTGAAGCCAAGGCAAAGGCGGATGCAGCGGCGAAAGCCGAAGCCGAGGCCAGGGCGAAAGCCGAGGCGGCTGCAAAGGCCGCAGCGGATGCCGAAGCCAAAGCCAAGGCGGCGCAACAGGCTGCCGAGGAAGCCGCGCAGGCCGAAGAACAGCAACGCCAGAGGGCGGAAGAGGCGTTGCGGATCGCCTCGGAAGAGAAGGCAAGGCTCGACGCCGAACGCAAGGCCGCGGCGGAGCGCGCGGAACGGGAGCCACCGGCCGCAAACAACGTGCCACCGCCAGTGCAGCCCCCGCCAAAGCTCAAGCTCGATCCCTCGTCGATCGACGATCTGCTGAAATCACTGAATGGCGGGTGACGGCGCATCCCTTATGTGTCGCCTCCAGCAAGCAAGCGCTTCAGCATCGGCTCGATCCGCCCGAGTTCGTCGAGATGAGCGGCTGACAGATCGGCGAGACTGTCGTCTGCGCGCTGGGTCAGCCGCAGCAGCACGCGGCGGTGGTCCTCCTCGTCGTGGTCCCTCGCGACCAGCCCGGCTTCGCAAAGACGGTTGACCAATTCCACTGCGCTGTGATGGCGGATGCGCGGGCGCTCCGCGAGGTCGCCAATGGTCACCGGCCCTCCGCCGGGAAACCCTTTGATTGCAGGCAGGGCCTGATGCTGGCGTGGTGTCACCAACATCGCTCGTGCCCGCCATCCTCGGTGGCACGGCCGGCGACCCATCCGCAAGTCGGCACGCCGCCAGAAAGCAAGGTCTGCAAATGAAGTCCGATCACGCCAACCCCGGCCATCTGCGCGATTTTACCACCGATGCCCGGGTGCTGCTCATTGCCGGCATAGCGGTGGTGGTTGCGACGGCGGGGTTGTTTGCCGGCATTGCCCTCGTGAAGCTGATCCGGCTTGCCACGAACATCGCCTATTTTGGCCAGTTCACGCTCGCCGACCTGAAACTGCAGGATACGCTGCATGGCAGGCCGAAGAACGCGACCGCTCGGCTTTGCTGGGCTTCCGTATCCGGCACAGGAAACAGGATAGCGTTGCCTGAAGGCTACAACTTGCCGCGCTTGGCCCAATCCAGCACATAGAGCCGGAGCGCCGAGGAGAGATTGGCATCCCGCGGGCGGCTCTCGTCGATTTCGGCGACAAGCGCGGCGAGCGTCAGTTTTCGCACGGCCGCGATGGCGCCCAGTTCGTCGTAAAAAGGCTTTTCGAGCGAATAGCTGGTGCGGTGGCCGCGAATGGTGACCGAGCGCTTTTCCACCGGGCTCACGAGACGATCCTACTCACACTTCAAGCATCGGATTTGTCCGAATCGCCCGAATTTTCGCGGCGATGGCCGGCGACGAATTTATCGGCCTTGTCGGCGATCAGGCGGTCGCGATCCCGGCTGGGTTTGGAACGGCCATGCAGCGCCCGGTTCTGTTCGGCCAGGCGCTCCTTCTCGGCTCGAGCCTTCTGCTTGCGTGCCTGACGGAGATTGACGATCTCGGTCATGTCACGCCGCCCGTCGGGTCACTTCTTGCGGAAGGCGTCAAGCGACACCACGTCGGCGCCCTTGGCGCCGGCGTCGGCCGCGGCAGGCTTCTTTTCCGCCTCGGCGGTTTTCTTCTTCGTCTCGGGCTTTTTCTCGGCGACGATGGCCAGCGGTTCGGGAGCAGGCTTGGCCTTTGTCTCCTGTTCCGCCGGGGTATCGGTCTTGACGTCGAATTCGAGCTCGAAGTTGACGGACGGGTCGTAAAAGCCGCGTACGGCCGAGAACGGGATTTCCAGTTTCTCCGGCACGTCGGAAAACGACAGCCCAACCTCAAAGCCGGTGTCGCTCACCTTCAGGTCCCAATACTGGAACTGGATGACGATGGTCATCTGTTCGGGATAGCGCTCGCGCAGCCGCGACGACACGCGCACGCCCGGCGCGCCGGTGAGAAAGGTGATGAAGAAATGATGGTTGCCCGGGAGACCGGTGCGCGCGACCTCGGCCAGGACCTTGCGCATGACGCCGCGCAACGCCTCCTGGGCCAGAATGTCGTAGCGGATGTGGTCGTCGGCCATGTGGCTGTCGGGTTCCGTTGAATCGTCCTGATAGCTGTAATCAAGCTTGAGCGCGGCGTAAACCGGATATAGATCGCCGGCGTGCGGAAGCGAAGCCCATTGGCGACGATTTGATCGTCAAACGGCTTTGATCGTCAAGCGCTGGCGAGCGCGCCCTGTTTGCTCGCCCGGGCCACAGGCTGCCGCTTGCCGAAGGCGCGCAGGAAGGTGCGCACGCCATTTGTCGCCGATTGCACCACCTCGTCCTCGGTCGGTGTGCCGCCGAGCATGAACGTCGTCTGCAACTCGGCATTGGCAAGCGCCATGAACTGGCGCGCTGCGACATCGGGATCGTCGATGTCAAGGAAGCCGGCATGAGCGAGGCGGGCGAAGCGGGCGGCGATCGCCGGCCATGTCCTGCCCGGTCCTTCTTCGCGCCATTCGGCGAACAACTCGGGATAGCGCCCGCCCTCGGTCTGGATCAGCTTGCGCAGGAATTTGCCGTCGCGGTTGCAGATGCAGTTATGGTTCATCCGCACAGCAAAGGCGATGAGGTCGGCCTCGAGATCCTTCGGCTGATCGGGAAAAGTGGAAATCGTGGCAAAGATGCCGGCATTGCAACGTTCGGTGAGGTCGCGGACGATGGCAACGAAGAGTTTTTCCTTGTCGCCGTGATGATTGTAGATGGTCTGGCGGGAGACGCCGGCCTCGGCGGCAATCATGTCGATATTGGCACCGGCAAAGCTTTCGCGGCAGAAGACCGAGGCGGCGGCATCGACAATCGACATCCGCTTGGCCTCATGGCCCCGCGGCGGGAAAATGTCAGGAGAAACGTTGGCCTTCATGTAAAACTATATAGAGGTGGTTGACGAATTAGACAAGCCTGTCTAAATTTGTGGACTGCACGAAGGGGGTTTCGTTCCGCAGAAGAGTCGGAACTCCACGGGATGGAACGTCCTAGGGTTACGCGCCGGTCCTCGGCGGCAACCAGAATTCGAAAGAGCCTGCTATCATGAACGCCAAATTCCTCCGCATTGCGGTCGTGCTCGGCCTATTGTCCGCGATCGGCCCATTTGCCATCGACATGTATCTTCCGGCCCTGCCTTCAATCGGTGAGGATCTGCATGCCGGCACTGCCGCGGTGCAGATGAGCCTGCTGATCTTCTTTCTTTCCATGGGCTTCGGCCAGATCGTCGTCGGACCGATCTCCGACATGGTCGGCCGCAAGCTGCCACTCTACGGCGGCCTGGCGCTGTTCATGGTCGGCGGCGTCGGCTCGGCGCTGGCTCCCTCGATCGAATGGCTGATCGCCTTCCGCTTCCTGCAAGGGCTCGGCGCCAGCGCCGGCATGGCCGTGCCGCGCGCGATCGTGCGCGATCTGCATACCGGCACCGAGGCCGCCAAGCTGATGTCGCTGCTGATGCTTGTGTTTTCGGTGTCGCCGATCCTGGCACCGCTGACCGGTAGCCAGATCATCGAGAATTTCGGCTGGCGCGCCGTGTTCTGGACGGTGACGGGCGCGGCCGTGCTCGCCACCATCCTGCTGGCGACCTCGCTCAAGGAGACACGGCCGGTCGAGGAGCGCGCCGGGTCGTCCTTCGGGACGGCACTTTCCGGCTACCGCTTCCTGATGGGCGACCGCAACTTCCTTGGCCTGACGGCCATCGCCGGCTTCGGCATTGCGAGCTTCTTCGTCTATCTGTCGAGCTCGTCCTTCATCCTGATCGACCATTATGGCCTGTCGCCTTCGGTCTACAGCGTGTTCTTCTCGATCAATGCGGTTGCCTTTATCGGCATGTCGCAGCTGACCGGGTTGCTGTCGGAGCGGTTCGGGCTGCAGCGCGTGGTGCGTGTCGCGGTGACCGGCTATGCGACGACGATGGTGGTGCTGTTCGCGGTGATGGCATCGGGTGTCGACCGGCTCGACGTGATGGCGGCGCTGCTGTTCATCGGCTACGGCTTTCTCGGCCTGGTCATCCCGACGACGTCGGTGCTGGCCATGGAAGAGCATGGCGAGATCGCCGGTACCGCGTCGGCGCTGATGGGCACGCTGCACTTCGCCATCGGCGCGGTCGCCATGGGCGTCGCCGGCGTGTTTTTCGACGGCACGCCGCTGCCGATGGTGGCGGGCATCACGCTCTGCGCGGCGATCTCCTTCACACTGGCCAAAATAACGCTCGGCCGCAGCCGGGACGTCGCGGAGGCGCCGGCGGAGTAAACTTCGCCTATCGAGACAAAAAGGCCGGGCGATGTTCCCGGCCTTTTCACGTTTGCGGTCCCGGTTCAAAGCAGCCTATGCCTATATGACGGGTTCAGGACATGCAGCTTCGACATCTCAAAACCTTCGTGGCGGTCGCCACCGCCTTGAATATCACGCGCGCTTCCGAGCGGGTTCATCTTGCCCAATCGAGCGTGACCGAACAGATCCAGGCGCTGGAAAGCGATCTAGGCACGTCGCTGTTCGATAGATCACGGCGTGGCTTGAAGCTGACGGCGGCGGGACAACGCCTGCTGGACTACGCAAACGATCTCCTCGACCTCGCGGACGAAGCCCGTTCCGCAGTCGCCGACGCGAGCGGCACCGTTGCCGGTCGCCTGACTGTCGGCGGCCTGGAAACGCTTTGCTCGACACGCTTGCCAGCTCTGCTGGCGGAATTCCGTCGGCGCCATCCCGATGTGGAACTGAACCTCAGGGCGGACGATAGCAGTGGGTTGCGTGCCGGCGTGACAAGCGGGGCGCTGGACGTATCTTTCCATTTCGGAGCCGTCCCGGCGGCGGCGCCGGAGCTGCGAAGCGAGCAAGTGGCAGTGGAAGAGCTCGTCACCATAATGCCGGCAAATCACCGGTTGGCCGGATATTCTGCCATAACGCCCGACGATCTGGCTGACGAGGCCTTCCTCGTGACCCAGCCCGGTTGCGTCTATAGGCGGATGTTCGACGAAACGTTTGCCGCAATGTTGCCTGACCGTCCAAAACTCGTCGGCGAGTTCGCCAGCATGGGTGCGATACGGGGCCTTGTCGCAGCCGGTCTTGGCTGCGCGCTGGTTCCGCGTCTCGTGGCTTCCGCGGCTGACGCCAATATTGTCGTGTTGCCTTGGGTCGCAAGCAGCCCGGTGACGCCGGTCATCATGGTATGGCGCCACCGGCGCATTCAAGCGCCGGTCATGCGGCTGTTCCTCCCAATGGTTCGTGAAATCTGGCCGTCACTAGACCAGCCGCTGGCCACCATCGACATGAAGCACGGTTCCGGTGATGAAGCCGTTGTGCATGAGGGACGTGATGGCTTGGGCAATGTCGGTTGCCTGGCCGATCCGGCCGACGAGCAGACGCTTTGCCATGGCCTCCAGCGCAGCCATCTTTCCGCTGCCGACGACGGCATCCCAAATCGGCGTGTCGACCCAGCCCGGCGAGACGACGTTGACGCGGATCGGCGCCAGTTCGACGGCAAGCGCGTAGGCGAGTGAGCCAAGTGCCCCATTAACGGCTGCCACCACCGAGCCTTTCGCCGCCGGACGATAGGCGGCGATGCCCGAGGTCAGCGTGATTGATCCCCTAGGCGTCAGACGAGGCGCGCCATGCTTGGCAAGAAGAAGCGGTCCGACGACTTTGGAATCCATCACTTTGCGCGCCACCGAGATATCCATCTCGGGAAGCAACTCATAGACGCCGGTAACGTCGGCGGCGGTCGAGACGATGTGGTCGAGCGTGCCGACATCCTGGAACAGGCGCTGGACCTCGTCCTCGCTTGTGACGTCGGCTGCGATCGTCCTCAGCCTTTCCGGGTGAGGCAAGCGCTGCCGTGCGGTCAACAACCGGTCCTCGGAGCGGCCGACGATCGTAACCTCGGCGCCGGCGGCAAGCTGCTGTTCGGCCAGCGACAGCCCCATACCGGAACTGCCGCCAACGATCAGGATGCGTTCGTGTTTTGGTGTGGTTTCCTGGTTCATCTTATCTCTCCATGAGGCAGCTCGCCGGGCATGACCACGCGGCGAGAAACTGAGGCCTTGTCCCGCAAAGGCGTGGAAGAAGGGAAACGGGAAGAAACGAATGCTGCCATCAGAGGTTCCGATGATGGGAGGCCCTTGGACTTTCGCAAAACCGTCGCTTGCGGTGCTTCGCTACGACGCTGTCTCGGAGAGGACGAACCGCAGCCGCGTTTCGACGGGCGCCAAGGGCAGCGGCACCAGCTCGTAGCCTAGTTCCGTGTAAACGGCGACGAGTGCGTGAAAGGTGCGTTCAGCCTCGTCCATCATTTGCTTGCGTTCGTTGTCCTGCCGAAAGATTTCCGGCCATGGCGGCGCGACGAAGACGCGCCTGGCATAGCGGAAGCGTCGGGCGGCATTCGTGGCGTGATCGGGAACCGGCACCCCGGTCAGGCGCAGATAGCCAAGAGTGTCCGGCACGCCGCGATCGAAGAAGACCAGACCGGATTGCTCGCCCGCGATCCGGTAGGAGCGCAACTCCCAAGACAGCATCAACTCGGCGAACAGAGCCGCCAGGGCAGGCTTGGCGCCTATCGCCCAATTCGTCGTGATGATGCTGCGCCCGGCTTCGCCCGAGGTTGCGAGGCCTGCCACCTTAAGAGCCTCGATCAACGTTGTCTTGCCTGGGCCCGGACCGCCGGTCAGCACGAAAAACCGATTGGAATCGTTTCGCATTTCTGATCCATGGATTGGATGGGGGAAGTATGAAGACAGGGGTTTTGGACCCGTCAGGGCACATGAAAGCCCGGCCGGCGGGGCCTGCTTCTGCATATGTCGAGAGGGAGAAATGGAGGTTTCTGTTGCCAGGTACCTCCGAACCCCGCCTAGAAGTGCGAACCACTAGGGCTTGAATTGAAGCTATCGCACCGCTTACGCGGCGAGACGTGCTTCCGCATAGTTGTCGTTGGCAACTATAAGTTTAGCCCGATAACGGTGGTACAATGCCGGGCAAAAGTACGATCTTTACACCTTCGTCGATCCTATTTCGCCCCCAGCAAAAGCCGCTCTTGAGCAGCGGTTTTTGGTGGAGGCGCCGGGTACCGCCCCCGGGTCCGAACGGCTTATTTCATCGCCTGTTTATCGCCATAGTCGGTCGAGCCGACGAAGCGAATATAGGGACTGGCGGTGGAAAATGAAAGGCCGGAATACCACTTTCGTCCGTGCCAAAGTGGATCATCAAGGGGTTGACTTGCAGCCGGTCTCAACCGAAGCTTTGTGGCGGTGAGGAGACCTAGCGCATTATTTGCGGCAGCGCGCCACAATCCTCACTGACCGGATCCCGTGGCGCCGACGAGGGGAAATTCGATGGCCGATTATCTCGCAGACGTAAAGAAGTATGATGCGGCGGCCGATGCCGACGCGGTCGCCAAGATCGTCAAGCATCTGGGCATCGCGCTCAGGAACCGCGATTCCTCGCTGGTGTCCTGCACCGACCCGGAGGAACTGAAGCGTGTCAGGAACAGCTGGGTCGCCGGCAAGCTCGGCGTCACCGACGGTGCCAAGGCGGATGGGGCTATCGAAAAGACCTGCAAGGCTATGGCGGCCGACAACAGCAAGAGCCGGGTGACATTCTATTACCTCGTCGCCAAGGATCTGGGCATGCTCGGCTCGCTCTGAGCAACCTCGCCGCCGGTGCTGGTGAGGCTTCTGCTGGAATCGTCTCGCTTTGCTGTGTTCGGCCGACGGTCATTCGGCTATGATGGCTGACAACCCGAATCGGACCGGAGCCGATGCGCCAGTATCTCGACCTTCTGAAGCATGTGCTGGAAAACGGCGCCGATCGCGGCGACCGCACCGGCACCGGAACGCGCTCGGTATTCGGCTACCAGATGCGCTTCGACCTGGCCCGCGGCTTTCCGGTCACCACCACCAAGAAGCTGCACCTGAAGTCGATTATCCACGAGCTTTTATGGTTCCTGGCCGGCGACACCAACATCAAATATCTCAACGATCACGGCGTCTCGATCTGGGATGAGTGGGCCGACGAGAACGGCGATCTCGGCCCGGTCTATGGCAAACAATGGCGGTCGTGGCCGGACGGCCATGGCGGCGCCATCGACCAGATTGCGAATCTTCTGAAGGAAATACGCAAAAATCCTAATTCGCGGCGGCTGATTGTTTCGGCGTGGAACCCGGCCGAGGTGGAGGCCATGGCGTTGCCGCCCTGCCATTGCCTGTTCCAGTTTTATGTTTCTGAAGGCAAGGTTTCCTGCCAGCTCTATCAGCGGTCGGGCGATATCTTTCTCGGTGTGCCGTTCAACATCGCTTCCTATGCGTTGCTGACGCTGATGGTGGCGCAGGTGACCGGATTGAAACCCGGCGATTTCATCCACACGCTCGGCGACGCGCATCTTTACTCGAACCATTTCGAGCAGGCGCGCGAACAATTGCGGCGCACGCCCAAGGCGTTGCCGACGCTGTGGATCAATCCCGAGGTGAAGGATCTCTTTGCCTTCCGCTTCGAGGATTTCCGGCTCGAGAACTATTTCGCCGACGCGACGATCAAGGCGCCGATCGCGGTCTAGCACCATACCTGACCATCCATATCGAAATTGCCTACTGCGGCTGCGCCCTCGGCCTTGTCAGCATCAATCTCGATCGGCCGACGTCGACTTGACGCGCAATCCCTAGTCGCTGATTTTCATGTGAATATTTCCTTCGGCCTCGGTACCGCTGTATCCAACGAAGATTATCGCAGGCCGGGAAAACCTCAGCTCAGAATGCCGTCGCCGGTAAAGAGCCTTTCCTTGTTATGTTCACATGGATATATCGATGGACGGCTTCGGGCGTTCCGAGACGAGGAGAGTTTCATGCTGGCGCGCAAAGGTTGGACGACGATTGCCATCGCGGGTCTCGCCGCCATGCTGATGGCCGCGGTGCCGGCGGCCCATGCCGATGACAAGGTGGTCGTGTTTGCCGCGGCGAGCCTGAAGGACGGGCTCGATGCCGTCAACAAGGCCTGCGAGGCCGATGTCGGCGAGGTGGCAACCATTTCCTACGCGGCGAGCTCGGCGCTGGCCAGGCAGATTGAAAGCGGCGCGCCGGCAGACCTGTTCATCTCGGCCGATCTCGACTGGATGAAATATCTTGCTGACAGGAAGCTGACCAAGCCCGAAACCCAAGTGAAACTGCTCGGTAACCAGATCGTGCTGGTTGCGCCGCGGGATTCCAAGGTTGAAACCAGGATCGAAAAGGGTTTCGATCTTGCCAAGCTCGTCGGTGACGGCAAACTTGCCATGGGCGATGTCAAAGCTGTGCCGGCGGGCAAATACGGCAAGGCAGCCCTCGAATCGCTCGGTGCCTGGTCTTCGGTCGAAGGCAAGGTGGCGCAGGCCGAGAATGTCCGCGCCGCTCTAAAACTGGTATCGACCGGCGAGGCAGCACTCGGCATCGTCTACGCCACGGATGCGCATGCGGAGCCTGGCGTGAAGGTGGTCGGCACTTTCCCCGCGGGTACCCATCCGCCGATCATCTATCCAGTCGCCCAGCTTGCGGATTCGAAGAGCAGGGATACCCCGGCATTCCTGAAATGCCTGCAATCCGCCAAGGCTGGCGAACTCTTCAAGGCGCAAGGTTTTACAATCCTCGCGCCGAGCAACTGACGTACGGCACCGCACATGAACTGGCTGCTGGATCTCGCCCCCGACGAATGGAATGCGGTCCGGCTGTCGATCAAGGTGGCGACCGTGGCGATGATTGCCAGCCTGCCGCCGGGCATTCTGATCGCTCTTGTGCTTGCCCGCGGCCAGTTCTGGGGCAAGACGCTGCTCAATGGTCTGGTGCATCTGCCGCTGATCCTGCCGCCGGTGGTGACCGGCTATTTGCTGCTTTTGACTTTCGGCAAGCGTGGTCCGGCCGGCGCTTTCCTGGCCGAACATTTCGGCATCGTTTTTTCCTTCCGCTGGACTGGCGCCGCGCTCGCCTGCGGCGTGATGGGCTTTCCGCTGATGGTGCGGGCCATCCGGCTGTCGATCGAGGCCGTCGACCGCAAAATCGAGGCGGCCGCCGGCACGCTCGGCGCCAATCCGCTATGGGTATTTGGCACGATCACGCTGCCGCTGATCCTGCCCGGGCTGATCGCCGGTGCGATCCTCTCCTTCGCCAAGGCGATGGGCGAATTCGGCGCGACGATCACCTTTGTCTCCAACATTCCGAACGAGACGCAGACGCTACCGTCGGCGATCTACACTTTCACGCAGGTTCCCGGCGGCGACGCCGGCGCGCTCAGGCTGACGCTGATCTCGATCGTCATCTCGATGGCGGCACTTGTTGCCTCGGAAGTGCTGGCGCGGCGCGTCGGCCGGCGGATGGACATCGAATGACGGTTCAGGTCGACATCAGCCACCGGCTTGGCGGTTTCACCGTCAATGCCCGCTTCGAAAGCGCCGGGCGGCTGACTGCGCTGTTCGGGCCTTCCGGCTCCGGAAAGACGACGCTGATCAATTTGATTGCCGGGCTGATCCGCCCCGACAAAGGTCGTATCGCGGCCGAGGGCCGCGTGCTGGTCGATAGCGATGCCGGTCTGTTCGTGCCGAAGCACAAACGGCGGATCGGCATGGTGTTCCAGGATGCGCGGCTGTTTCCGCATATGAGCGTGGCGAGCAATCTGCGCTATGGCCGCTGGTTCACGCCGGCTGCTGAGCGTTACGCGGATATCGATGGCGTGGTCGAACTGCTCGGGATCGGCCATTTGCTCGACCGGCGGCCGGCAAAACTCTCCGGTGGCGAGAAGCAGCGTGTGGCAATCGGCAGGGCGCTGCTTGCCAGTCCGAAATTGCTGCTGATGGACGAGCCGCTGGCTTCGCTCGACGAGGGGCGCAAGGCCGAGATCTTGCCTTATATCGAGCGGCTGCGCGACGAGACGAAAATCCCGATCGTCTATGTCAGCCACTCGATCGCCGAAGTGGCGCGGCTGGCGAGCGACGTCGTGGTGCTGATGCAAGGAAAGGTCGCCGCTTCCGGTCCGACCGGAGCGATCATGCAGCGTCTGGATCTATTGCCGGCCGAAGAGCGCGGCGAGGGCGGTGCCGTGCTGGATACCGCGGTTCTGCGCCACGACGAAGCCTTTGGCATGACGGTGCTAGGCTCATCGGCGGGCGAGATCCGGGTGCCGCTTCTGGCAACGCCAGTCGGTGCGCCGGTGCGCGTCCGCATCCGTGCCCGCGACGTGATGATCGCCACCGAGCAACCGGTTGGCCTCAGCGCGCTCAACATATTGCCGGGCATGATCGTGGCGATAGAGCCGGGCGAAGGACCTACGGTCGAGATTGGCCTCGACTGCAATGGCGCAACCGTGCTTGCCCGCATCACCGAACAGTCGCGGCAGACACTGGGGCTTCGGCTTGGTCGACAGGTCTTCGCCGTGGTCAAGACGGTGAGCTTCGACCGGGCGAATACCGGCGCCGGCCTGCCCGCCGAGGCGGATGAGTGAACGGCCGATGATTCGCTATATCGTTTTGGAATAGCGGTATCGCTGGAGAACTTGTAGAATAGCGTGACCGCGGAGGAGCAAATGCCGTCGCTGAGTTTGCGGATAAATCTCGATCCAGATGGCCGCATCGGACCGGGCAAGATCGAGCTTCTGGAACAGATCGCCGCCTTCGGCTCGATTTCGGCCGCAGCACGCGGCATGGAGATGTCCTACAAGCACGCCTGGGATCTGGTCGAAGACATGAACCGCGTGTTCGGCAAGCCGCTGGTTGCGGCACAGACGGGCGGCAAAAAAGGCGGTGGCGCCCAGTTGACGTCGGTCGGGCTTGCTGTGGTCAGCCGCTTCCGCGCGATCGAGCGGGCTGCGTCTTCAGCAGCGGCGGCGCATATGGAGGCGCTGCAGGCCGAGATCGACGCAGCGTGACGCCGGCGGAATTCATGCCGCGTGTGATCCCTGTTACTTCTTTGGCTCGCCCGGCTTGCGCAGCAGATAGGTGTCCATGATCCAGCCTTTTTTCCGGCGGGCCTGCTCACGGGTGCTCACGATCTTGTCGCCGACGTCGCCAATCCGGCCCGAGATGACGATCTCGTCGGGCGTCCCGAGATAGGCGCCCCAGTGGACGGTGACGTCGTTGTCGTCCAGCGTGTTGAAGGCGCATTTGCCGTCCAGCATGACGATGGTGCTGCCGGCGTTTTCGGGCAGACCTTCCTCGGCGAGCCGGCGGCCGGTGGTGATCAAAATGGCGTCGCCGATCCGGTTCAATGCCATTTTGTGGCTGGCTGCGAGTGCCTGGATGGCGGTGATGCCAGGGATGACCTCCAGCTCGAACGCTACATTGCCTCTGAGGCGCACGCGCTCGAGGATGCGCAGCGCACTGTCGTAGAGCGACGGATCGCCCCAGATCAGGAAGGCGCCGCAGCCATCTTCAGGGAGTTCGTCGCGGATCAGGCCTTCGTAGATCGCGGCGATCGCCTCGTGCCAGTCGTCGACGGTCGAGCGGTAGGAAGGCGCCGGCTCGGCGCGCACCGGCACCTCGAATTCGACACGGCGCGAGTTCGGATTAATGACGAAGCGGTCGCAGATCTGGCGGCGCAATTCGGCGAGATCGTTCTTCTTGGCGCCCTTGTCGGGAATGAACAGCACGTCGGCCCGATTGAGACCGTTAATGGCCTGGACCGTCATGTGCTCCGGATTGCCGGCGCCGATGCCGATGACGAGAAGCTTGCGCATGGGCGAACTCCTGCCCGATCGGGACCGGCGTGTCTAGACCGACACGACATGCCGGCAGGCGCCGGCGCATTTGCCGAAAGGCTTTGAAACGCCACATTGAACAGCTAGAGTCATGTTGGCATTCTCGCCGGGGGAGTTTCCATGTTCCGTTACGTCCTGACCGCAGCCTTGGCGCTCTCGGCTACGCCTGCGCTCGCCAATGATTCGGTCGCCGAACTCGGCACCGGTGGGCTGATTCTTTCGCGCAGCGATGCGGTGGCGATGGAAAGCGAGGATCTCTACATCTCGCCGGAAAAAGTGATGGTCGATTACGTCTTCCGCAACAACACCGACAAGGATGTCGATGCGATCGTCGCGTTTCCGATGCCCGACATCGAAGGCGACCCCGAAGAAATACCGGCGATTCCGGAGGCGCAGAGCGACAATTTCCTCGGCTTCGAAGTGACGATCGACGGGGAGCCGGCAAAGCCGCAGCTCGAGCAGAAGGTGTTCGCGCTCGGCATCGACATCGGCGCTGACCTGAAGGCGCAGGGCGTGCCGTTCTATCCGTTCGGCGATGCGGCCAAGGCAGCGCTGGCAAAGCTGCCGCAAGCGGTCGCCGACGACTGGGTCAACCGCGGCATCATCATCGAGGACACTGCCGACGACGGTTCGGGCATGAAGACCGTCTATACGCCGTTCTGGCAATTGCGCTCGACCTATTGGTGGCGCTCGACGTTTCCGGCCAACAAGGCGGTCCATGTCTCGCATCGCTACAAGCCGAGCGTCGGCGGCACCTCCTCGGTCAGCTTCTTCTATGACGGCCAGTTCCAGGGTCAGTATGCCGCCTACAAGACACGCTACTGCATGGACGATGCCTTCGAGAATGCCGTGCGCAAGGCAGCCAAGGACGATCCCGACGGCTACCCCAAATATTTCGAGAACCGCATCGCCTATATCCTGACCACGGGCGGCAACTGGGCGTCGGGAAACATCGGCAGTTTCAAGCTGACCGTCGACAAGGGCGATGCGAAGAACCTGGTCTCGTTTTGCGGCGAAAACGTCAGGAAGATCGGACCGACGACGTTCGAGATGAAGGCGCAGAACTTCTACCCCGAGCACGATATCGACATATTGCTGCTGGAGCCATCCGATGGCGGAAACGGCGGCTGATGGACCTCGCGATTTATGTCGCCATCGCCGAGAACGGCGTGATCGGGCGCGAGGGTGGGTTGCCGTGGCGGCTGTCCACCGATCTCAAGCGGTTCAAAGCCGATACGATGGGCAAGCCCATCATCATGGGCCGCAAGACCTATGAAGGCATCGGCCGCCCATTGCCGGGCAGGCTCAACATCGTGGTGACACGAGACAGGGCATGGCGCGCCGAGGGCGTCGAAGTCGCGCACTCGATCGAGGACGCAATCGCGCTGGCGACGGTGCGCGGGCGCTGCATGGCCGGCGCCGACGAGATCTGCGTCATCGGCGGCGGCGAGATCTACGCTCAGGCGCTGCCGTTGGCCGATCGGCTGCACGTGACCCATGTTCTGGCCGCGGTCGACGGCGATGCCCATTTCCCGCCGATCGATCCGGCGCTGTGGCGGATCGTCCGCTCGCAGGAGGTGGAGGCTGGCGAAAAGGACAGCCATGCGACACGCTATTCGGTTTACGAGCGGCGCCGCGACGTGCATTGAAGGCGACAAAGGGGTCGCGACAGGTCTAGATGGACCCAAAAGGCGGACAGTGGCGGCAGCCGATCGCGTTGAAAGCGTGCCGCTGCATCCCTATAGAATAATAATATTGGATTTTGCGCCGGTGAGCCGGCGCTTGAGGGAATTCCAAGCGAAAGGACATTCATGCCCTGGAACGACAAGAGCGGCGGCGGCGGCCCGTGGGGCGGCGGCAACAATCAGGGGCCTTGGGGTCAGGGACCAAAAGGACCCAGCGGCCCGCAGGGCTCGCCTCCCGATCTCGAGGATATCATCCGGCGCGGGCAGGACAGGTTGCGGCGCGCGCTGCCGGGCGGCGGTGGCGCGAGCCCTGCCGTGTTCGGGCTGATTGCCGCGGCGCTGGTGGTGCTATGGGCGTTCAAGGCGGTCTACACCGTGCAGCCCGACGAAGTTGCGGTGGAACTCAGGTTCGGCAAGCCGAAGGCGGAGCTGTCGCAGCCTGGCCTGCATTTCCATTGGTGGCCCATCGAAACGGTCGAGACCGCCAACATCGCCGAGCAGCTTGTCAGTATCGGCGGCGGCAGTTCCAGCGGCAATGGCCTGATGCTTTCCGGCGACCAGAACATCGTCAATGTGCAGTTCTCTGTGGCCTATCAGGTCTCCGACCCTAAGGCCTATCTGTTCGACGTGTCCGACCCGGACGGCATGCTGCAGCAGGTCGCCGAAAGCGCGATGCGCGAAGCGGTCGGCCGGCGCCCGGCGCAAGACATTTTCCGCGACGACCGGCAAGGCATCGCGGCGTCGGTGCGTGAGATCATCCAGACGACGCTGGACGGTTACAAGGCCGGCCTCAACGTCAACGCCATTTCGATCGAGGACGCCGCGCCACCGCGCGAGGTGGCAGACGCGTTCGACGAGGTGCAGCGCGCCGAGCAGGACGAGGACAAGTTCGTCGAGCAGGCCAATCAGTATTCCAATCAGAAGCTCGGCCAGGCGCGCGGTGCGGCCGCACAGATCCGCGAAGACGCGGCCGCCTACAAAAACCGGGTCGTGCAGGAGGCCGAAGGCGAGGCGCAGCGCTTCATCTCGGTTTATGACGAATATGCCAAGGCGCCGGAGGTGACGCGCAAGCGACTCTACCTGGAAACGATGGAGAGGGTGCTGAAGGATTCGAGCAAGGTCATCGTCGAGCAAGGCAACGGGCAAGGGGTCGTTCCCTACCTGCCGCTGCCGGCATTGCAGCAGAAGGCGCCGGCACCGGCCACCGGAGGAAACCAGTGATGGCCAACCGTCTTCCCGTCATTGCGGTCATCGCCGCGGTCATCCTGTTCCTGCTCTATTCGTCGGTCTTCGTCGTCAATGCGCGCCAGCAGGCGCTGGTGCTCAGGTTCGGCGAAATCGTCGACGTCAAGAACCAGCCGGGCATCTATTTCAAGGCGCCATTCTCCTTCTTCGATGCCGACACCGTGCAGCTGATCGAAAACAGGGTGCTGCGCTTCGACCTCGACAACATCCGCGTCCAGGTTTCGGGCGGCAAGTTCTATGAGGTCGATGCCTTTATCGCCTATCGTATCTCGGATCCGCGTGTGTTCCGCGCCGCGGTTTCCGGCCAGATCGAACTGGCCGAGGCCCGGCTGAGGACGCGTCTCGACGCCGCCTTGCGCCGCGTCTACGGCCTGCGCGACTTCGAGGCGGCACTCTCGGAAGAGCGCGCCGTGATGATGCGCGAGGTGCGCGATCAGCTGAGGCCTGATGCCACCTCGCTTGGCCTGCAGATCGAGGATGTCCGCATCCGCCGCACCGATCTCACGGCCGAAGTCTCGCAGCAGACCTTCGACCGCATGAAGGCCGAACGTCTCGCCGAAGCCGAGCGGCTGAGGGCGCGAGGCAATGAGGCAGCGCAGCGGATCAGGGCTCGCGCCGACCGCGAAGTGGTCGAAATCGTCGCCGAAGCGCAAAAAGAGTCTGAAATCCTGCGCGGTGAAGGTGAAGCCCAGCGCAGTGCCACGTTTGCCGGGGCCTATCTGCGCGATCCGGCCTTCTTCGATTTCTATCGGTCGATGAATGCCTATGGCACGGCGCTGAACAGCGCCGGAACGACGATGGTGCTGTCGCCGAATTCCGAGTTCTTCCGCTTCTTCCGCGACCCGAACAGCAAGGAAACGCCTGTGGCACCGGCGGCACCAGCGCCAGCACCTACCGCTCCCGCCGCACCGGCGGCACAGCCAGGCACCGGCCAATAGGGCCGGTGCAGGGGCGCCGGCGTAACGGAGGATTTATCCTCTGGCGGTAGCCATAGCCGCAAACGTGCCTTATTTCTTGCCAACATGACGCGGACCGGCATTTTTGCCGAAGCGGTTTTTTTCAGAACACCCGGAGGCCTTTCGATGACATCCACCATCCTTCTGCGTGCAGCGAGGCGGACGTTCATCGCCGGGGCCGCTGCGCTTCTGGTCGGCGCCGTTGCCGTTCCGTCGTTCGTGGCGCCGACGATGGCAGCCGACGGGCCGCCCTCGGTTGCCGATCTCGCCGCCGGCCTGCTTGGCGCCGTGGTCAACATCTCGACGTCGCAGACTGTTAAAGGCACTGAGGGGCCGGGCGCAGTGCCGATGCCGCAGCTGCCGGAGGGCTCGCCCTTCCAGGACTTCTTCGACGATTTCTTCAAGAACCGTGGCGGCGACAAGGGCGGCGGCGGGCAAAAGGTGCAGTCGCTGGGCTCCGGCTTCGTGGTCGACGCCGAGCAGGGCATCGTGGTGACCAACAACCACGTCATTGCCGATGCCGACGACATCGAGGTGAATTTCTCCGATGGGGTGACGCTCAAGGCGACGCTGGTCGGCACCGACACCAAGACCGATGTCGCGGTGCTGAAGGTCGATCCGAAAGGGCACAAGCTGACGGCGGTGAAGTTCGGCGATTCCAACACGATGCGTGTCGGCGACTGGGTGATGGCGATCGGCAATCCGTTCGGTCTCGGCGGCACGGTGACGGTCGGCATCGTCTCGGCACGCAATCGCGACATCAATTCCGGCCCGTATGACGACTTCATCCAGACCGATGCCGCGATCAACCGCGGCAATTCCGGCGGACCGCTGTTCAACAGCAGCGGCGAGGTCATCGGCATCAACACGGCAATCATCTCGCCATCGGGCGGCTCGATCGGCATCGGCTTCTCGATCCCGTCGCAGCTTGCCTCGGGCGTCGTCGACCAGCTTCGCCAGTTCGGCGAGACGCGGCGCGGCTGGCTCGGCGTGCGCATCCAGCCGGTGACCGACGACATTGCCGAAAGCCTGGGCATGGCGACCGCCAAGGGCGCGCTGGTCGCCGGCGTCATCAAGGGCGGGCCGGTTGACAACGGCACAATCCAGGCCGGCGACGTCATCATCGAATTCGACGGCAAGGACATCCATGAAATGCGTGACCTGCCGCGCGTCGTGGCGGAGAGCCCGGTCGGCAAGGCGGTCGACGTGATCATCGTGCGCAAAGGGGTCGAGCAGACCGTCAAGGTGACGCTCGGCCGGCTCGAGGACGGCGAAAAGCTTGCCAGCGGCGGTGAAAACGGCAACACCGACCAGGACGATGCCGACAAGGCGCCTGCGGTTTCGACGGCTGCCGTGCTCGGCATGACGATCGGCGAGCTCAACGACGAGACGCGCACGAAATTCGGCATTGCCACCGATGTCTCCGGCGTCGTCGTGACCGACGTCGCCAAGGATTCGGCGGCAGCCGAACGCGGCATCCAGCCGGGCGAGGTGATCACCGAGATCGCGCAGGAATCGGTCGCCACGCCCAAGGACGTCATGGACCGGATCGGCGCGCTGAAGGAGCAGGGGCGCAAGAACGCGCTTTTGATGCTGGCGTCGAAGACAGGCGAGCTGAGGTTTGTGACAATCCGGATGGATTGAGTCCGGAAGAGCCTGCAACACACTGATCTTGAAACGAAAAAGGGCGGCTAGCGGGCCGCCCTTTTTCTTGCCTGCCAGTCTGTGCGCGGCAGCCTGTAGAAAACATGTCGCCTGAGTGCGGTGTGGCTGTCCGGAACACCGGGATGGTCGAAGTCGGAGGCGGCTCGGCGATCATGCCCAGGCGCTCCATGACGGCAGTGGACCGGCTGTTATCCTCGACTGCGAAGGACACGATTTCGTCGAGGCCAAGTCTTTCAAAGCCATAGGTGAGCCAGGCTTCGGCTGCTTCGGTGACATAGCCGCGGCCCCAGAATTCGGGTGCCAGCCGCCAGCCGATCTCGATCGTGCCGGGCGGCAGGAATGGCAAATGATCGGTTCGGGTTATGCCGACGAAGCCGATGCATTCACCTGTGGCTGCGATCTCAGCGGCCGCGAAGCCGAAGCCGTCGCGATCGATAGCCGCGCGCAACTCCTCCATCTTGGCGTCCGACTGGGCACGGTCGCGCCGAAACGGAAAGAATTCCATGACCAACTCGTCGGAATTGATGCGATGGAAGAGCTCGCGGTGACGATCTCCCCAGTTGCGCAGGATCAGGCGCTCGGTGCGGATCGGCGTCATTCGACAAATTCCTCCCGGCGATAACCCTGCAGATAAAGCAAGGCGGTGAGGTCGCCGTGGTCGATGCGGATCTTTGCCTCGGCTGCCACGGCCGGCTTGGCATGCAAGGCGACGCCGATGCCGGCAAGACGGATCATGTCGAGATCGTTGGCGCCGTCGCCGACGGCAATGGCATCGGCAGGCGTCAGGCCGAGGCGGGCGGAAATCTCGATAAGGGCTTCGGCCTTGGCGGCGCGGCCGAGGATCGGTTCGGCGACCAAGCCGGTGAAGCGGCGATCCTGCTCGATCAGGCGGTTGGCGCGATTTTCGTGAAAGCCGAGCAATGCTGCGATGCGGGTGGTGAAGATGTCGAAACCACCGGAGATCAGCGCCGTCCAGGCGCCATTGGCCGCCATTGTCTGGACGAGCGTGCGGCCGCCGGAGGCTAGCGTCAGGCGATTGTCGATGATGCGGTCGATGATTGCGGCATCGAGACCCTTGAGCAGCGCCACGCGCTCGCGCAAGGCCGGCTCGAATGCGATCTCGCCGTTCATGGATAGCGCCGTGATGGCGGCGACGCGATCCTTGACGCCGATCTCGTCGGCAAGCTCGTCGATGCATTCCTGGTCGATCATCGTCGAATCCATGTCGGCGATCAGGATCTTCTTGCGCCTGTTCTCAGCCGGCTGGACGGCCACGTCGATCGGTTCGGAAGCAAGCGCGGCCTGCAGGCGCGCCGTTATTTCGGAAGCGTCGGCGGTCTCCGGCAAGTCGAGTTCGCAGGCAATGCCTTCGGCCAGCCAGCGAACAGCGCTTGCGCCGACCGACCGCGAGGCCATATTCGCTAGCGTCGGCGTCAATGCGCGGCCGGCGGGATGGGATAGAAGCGTGGCGATCAGCGGCATCGAAAATTCCAGCGGACAGGCGGGCGAAGGCCGCGTGAAGAACGCGATCCTGATAGCCGGGCCGACCGCCAGCGGCAAGTCGGCGCTCGCACTCGACCTCGCCGAGCGCAATGGCGGTGTCATCGTCAACACCGATTCCATGCAAGGCTATTCGGTGCTCGACGTGCTGACGGCGCGGCCTGGTCCTGCCGAACTCGCCCGCGTCCCCCACTTTCTTTATGGACACGTCGATCCGTCCACCGCCTATTCCACCGGCGCCTGGTTGCGTGATGTCACGAAGCTGATCGACGACCGCACGCTCTCGGAGCGGCCAGTGATTTTCGTCGGCGGTACCGGGCTTTATTTCCGGGCGCTCACGGAAGGTATCTCGGAGATGCCCGACATTCCGAAGTCGATCCGCGATCGCTGGCGTTACGAGCTCCAGGAACAGGGCGCAGTGAGATTGCACCGCATCCTGTTGCGCGAGGATTCTGCGGCCGGCATGATGCTGAAGCCGACGGATGGCCAGCGCATCGTGCGGGCGCTGGAGGTGCTCGACGCGTCGGGGCGTTCCATCCTGGACTGGCAGGCCGCGCGTGGCCGGCCGTTGATCGACAGGAGCAGCGCGCGCTTTTTCGTCATCGAGCCGGAGCGAGCGGCGCTGGTGGAACGGATCGATGCTCGCTTCGACCGCATGCTGGACAAGGGGGCACTGGACGAGGTGAAACAGCTTTCAGCGCTCGGCCTCGATCCCGACCTGCCGGCGATGAAAGCAATCGGTGTTCGCGAGCTTCAGGCCGCGCTGGCCGGCGCCTTCAGTTTTCCCGAGGCCATCGAGCGCGCGAAAATCGCGACGCGGCAATATGCCAAACGGCAGGCGACCTGGTTCAGGCACCAATTGGGCCCGGAATGGCAGAGATTGCGTCCTGGTGAGGGGATCGACTCGATGCTCTCACTCCCTCCTTCGAGCGCAACCTGAAAAGTCGACACCGAGGGGACATTTCGCGTTGAAGTTGTCCAGGTTAACTGTCCGTAAGTTCCCGCATGCCATAAGATCGTTACGAACTTTCCAACGGGGAGCAGATGCGTTTCCACAAGGCGGAATCAGCCTTTTTCGTCTTTATTTTTGTGATCCTGGCCGCCGGCCTGGTGACGCTTTACGCCTATGGGCTCCTGCAAACCCTGGCCGCCGACATTAGCAATACGCCTTCGGAACTCGATGAAATCGTCTATCTCAACAAGCTGCTGTTTGCGACGGGCGTGCTGCTGGCGACTGCGCTGTTCTTCGGCATTTTCTTCATCTACCCGCTGATCCGAAAGCAGGCGACGGAAGAAGGCAAGCTGCGCGCCATGACCGTTTCGCTCAGCGCGCGTTCGGAGACGCTAGAGCATGCGGCGCTCACCGACAGCCTCACCGGCATGCAGAACCGGCGTTATTTCGACGATGCGCTGAAGGAATATCTCGAAGAGTTCCGTCGCATCGAGAAACCAGTAGGGCTGATGATCCTCGACCTCGACCATTTCAAGCAGGTCAACGACAGCCACGGCCACGATGTCGGCGACGAGGTGTTGCGGGCGGTCGCCAACTGTCTCAAGGACATGACACGCTATCACGACGTGGTGGCGCGCCTGGGCGGCGAGGAGTTCGCGGTGGTCACGCCCAATATGGACGCCGAGCTGCTATCCAAATTCGCGGAGCGCATCCGCAAGGCGATCGCCAACATGTCGGTGCTGACGGGCAATGTCCGACTGAAAATCACCACCAGCGTCGGGCTTGCCGTCTGGGATCGCAAGGAAACCGCCGAGGAGTTCTATCGCCGCGCCGATCGCCAGCTCTATGAGGCGAAGAGGCAAGGGCGCAACCGCGTCTGCGCCTGAAATTCCGTCATTGAATTCGTGATGCCGGCCGTCTGGTATCGTTTTCTGCGTTTCCGGTGCACGCAGACCGACATCACCCAGTCAAGCTGAGATGCTGCCTTTGCGGGGCTTGCCGGAAATAGAGGTGTTGCCGTGACTAAATCCGACCTCTCCGGTCTTTATCGGGGCTATATTGCATGCCTGAACAAGCAGGATTGGCCAAATCTGGGGCGGTTTGTTCATGATGAAGTGACCCACAACGGTCGCAAGCTCGGATTGTCCGGCTATCTCGAAATGTTGGTGAGAGACTTCGACGAAATTCCGGACCTTTACTTCGACATTCAGCTATTGGTTGCCGATCCGCCTTATATAGCGAGCCGGCTAAGCTTCGACTGCGCGCCAAGGGGAACGTTCCTTGGGCTCGATGTAAGCGGGAAGAGAATTTCGTTTGCCGAGAACGTATTCTATGAGTTTCAGAGAGGGAAAATTCGCCAGGTGTGGTCAGTTATAGACAAGACAGCCATCGAAACTCAGCTTTGATATCTGCGAGCGCTGCCTAAAAGTCGCTCGGCTCAATCATTCTGGGGGACGCAGGCCGAAGGTCGCCGGCTTGAGGCCGTAGCGCAAGTCGAAATCGTCGTTTCGCTGGGTGCGTGCGGCCGACTGCTTGCGATAGTCCGAATCGCCGGCCTGCCGGCCCTGATCGACGACTTCCGCGAAAGGCATTGCCTGCTGTGATTTCGGCACGTTGCGCAGCCGTTCGACGATCGCCACGAGGTCGACCTCGTCGCCGGTTTCGGACCGCAAGGCGTCCGCGCGCTTGGCCGTGCCGGGGATCAAATCCTCGGAGAGCTTTTCGAACTTCATCCGCATCGTCGTCGCCACGCCTTCCCCAAAGGCAATGGCCTCGCGCTGGCCCATGGAAGACAGGAACGCCAGCGTCGAAGCCGAGGAGTCGGCAATCGCCGAGCGGATGATCGCCTGGTCCTGCTCGTTGGCGAGCCGCATGGCAAAGAACGTCGAGCACTGCGACAGGATGGTCGGGTCGAGTTCGCCCGGGCGCTGGGTGACGACGCCGAGATAACAGCCATATTTGCGGCCTTCCTTGGCGATGCGCGACAGCGCGTGCCGCGTCGGCGCGAAACCGAGGCGCGGATCGGCCGGCATATAGCGATGCGCTTCCTCGCACAGGAAGAGCAGCCGCAGGCGGCCTTCGCTCCACAACGCCAGGTCGAAGGCCAGCCGCGCCAGCACCGAGCAAACGGAATTGACTACCTCGGACGGCATGCCGGCCATTTCGAAGCAGGTCACAGGGCGGCCGTGATGCGGCACGCGGAAGATGTTGCCGATCGTCTCGTGGATGGTGTCCTCGATCAGGCGCGAGTTGAACATGAAACGGTAGCGCGGATCGGATGCCGCCGATTCGATACGTGTCTTCAATGACCTGAGGGTCGGGCGACCGTTCTTGCTTTCCAGCAATCCCATGCGTTCGTCGACCAGCTTGATGAGGTCGGCAATGCGATAGGGCACCGGCGCGTCGGCGGTCAGCGCATCGGTGCTGCGCCGTAGATAGTTGCCGGAGTTCGGATTGCGGTAGAGGTTCTTGGCCGCGGGAATGAGATCGCGCAAGGCGTCGACCTCTTCCGGAACCGTCTCGCGGCCGCGAAACAGCACCTCGGCAAATTCCTCGAGCTTGAACATCCAGAAGGGCAGGTCGAGCGTCGTCGAATCGACCCTGACGCAATATTCGGGCAACGACGCGGCGAACTCGTTGTGTGGATCGAGGATGAGCACGCGCAGGTCGGGCCGGGCGGCGATCGATTTGCGCAAGAGCAGCGACACGGCGGTCGATTTGCCAACCCCGGTGGTGCCGACAATGGCGAAATGGCGCGCCAGCGTATCGTCGATGGCGATATTGGCGTCGATGGCCTCGTCCTGCGACAGCGTGCCGATGGTGATCGAATGACGACCGGCGAGATCGTAGACGGCCTGCAGGTCGCGGCTGCGGATACGATGGGCAATGGCGCCGATATGCGGGTAGGTTGTGATGCCACGGTCGAAGATCGGCTTCGCGCCGGGTTCGGCACCGTCGCGCACCTCGCCGATCAATTCGATGCTGACCTCGATCGGATTCTGGCCCTCGCTGCTCCAGGCACGATCCGACTTGGCGATTTCATAGACCAGGCCGACGGTTCGTGATGTACCGAGATTGATCGAGATCATCTTGCCGACGCTCCACAGGCCGGTGACCGTGCCTTCGATATCGTCGGCATAGGCGCTGATGGTGGCGCGCGCGCCGTCGCATTGCACGACATTGCCCAGAATGCGCTTGTCGTTCTGCTCCGCCCTGCGGCGCTCCAGCAAAGTCGGTTCCCCAATGGAGGCTTCGCGTTCAACGAGCATGGACACGCCGATCCCTTTTCCCAAGCGATGAGCCTAGGCGAACGGGGTTAAGGTGGGATGAGGCCGGATGGTTTAGCGGACATTAAGGAGTTTGCGAAAAATGGATGAAACGGCCGTTGCTCCGTAGAAAAATTTCGATATATTGGATTAATGGATGATATAGCGAACGACATCTCCTCGACCATCGGCAGAAGAATACATGCCGAAAGAGTGGCTCGAGGCTGGTCCCTGGCAGAGCTGGCGGAGCGGTCCGATGTTTCGAAAGCCATGCTGAGCACGGTAGAACGCGGCATGACCAGCCCGACGGCGGCACTCCTTGTGCGCATTGCGGCCGCCTTCGGCATGACGCTGTCCACATTGATCGCAAGGGCGGAATTGCAGGGCGGTGGCCTGCTTCGCGAACGTGACCAGCCGCTCTGGCGCGATCCGGCTACGGGTTATGTGCGGCGGCATCTTTCGCCGGTCGCCGACATGCCCCTCGAACTGATCCGGATCCAGTTGCCGGCCGGCGCCAAGGTAAGTTTCCCGGCGGCGTCCTATGCCTTCATTAGGCAACAGATATGGCTGATCTCCGGGCGGCTGGAATTCACCGAGGGGGACATCGTTCACCGGCTCGAACCCGGCGACTGCCTGGCGCTCGGCGCGCCATCCGATTGCGTCTTTCACGCTCCGGGGCCGGACGCCGCCGACTATCTGGTTGCGTTGGCCAGGAGCTGAGGTGAAGGCGCGCCGTCCGAAACGCTCCGACAATGGCGGTCCGCCGCTCGACGACTATAACGGTCCGCCCTGGGGCAAGGGTGAGCCCTATGTGTTTCTTGCCTGGCGGACCGCCCATGCCCAGGCGTGGAAAGCGCCGAGCCGCGAGATCATGCTGATGCGGCTGGACAAGGCCGAGCGGCTGGGCCTGACCTATGAGGAATACACGCTCGAACTGCTGGAACGCGGGCGACATCTGCAAGAGGAAGACGCCGATCGCATCGCGGAAATCCGGCGGGCCAGGAAGCGGAAGCGGACCAGTCATTTCGATTGACGGACGGCGCAGGGGAACCACATGAGTTCGATCGAAATCAGGCCACTCACCAGTACTGACGGAACGCAAAAAATGCTGGCGGATCTGCTGATCGGGACAGTCGCTGCCGGCGGCTCGGTCAGCTTCATGCATCCGCTGGCGCCGGAGATGGCCGCGGCCTTCTGGAACAGGTCGCTTCATGCGGCCGCCAGAGGCGAAAGGGCGGTGCTTGGGGCCTGGAACGGCGAGGCTCTGGTCGGCACCGTCACCTTGCTGCTCGACTGCCCTCCCAACCAGCCGCACCGGGCCGAGATCGCCAAGCTGATGACCCGCCTCGATTATCGCGGCAAGGGCATCGCAACCCGCCTGATGGAGGCGGCGGAAGCCGTTGCCGTGGAGAAAGGCCGCACGCTGTTGGTCCTCGACACGGCAAAAGAGGAGGGGGCTTCCGGCCTCTATGAAAAGCTCGGCTTCACGCTGGCCGGCGAAATACCGGATTATGCGCTGAAGCCGCATGGCGGGCTGACAGGCACCCTCATCTACTGGAAACGCGTCGGCCGGACACGGTGATGGCGACAACGATGCACCTTTGCAACACCGTCAGACCATCGCGGGCATGGAAAGAATAGCTCTTGCGTCAAATTGGCGGCGAGCTTAGAGAAGCCGCCCATTCTGATCCGTCCTGAAAGGAGACCTGTCAATGACCCGGCGATCCAGATCGACACATTCCGTGCCGACGCTGGAATTGCGTGCGGCCGACAGGGTTCCAATCAGGAAGAACGGCCATGGCAAAGTCCATGATCCAGCGCAGGCAGGATGCCGAGCGCGAACGCATTGAAGCATATGCCGTAACGCTGCGGCGGGTTTTTCCCGTCCCGCGTCCCGCTCCGGATTTCGAGCGGGCGCTCGACGAGGCACGTCGGGGGTTTGCCGGCATGGCGATCCGCGACGGCGCGCTGTGGCGTCCAAAGCTGAAGACGCGCGACCCCGCGCGGCTGCGGCTGGCCGCGGCGCGTCATCTCTATGCGCGCTACCCGGTTACAGCCGCGCTCGAGGGGATCTGGCTGGACAGCTCGGGGTTGAATGCCGGCGAGATTGCGCTTCGCAAGGCTTGGTATATCGCAGTGGCGCGTGGTGACTCGCTTTACAAGGCGGGCGCCTGTGCGTGGCTGTCTCGCAAGGAGGTGCATTGCTTCTTGAACTTGCCCGGCGATTTCACGTTCGACGAGGCATTTTGGGTGGCGATCGTCCGGTCCTACACGGATGATTCCGGGTTGGCGGCCCGACTTGCCAAGTCGAAAATCGCGCGCACGCCACGTAACGATCTGGCCTTCTGGCGCGAGGTGACACGGTTCTTCTGCGGGCAACCCGCGTCGAAGGAGGAGATCGACGATCTATGCGACTATATCGGCGCCGTGCACCAGCGCGATGCGGCGTACAGCCTGAAGGGTCGCACGCTCGCCTCGCTGCGTCGGCAGATGCTGGAATGGCATCGAGACATTGCCGCGATCGAACGCATCGAGGCAATGCGCCGCCGCGCTGCCGGGCGGGCCACGCGTACTGCCGGGACGCAGTCGCAGGGTCGCGCCTGGGACGGCTCGCGCCTCGACGACTGGGACTGGCAGCCGTCGACCAAAGAGGCAAGGGCGCATGGCGAGCGTTTCTTCATCCGTCAGTTGAAGACAGCCGAGGATCTGGTCGCCGAGAGCCGGGCGATGCATCATTGCGTCTCGATATACGCGGCCAAATGCATCGCCGGCAATGCCTCGATCTGGGTGCTGCGGCGCTCGGCGCTCGGCAAGATCGAGCGGTTGCTGACGATCGAACTCGACCCGCAAAACCGTGCGGTGCAGGTGCGCGGTTTCGGCAACCGTCTCGCCTCGCTCGAGGAGCGCAAGATCATCGAGCGCTGGGCCAAGGCGAGGGGTGTGGTGCTCTGCGCCTGAAACGGAAGACCCGCGCGGCGGAAAGGCCGCGCGGGTGCACAATGGGCGGATGTGCCGACGTCAGGCCAAGTGCACATTCGCCGTTGACAGCGGCGTCAAACCAATTCTATTGTCCGCCACCATGAAAAAGGCACTCATTCTCGTAGGAAAGCGCGTGGGCAAGGCGGTGTAACCGCCGGGCGATGACCTCCCATGCGCAAGACACAGGCTCCCTCGGGGGCCTTTTTTATTGCCCGAAATACGACTAAACGACCAGCAATCGCCAGATGGCGAACAGTACGGGACCAGACCGATGAGCAGTGGACAGAATGAGCGGCGCGAAATGCCAAGAACTGAAATGCCAAGGAGCGAAATGACGGGCGCCGAAATGGTGGTGCAGGCGCTGAAGGACAACGGCGTCAAGCATGTTTTCGGCTATCCGGGCGGCGCGGTTCTGCCAATCTACGATGAAATCTTCCAGCAGGACGAGGTCGAGCACATCCTCGTCCGCCATGAGCAGGGCGCGGGCCATGCGGCGGAAGGCTATGCGCGCTCGACCGGCAAGGCCGGCGTCATGCTGGTGACCTCAGGGCCGGGCGCCACCAATGCGGTGACGCCATTGCAGGACGCGCTGATGGATTCGATCCCGCTGGTCTGCCTGACCGGCCAGGTGCCGACTTCGCTGATCGGCTCGGATGCGTTCCAGGAGTGCGACACGGTCGGCATCACGCGGCCCTGCACCAAGCACAACTGGCTGGTGAAGGACGTCAACGAGCTCGCGGCAACGATCCACGAGGCCTTCCATGTGGCAACCACAGGGCGCCCCGGTCCGGTCGTCGTCGACATTCCGAAGGACGTGCAGTTCGCCAAGGGTATCTATGTCCCGCCGCAGACGGCGCCGCGCACCAGCTACCAACCGAAGGTCCAGGGCGATCTGGAAAAGATCAAGGCGGCGGTCGAGCTGATGGCCGGCGCCAGGAAGCCGATCATCTATTCGGGCGGCGGCGTCATCAATTCCGGCCCGGAGGCGAGCCATTTGCTGCGCGAGCTGGTCGACCTCACCGGCTTTCCCATCACCTCGACGCTGATGGGCCTCGGCGCCTATCCGGCGTCGGGCAAGAACTGGATGGGCATGCTCGGCATGCACGGCACGTATGAAGCGAACATGGCGATGCACGATTGCGACGTCATGCTCTGCATCGGCGCGCGCTTCGACGACCGCATCACCGGGCGGCTGACGGCGTTTTCGCCGAATTCGAAGAAGATCCACATCGACATCGACCCGTCGTCGATCAACAAGAACGTCCACACCGACGTGCCGATCATCGGCGATGTCGGGCGTGTGCTGGAGGATCTGGTGCGGCTGTGGCGGGCAACCGCCAAGGCCGACAAGAAAGCGCTTCACCCGTGGTGGGAGCAGATTGCCAAATGGCGCGCGCGCGATTCGCTCGCCTACAAGATGAACCACGAGGTGATCATGCCGCAATATGCCGTCCAGCGGCTCTATGCGCTGACCAAGGACCTCGACACCTACATCACCACCGAGGTCGGCCAGCATCAGATGTGGGCGGCACAGCACTATCATTTCGAGAAGCCGAACCGCTGGATGACCTCCGGCGGACTGGGCACGATGGGCTACGGCCTGCCGGCCGCGCTCGGCGTGCAGATCGCGCACCCGGATGCGCTGGTCATCGATATCGCCGGCGACGCTTCGGTGCAGATGACGATGCAGGAGATGAGCGCCGCGGTGCAGCACGAGGCGCCGATCAAGATCTTCATCCTCAACAACCAATATATGGGCATGGTGCGGCAGTGGCAGCAGCTGCTGCACGGCAACCGGCTGTCGCACTCCTATACCGAGGCGATGCCGGATTTCGTCAAGCTCGCCGAAGCCTATGGCGGCCACGGCATTCGCTGCGACAAGCCGGACGAGCTCGACGACGCCATCAAGGAGATGATAGCGGTCAAGAAGCCCGTCCTGTTCGACTGCCGCGTGGCGACGCTCGCCAACTGCTTCCCGATGATCCCGTCCGGCAAGGCGCATAACGAGATGCTGTTGCCGGACGAGGCGACGGACGAAGCTGTGGCCAACGCGATCGACGCCAAGGGCAGGGAACTGGTGTAGTCTGGTTGGAGGAAGCTGTGCGGAAACAGCAGATTAGCGCAAAAGTTTGAAATCGAGATTTATGTCATGAACGCACAGTTGCAACCGACCGGCTCCGCCTATTTCATCGCCAAGGAGACGGAAAAACCAGAGAACCACACGCTTTCGGTCCTGGTCGACAACGAGCCGGGCGTGCTTGCGCGGGTCATCGGCCTGTTTTCCGGACGTGGCTACAACATCGAGAGCCTGACGGTCTCGGAAACCGAGCACGAAAAGCACCTGTCGCGCATCACCATCGTGACGCGCGGCACGCCGCACGTGCTGGAGCAGATCAAGCACCAGCTCGAGCGCATCGTGCCGGTGCACCGCGTCGTCGATCTCACCGTGCGGTCGCAGGAATTCGGACAAGAGCGGCCACTGGAGCGGGAACTCGCGCTGGTCAAGGTCGCCGGCACCGGCGAAGCCCGCGTCGAGGCGCTCCGGCTCGCCGATGCATTCCGCGCCAGCGTCATCGATGCCAACACCGAGCATTTCATCTTCGAGATCACCGGCAAGGGCTCCAAGCTCGATCAGTTCATCGCCATCATGAAACCGCTCGGGCTAGTTGAAATCTGCCGTACCGGAGTGGCGGCGATGAACCGCGGCCCACAAGGGATGTGATCATGATGCTCGCGGCGGCAATTCTAGCAGGCGCCGGCGCAATCGTTCTTGCGGTCACGACGGCGGCGGCCAGCCAGGAGCCGGTATTCGACAAGTCAGTGCTGCCGAAATTGTTTGAAGAAATCGACCGCAGGGGCACACCGAGCTATTATTTCCAACAATGCCCGGCCGATATTTGGCGCAGGGCGTCGGGCGTCGATGACGCGCTCTTTTCCACGCCGGGAATAGATTACCAAGGTTGTGAGAAAGACGTCTTGGCCTGTGCCAAGCGGTGTTTCGACGGACGCAGGGGCGAAGCCTGTTTCGAGACGGCCAGGGTCATCCAGGAGCACTCGCCAGAAGACAAGCAATGGACCGAGGAGATGTTCGCCCAGGCCTGCGCTATTGGCAGTATCGGCGGCTGCACAAATCGCGGCGCGGGAATTCTCTTGGGTCGGCTTGGGCTAAACAAACTGCTTGCCGCCGGTAGTGCCAATGAATCTTGCCCTTATCGCACATTCAAGCTGAGCTGCAATGAGGGCGATGCCTGGGGTTGCACCATGTATGGCAGCGCCCTTCAGCATGGTGAAGGCGTCTCTGTGGACGAAGCCGAGGCGATGGCCGCTTACAAAAAGTCTTGCGAGATCGCTATGGAATTTGACGCCTGCCGATACGCCAAGGCGCTCATGAAAACGATGCAAAGCCGCTAGGGCTTTTCAGATTTGCGCAAGTGCGATCTTTGCGCTGCCTCGCCTCGACCAAGTACTTTGCTTTCTCTCTTGATAGGGCGCGATACCGGGCAGACATCCTGAACAAATCCATTCAGCGTGTTCACAAGATTGTTCTGGACCAGAGAGTAGTGGATGAACTGTCCGTGCCGCTCCTTGGCGATGAGCCCGGCCGTCTCGAGAATGCTCAAATGCTGCGAGATCGACGGTTTCGACATCTCGAAGCGCGCCGCGATCTCGCCCGCCGTTAGGGAAGAGTGCGCAAGATAGGCGAGGATCTTGCGCCGGGGCGCTGAAGATAGCGCTTCAAACACGCGCTGTATCGCGCCATTTGCGTGAGCAGCCGTTTCGGCATCCGCTGCGTGCTCTGCATCTTCGATCACTGTCTGCCACCTTGTGATGCCGAGGCGTTGGCTGCGCCTCGGTCCGCTTTTCTCATTTTAATTTAGACTATTGCCTAAATACCTAATTCGTAGTAGTAGACGATTAGCTTACTGCCTAAGTAACGGAAGACGCGCCAGAAGGCAAGCCTGTGGTCCGGAAATGTTCATGCAGGAGGAGGGGTACCGATGAAAACCATATCCACGGGCAGAATGATTTCCCAACAGGACAGTGACGCCGAAGACGGCAAAGTCGTGTGGGTGCCGGCAAAGTCGATCTGGGTCGGGGCGATGACGATAGCCGCCATTGTGTTGGGACCGATGACATTTAGCTGGAGTGCCTTCGCCTTATTCGTTGCGACAACGGCGGCGACAATCTGCGCCGGACACTCGGTGGGGATGCACCGTCTGCTCATCCACCGGTCGTTCAAGGTTCATATCTGGGTCGAGCATGCGCTGGTCTACCTTGGCGTGCTCGTCGGCATGGCCGGTCCTTTTGGGATGATCTATGCTCACGATATTCGTGACTGGGCTCAGCGCCAGACCGCATGTCACGATCTCCATGCCCATCGTCGGCCATTTTTCACCGATGCCTTCTGGCAGATGCATTGCGCGGTCGCTTTGCGCAATCCACCCACCTTCGTCATCGAACCCTCGATCAGGAATGACCGGTTCTACAAGTTCGTCGAACGCACCTGGATGCTGCAACAACTGCCCTGGGCGATCCTCTTTTTCGCACTTGGCGGCTGGGATTGGGTGGTATGGGGAATCGCGGTGCGCGTTTCAGTGTCGCTTACCGGGCATTGGTTGGTTGGGCATTTTGCGCACCGGGATGGGGAGCAAGGATGGCGCGTCGACGACGTTGCCGTGCAAGGATACAATTTGCCGCGTTTCGGGCTGGTAACGTTCGGCGAGAGTTTCCACGGCAACCATCACGCGTTTCCCGAGTCTGCACGGCTTGGTCTGGAACACGGACAGATCGATCTCGGCTGGCTATTCATTCAGGTTCTGGCGATCCTGGGTCTGGCGCACAGCGTCAAGATTCCGGAGAATACGCCGAGACGCAAAGGGCTGCGACGCGTGCGCCGTCAGCGCGAAACTGCCCCGGATTCAGATCTATGGTCGGTGCAGCCCTACCGCAGATAGATGTTCTCAGCGGATATTGGCCTAAGATATGAAGGAACGCTTGGGGCGCGTGGACCAACGAATTGCATTTGCACTCAGCATTTCATCGATTTAAGTCAGTATTTTAGTATTATTGATCTTTGCGATTCCTCCATGACATTCGACGCATTCTTCGCCCTGCTGGTTTATGCCTTCGTGACCTCGATCACGCCGGGTCCGAACAATTTCATGCTTTTGGCCTCGGGCGTGAATTTCGGCTTGGTCAAGACCGTGCCACACATGCTCGGCATCGGCATCGGCTTCCTCGTGCTGTTGCTTGCCGTAGGCTTCGGGCTTGGCGCCGTGTTGACGGCCTTTCCGGTCCTGCATACCGGGTTGAAGATCGCCGGCGGCCTCTACCTGCTTTATCTCGCCTGGAAGATCGCCATGTCGCGCTCGCTCGGCGGCGAAGGCGAGGCGAAGGGCCAGCCGATGCGCTTCATCGAGGCTGCGGCTTTCCAGTGGGTCAATCCCAAGGCCTGGGTGATGGCGATTACAGCCATGGCCGTCTATACCAATCCGGAACGCCCGTTTGTGTCGGTGGTGCTGATCGGAGCCGCTTTCGCCGTCGTCATGCTGCCGAGCATTTCGACCTGGGCCGGTTTCGGCATGGCGCTGCGCGGCTTTCTGGCGGATGCGGTGCGGCTCAAATGGTTCAACATCGCCATGGGTGTGATGCTTGCGGCGACGCTGTGGCCGATGCTGCGTTAGCTGCCGTTCTATTGTGCACTGCACATTAAATCTTCGTAATGACGGGTTTTGGCCCTTTTTCGCCGTCGGCATCCTCTATTATCTGGCAAAAGCGCGGCAAGAGGCTGCGAGTTGAGCTAGACTACGGCCACCGGATAGCGGCGTGTCGGATCGAGAGGTCTTTTGTCGATGCGCGGAAAGATCGTATTAGCGGTGATCGCTGCAGCCTGCGTTGCCGCGGCGTGGCTCTATCTTTCGCCCAGCGCAATGAGCGGTCTTCAGCAGATGCTGTCGGCGAAGCAGACGGCGACGGCGGACAAGCCCGCTGCAGCGGCAAATGCCGCGCGTACGACTTCGGTGGTTGCCGCCACCGCTACGACGGCCGATTTCCCGGTCCGGCGCTATGCCATCGGCTTTGTGTCCTCTCCAGCCGTGGTCAGCATCAACGCGCGGGTCTCGAGCCAGATCGTCGCAATCGCGGTCAAGGACGGACAGATGGTGAAGGCCGGCGACCTTCTTTTCTCGCTGGACGATCGCTCGTTGAAGGCGCAACTGGCACGCGATCAGGCGACGCTCGCAAAAGACCAGGCGCTGCTTGCCAGCGCCACGGCCGATCTTCAGCGCGCCAAAAATCTCGTCGCCAGGCAGGCCGGAACACAGCAGACCTACGATCAGGCCGTCGCGGCACAGAAATCCGCCGGGGCCACCGTCGACGCCGACAAGGCAACGATCGATGCGGACCAAATCCAGCTTGGCTTCGCCACGATCAGGGCGCCGATCTCCGGCAGGCTTGGCGCAGTCAGCGTCGCCGTCGGCGATCTCGTCACCACCAGCAACGGCAGCAGCACGTCGACTCCACTGGTGACGATCACGCAGGTCGACCCGCTGCAGGTGAACTTCAATCTCCCCGAAAGCGATCTTGCCTTGCTGCACAAGGCGCTGGCAGCGCCGCAGCAAGGTGCGGTGACGCTGACCAAGGACGGCGACCCGAAGCAGATCGGCAAGGGAACGCTGGATTTCGTCGATTCCAGCGTAGACACGGCGTCCGGCACGATCGCAACGCGGGCCAGTGTGCCCAACGCCGATCTTTCGCTATGGCCGGGCCAATACGTCAACGTCGTGCTCGATGCCGGCATCATGCCACAAATGACCTCCGTTCCGACGGTCGCCGTCCAGCCCAGCCAGAAGGGCCCGTTCGTCTATGTGATCAAGCCGGACAACACCGTTGAAATGCGGCCCGTGCAGGTCGCGCTGACAGAAGGCACCAACACCGCAATTAGCCAAGGATTGAAAAGCGGCGAGCGTGTCGTCGTCGAGGGTCAGACCAAACTGAAGAACGGCGCGGCGGTGCGCGAAGGCAAGGCTTCGACCGGCACCGGCGATCAGGCGGCTCCGAAGGTTGCCGAGGCTGACCGGACAGCCGGAACACAGCCATGATTTCCGAATTCTGCATCCGCAGGCCCGTCGCCACGCTGCTCATGTCGTTCGCTCTGGTTCTGGGCGGGCTATTTGCTTACAAATTCCTGCCGGTGGCGGCACTGCCAAGCGCCGAATTTCCGGTGGTCAACGTCTCGGCCTCGCTGCCCGGGGCCTCGCCGGAAACCATGGCGACCTCGGTGGCAACGCCGCTCATCAAGCAGTTTGCCACCATCGCCGGCATCGATTCGATTTCGACGACCAACTCGCTCGGCTCGACCTCGATCGCCATTCAGTTCGTGCTCAACCGCGACATAGACGCCGCCGCGGCCGACGTGCAGGCAGCGATCGCACGCACGCAACGACAATTGCCGCCGGAGATGACCAGCCCGCCGAGCTATCGCAAGGTCAATCCAGCCGACGCGCCGATCCTGCTGATGTCGCTGGTCAGCGACACCATTCCGCTGACCGATCTCGATGCCTTTGCCGAGAATGTGATTTCGCCATCGCTGTCGACGATCGATGGCGTTGCGCAGGTTTCGATCTACGGTCAGCAGAAATATGCCGTGCGCGTCCAGATCGATCCGACGGCGCTCGCCGCACGGGGCATCTCGATCGACCAGCTGCAGACGGCCATTGCCTCGGCCAACAGCAACACGCCGCTCGGCGTGCTCAAGAACAACAAACAGCAGCTGACGATCACCGCGAACACGCAGCTGACCGATGCGGCGGGATTCTCCAACATCATCATCGCCACCAAGAACGGCCATCCGGTGCGGCTCGGCGAGGTGACCCGCGTCATCGATTCGGTCGAGACCACGACGACGGCAAGCTGGTATGACGGCACGCGCGCCATCATCATGGCGGTGCAGCGCCAGCCGGATGCCAATACCGTCGACGTCGTCGACCGCGTCAAGGCGATGCTACCTTCCTTCGACGATCAGATGCCGGCAGCGGCGAGCATCCAGTTGCTCAACGACCGCTCGACATCGATCCGCGAGGCGGTCGATGACGTGCAGTTCACGCTGCTGCTCACCATCGCGCTGGTGGTGATGGTGATCTTCCTGTTCCTGCGCCGGGTAACGGCGACGGTCATCCCGGCTGTGGCGGTGCCGATTTCGCTCATCGCCACGCTAGGCGTGATGTACCTGTTCGGCTTTTCCATCGACAACGTCTCATTGATGGGGCTGACATTGGCGGTCGGCCTTGTCGTCGACGATGCCATCGTCATGCTGGAAAATATTTTCCGCCATATGGAGGAGGACGGGCTCTCGGCCCTCGAGGCGTCGCTCAAGGGCGCGCGCGAGATCGGCTTCACCATCATCTCGATCTCGATCTCGCTGGTCGCCGTGTTCATTCCGGTGCTTTTGATGGGCGGCGTGATCGGGCGCATCTTCAACGAATTCGCGGTGGTGGTGACGGTCGCCATCCTGGCGTCGATGTTCGTCTCGCTGACACTGACGCCGATGCTGTGTTCGCGGCTGTTGTCATTATCGAAAGCCGAGCAGAAGGCAGCGCACGGCGAGGACCATAGACAAAACGTCTTCATGCGGGGCTATGACTGGTTGCTGACATTCTGTCTGCGCCACAATTTCCTGGTCTGCCTTGTCTTCCTCGTGACCGCCGGGCTGTCGGTGTGGCTGATCCAGATCTCGCCGAAGGGCTTCTTCCCGCCGGAGGATATCGGCCAGGTCTCGGTGACGACCATCGCGCGCCAGGACATTTCGTTTGACGCGATGGTGAAGCTGCAGGGGCAAGTGGCGGATGTCTTCACCCATTCGCCCTACGTGGCGCATGTCGGCTGGTCGGCGGGCAGTGGAAACAATGCGCTCAACCAGGGCCAGCTGTTTGTGCAGCTGAAAGACAAGGACCACCGACCGAACATCGACAAGGTGCTTTCGGATCTACGGCGCCAGCTTGCCAATGTGCCCGGCATCGAAACCTACATGCAACCGGTGCAGAACCTGCGGCTCGGCGCGCGTTCTTCGGCGAGTGCCTACCAGCTTGCCGTGCAGGGCCTCGATACCGGCCTGACGAACGTCTGGGCGCAAAGGCTGACGGACGCGATAGCTGCCGATCATGCCGCCTTCACCGACGTCACCAATGACCTGCAGAACAACGCGCTACAGGCGACGCTGGTGATCGACCGCGACAAGGCGGCGAACCTCGGTGTCGATACCGACACGTTGCGCTCCAGCCTCTATGGCGGTTTCGGCACCCAGCAGGTGTCGACCATCTTCGGTTCGGCCGACAGCTACGACGTGATCATGGAGCTCGATCCGAAGATCGAGTGGTCGCCCGAGCGGATGCTGGCCATCAAGGTGAGAACGGCGAGCGGCAGCCTGGTGCCGCTCGGTGCGTTCGCCCGCGTCGATCGGACCGCCGGTGCTTTGACCGTCAACCAGCTCGGCCAGCTTCCGGCAGTGACCATCTCCTACAATCTGCCGCAAGGCGTGGCCCTCGGCGACAGCGTGAGCCACATCAACGCGCTGAAGGACAAGATCGGCATGCCGCCGACGATCTCGACCGCCTTCTCGGGCACGGCCAAGACGTTCCAGGATTCGCTTTCCAACCAGGGGCTGCTGATCGGCGGCGCGATCCTGACCATCTATATCGTGCTCGGCATGCTTTATGAGAGCTTCATCCATCCGCTTACCATCCTGACCGGGCTTCCGTCGGCGGTGCTGGGCGCGCTGGTGGCACTGCGGCTGGCGGGGATGGATCTGTCGGTGATCGCGGTGATCGGCATCCTGATGCTGATCGGCATCGTCAAGAAGAACGGCATCATGATGATCGACGTGGCGCTGGAACTCAGGCGCGAGGGGATGTCGCCCGTCGAATCCATCCACAAGGCCTGCCTGATGCGCTTCCGGCCGATCATGATGACCACGCTTGCCGCGCTGATGGGTACCATCCCGATCGCGCTCGGCACCGGCGCCAGCGCGGAACTGCGCCAGCCTCTCGGCGTGGCCGTGGTCGGCGGTCTTGTCGCCTCGCAGGCACTGACGCTGTTCGTCACGCCCGTCATCTACGTCTACATGGAGCATTTTTCCGGCTGGCTGGTCAGGCTGTGGGCGCGGCGCCGGGGCGAGCCGAGGCCGGTCGAAGCGGTCGACCAGCCGTCACTGTTCGACGAGGAGGAAGAACCAGTGCCGCAGAAGGCGGCAGCCGAATAGCGCTGGCCCAAGCCGTGGTGCTTGCGGCCGGAGGTCCGCGATCGTAATTTGACGCCATGCCGCACAATCACGACCACGACAACGAGCTTGATCCTTTTGCGGCGCGGGTGCGCGCGCTGGAGACGATTCTCACCCGCAAAGGCCTGATCGATCCGGCGGCGATCGATGTCATTGTCGACACCTATGAGACCAAGATCGGGCCGCGCAACGGCGCAAAGGTGGTGGCGAAAGCCTGGGTTGATCCCGCGTTTGCCGCATGGCTGAAGCGTGATGCGACGGCGGCCATCGAATCGCTCGGCTACACCGGCCGGCAAGGCGAGCACATGCAGGCGGTCTTCAATACGGCCGACACGCACAACCTCGTCGTCTGCACGCTATGTTCCTGCTATCCGTGGTCGGT
This sequence comes from Mesorhizobium sp. M0598, assembly GCF_040320865.1. Taxonomy (NCBI): domain Bacteria; kingdom Pseudomonadati; phylum Pseudomonadota; class Alphaproteobacteria; order Hyphomicrobiales; family Phyllobacteriaceae; genus Mesorhizobium; species Mesorhizobium sp. M0598. The sequence goes on along the minus strand of NZ_JAMYQL010000010.1, from coordinate 74,113 downwards.
GCTCGGCTTGCCGCCGGTCTGGTACAAGGCGCCGCCCTACCGTTCGCGCGCAGTGATCGATCCGCGCGGCGTGCTCGAGGAATTCGGTCTGACCTTGCCGGCGAGGACGACAATCCGGGTGTGGGATTCGACCGCCGAGCTGCGCTATCTGGTGGTGCCTATGCAGCCAAGGGGCACCGAGGGCTGGGATGAGGCACGGCTCGCCGATCTGGTGACGCGCGATGCCATGATCGGCACCGCGTTGGCGCGGGAGCCGGCATGAACGGGCCGCAGGATCTCGGCGGCCAGATGGGTTTCGGGCCGGTCGCGCCCGAACCGGACGAACCCTATTTCCATGCCGATTGGGAAAGGCGGGCGCTGGGCGTGACGTTGTGCGCCGGCGCCATGGGCGCCTGGACCATCGACGAGAGTCGGCACGCGCGGGAATCGCTGCATCCAGCGGATTATTATGCCTCCAGCTACTACCAGATATGGATCAAGGCGCTGGAGGTGCTGCTCAAACGCCATGGTTTCGTCAGCGACCGGGACCTGGCTACGGGCGACGCAGTCGACCCGGCAGCGACACCCAAACGGGTGCTGAAGGCTAAGGACGTTCCGGCGGTGCTGGCCAAGGGCGGGCACTGCGACCGGCCTGTCGCCGTGCCTGCGCGGTTCAAGGCGGGCGACCCCGTGCGAACCAGGAACTTTCATCCGACCGGCCACACCAGACTGCCGCGCTATGCACGCGGCAAGCGAGGTGTCGTGGAGGCTGTGCGCGACGGCTTTGTCTTTCCCGACACCAATGCGCACGGCCAGGGCGAAAACCCGCAATGGGTCTATACGGTGGCCTTCACCGGCGGCGAAATCTGGGGCGAGGGCGCCGATCCGACACTCGTCGTGTCGATCGATGCCTGGGAGAGCTACCTTGAGCCGGCGTGAGACGGGCTCAGGCGCCGCCATGCTGCCCGCCGGTGTCGAGGCGCCTGTGTTTGCCGAGCCGTGGCAAGCGGAGGCCTTCGCCATGACGGTGGCGCTGCACGACAGGGGGCTGTTTTCCTGGAGCGAATGGGCGGATGCCTTGTCGGCCGAGGTGAAGCGGCCGGGCGCCGCGAGCGACGGTCACGATTACTACGAGCACTGGCTGGCGGCACTGGAGAATCTGCTGTCGGCCAAAGGCGTTGCCGGTAGGAACGACGTCGATATCCTTGCCGCTGCCTGGGAACGCGCCGCGCACGCTACGCCGCACGGCAAGCCGATCCTGCTGGAGAACGATCCACAGCGGGCCGGGTAAGCTGCGGTCGCCTGGCTTTGTTCTCTTTACGTTCCTGTTCGTCACTGATAGCCTGACCCTGTCGCAGCGGGGTGATTGCCGGCGATGAAAATTGATGGTGACGGCAGTCACCTTGTCTTTCCCTCGCGAATCCGGTCTGTCGCGCTGATGGAATTCTCTCCTCAACAGGACGAAGCGCTGAAGGCGGTGGCCGGCTGGCTGAAAGCCGGCAAGCCGCAGCTGTTCCGGCTGTTCGGCTATGCCGGCACCGGCAAGACGACGCTGGCGCGCTATTTTGCCGAGCATGTCGACGGCCAGGTGCAGTTCGCCGCGTTTACGGGTAAGGCGGCGCAGGTGCTGCGTTCCAAGGGCGCGGTCAATGCCCGCACCATCCATTCGCTGATCTACCGGCCGAAAGGCGAAGAATCGGTAGCGGACGAGGTGACCGGCAAGACCTCGATGTCGCCGACCTTTTCGCTTAATCGGCAAAGCCCGATCTCGCGGGCCAAGCTGGTCGTCATCGACGAATGCTCAATGGTCGACGAGCAGCTTGGCCGCGATCTGATGAGCTTCGGCACCCCTATCCTGGTGCTCGGCGATCCCGGCCAGTTGCCGCCGATCTCCGGCGGCGGCTTCTTCACCGACCACGAGCCGGACATTCTGCTCACAGAAATCCACCGCCAGGCGCGCGACAACCCGATCATCAGGCTGGCGCTTGACGTGCGCGAGGGCCGCGAGTTCATGCGCGGCGACTATGGCGCGGCGCAGGTGATCGGCAAGGAAGACGTCACCCAGGAATTGGTGCTGAAAGCGGACCAGGTGCTGGTCGGCACCAACCGCACGCGCCGCCGTTATAACCAGCGGCTGCGCGAGCTGAAGGGGTTCAACGCCGATTATCCGCAAGCCGGCGACAAGCTGGTCTGTCTGCGCAACGATCCGGCCAAGGGACTGCTCAACGGCTCGCTGTGGAAGGTGATGACCTCGTCGCGCGAGACGGTCAAGCCCGGCATCAATCTGCTGGTCTCACCGGAGGAAGATGACCCGGATCGCGGCGTCGCCAAGATCAAGCTGCTCAAGGCCGCATTCGAGGATCCCGACGCCGACATTCCCTGGCAGCAGAAGAAGCGCTTCGACGATTTCGATTACGGTTACGCGCTGACCGTGCACAAGGCGCAAGGGTCGCAATGGAATGAGATCGTGCTTTTCGACGAAAGCTGGGCATTCAAGGAAACTCGCCAGCGTTGGCTCTACACCGCGATCACGCGCGCGGCCGAACGGTTGACGATCGTCCGATAGGGCTGTCAGGTCCGTCGTATCAGCGCTGGGCGATCGGTCTGGCGTCAAGCCATTCCCAGGCGGCGGCTTCGTCCTTGGCCTCGAAATGCCGGAGTTCGATAGGCAAAGAGGCAGGCAAAAAGGCTCTTGCCTCCGGTATCCAGTTCGGCTCACCGATCGCCGCGCAGCGGCCGATATGCTCCACGGCATGAGCTATGCCCTGTTCGATCGTCTCGTCCGATACGTCGGCCCAGTCGACACCCTCATGGTCGATCAGGCGCACCAGCACGTCGATCTTCGGATGCAGCGCATAGGCCGCCTCCAGCAATCCGAACAGGTTTTCGGCGTCAGCCGCTGCGACATGGCCGACGACATCGATGGCGAAAAGATCTTCGCGATCGGTGTCGATGCGGCGGACCGCCGGCACGGCCTCGAGAAAATTCAACAGGGAACTCCTTGCGCTCGATTTTCTTCGCACACCTTGGAACACCTGAAACCCTCTGTCTGTTCCCGTTAAAGGCGGTATAGATGCGCGCCAAGATCAGCCTGGAGCCGTGCAAATGCCTGCAAAGCTTTCCGTCAACCTCAATGCGATCGCCATGCTGCGCAACCGGCGCGACCTGCCATGGCCAAGCGTGACCGGGCTTGGATGCATCGCCCTTGCCGCCGGCGCGCATGGGCTGACGGTGCACCCGCGACCCGACGAGCGGCACACCAGGCATTCCGATCTGCCTGAGATCAGGGCGCTGATCGACGACGAGTTCCCGAATGCGGAATTCAACATCGAGGGCTATCCGACCGAGGAGTTCCTGGCGCTTGTGGAAAAGCATCAGCCCGAGCAGGTGACGCTGGTGCCCGACGACCCGGCGCAGGCGACTTCCGACCATGGCTGGAACTTCGCCGCCGAGGCTGCGTTCCTGACACCGGTCGTCAAGCGCCTGAAGAAGGGAGGCTTTCGCGTATCGCTGTTTTCCGATCCGGATCCCGCTGGCGTGAACGCCGCTCGCGACACCGGCGCCGATCGGATCGAACTCTATACGGGTCCATACGGCAGCTATCATTCCGATTCGGCAAAAGCGGCGAAGGAATTGGAGAAATTGGGAAAGACGGCGGATGCCGCATTGGCCGCAGGGCTCCAGGTCAATGCCGGGCACGACCTTGTGGTGAGCAATTTGCCGGCGCTGGCCAGGCGCATCCCGGCATTGGCCGAAGTGTCGATCGGACATGGGTTGACAGCCGATGCGTTGGAGTATGGCATGGCCGCAACGGTCAGGCGGTTTCTGAAGGCTTGTGGCTGGTAGAGAAAGGCGAGCCGATAGGCCATGCGTTCCCGGCACGGCAGCGCGTCCTTTCCATCCCGCAGCATAGAGCGCCGCACGTCTATGGGAGTGTCGTCCATGGCCCTTGCCCACGCTGGTAGCGAGGCAGAACCCATCGAACAATCCAGCCACTCCAAGGCCGAGCAGCACAGCACCAGAGTTTTGATGCTGGGCGCGTTGGGCGTGGTTTACGGCGATATCGGCACGAGCCCAATCTACGCGTTTCGGGAAGCGCTGCACGCATCGTCGGGACCGGTAGCGCGCAACGACGTCCTTGGCGTGCTGTCGCTTATCGTCTGGGCGCTGACGATCATCGTCACGATAAAGTACGTCGCTTTCGTGCTCAGAGCCGACAACAAGGGTGAGGGCGGCACGCTGTCGCTGATGGCGCTTGCGCGCAACGCTTATCCAAAGGGAGCCCGGTTCATTCTGGGGATCGGACTTTGCGGCGCGGCGCTGTTTTTCGGCGACGCCATCATAACGCCGGCCATCTCCGTGCTTTCGGCGGTCGAGGGCCTGGAAGTGGTGACCCCGACGCTGGAAACTTATGTTGTTCCGATCACGCTGATCATCCTGGCAATGCTTTTTGCCGTGCAACGCTTTGGCACCGGCAGGGTGGCGGCCGTGTTCGGACCGGTGACGGCAGCGTGGTTCCTGGCGATCGGCGCCGCCGGGGTCTACCATCTGCTGGACGACCCGTCGGTCCTGCTGGCGATCAATCCCTATTACGCGGTCGCTTATCTCGCCAATACGCCCACCGGTGCGTTCGTCACGGTCGGGGCGGTGTTCCTGGCGGTCACCGGGGCCGAAGCCCTTTATGTCGATCTCGGCCATTTCGGGCGCAGGCCGATCGTGCTGGCGTGGTTCTCCGTGGTGTTCCCTTGTCTGCTCCTCAACTATTTCGGACAAGGCGCGTTCGTTCTGGCCAACGGCGGCAAACCCACCAATCCATTCTTCCAGATGCTGCCGGATTGGGCGCTAATGCCCATGGTTGGGCTGGCCACGGCAGCGACGGTGATCGCCAGTCAGGCGGTGATCTCCGGCGCTTTCTCGCTGACGCGGCAGGCGGTGCAGCTCAATCTGCTGCCACGTATCGAGGTGCAGCATACTTCCGAGATGCAGTCCGGCCAGATCTACATGCCGCGGGTCAATCTGGTGGTCGCGCTGGGCGTGATGTTGCTAGTGGTCGGCTTTGGCAGCTCGAGTTCGCTGGCTTCCGCATATGGCATTTCGGTGACTGGCGAAATGCTGATGACAACCATCCTGCTGTTCGTGGTGATGCGATTCCGGTGGAAATGGCAGCTTGCACTGGCAGCCGCGCTCACACTGCTGTTCGGCACGATCGATACTGGATTTTTCCTCGCAAACGTCGTCAAGATCCTCGAAGGCGGGTGGGTGTCGATCACGGTCGCCTGCGGCATGGGGCTGATCATGTCCACATGGATACGCGGCACCCGCTATTTGTTCGACAAGACGCGCCGGAACGAGATCCCGCTCGATTTCCTTGCCGGCAATCTGCTGAAGAAGAAGCCGCATCTGGTGTCGGGCACCGCGGTGTTCCTGACCAGCGACCCGCTGAGCGCGCCGACCGCGCTGATGCACAGCCTCAAGCACTACAAGGTGCTGCACGAGCAGAACGTCATCCTTTCGGTGGTGACGGCACCGCAGCCGGTTGTGCCCGACAGCGAGCGCGTCAAGATGGAAATGGTCAACGAGCTGTTCATGCGGGTGACGCTGACCTTCGGCTACATGGAGCAGCCCAACATCCCGCGTGCGCTGGCGATCTGCCGCAAACAGGGCTGGAAGTTCGACATCATGACGACGTCCTTCTTCCTGTCGCGGCGCTCTCTCAAGGCCTCGCCCAATTCCGGCATGCCGGTCTGGCAGGACAAGCTGTTCATCGGGCTGGCGCGCACGGCGGCCGATGCAACGGAATATTTCCAGATCCCGACCGGACGGGTGGTCGAGATCGGGACGCAGGTGGCTATTTAAAAACGTGTCCGTTGCGACATTCCAGGTGGTCTGCCGATGGGCCTGAGTCTGCCAAGTCGTGGAGGACTCGCAATATCGGGACGGAGCCATTACGTGACGGCACTTGATATTGCAGCGCAGCAAGCGTAGAGCACCGCCCGCTTATCGGAGTGTCGTCCATGGCCCTTACCAATGCTGGTAACGAGGCAGAACCTGTCGAACAATCCAGCCATTCTGAGGTCGAGCAGCACAGCACCAAGGTGCTGATGCTGGGCGCGCTCGGCGTGGTTTACGGCGATATCGGTACCAGCCCGATCTATGCATTTCGCGAGGCGTTGCATGCATCGGCCGGTGGCAACGTCGCCAACCGTGGCGACATCCTCGGCGTGTTATCGCTGATCATCTGGTCGCTGACGATCACCGTCACCATCAAATACATCATGTTCGTGCTCCGCGCCGACAATCGAGGCGAGGGCGGGGTGCTGTCGCTGATGGCGCTGGCGCGCAACAGTTTCCCGACGCGCTCGGCGGTGATCCTCGGCATCGGCATCGTCGGCGCGGCGCTTTTTTTCGGCGACGCAGTCATTACGCCGGCGATCTCGGTGCTATCGGCGGTCGAAGGTATGAATGTCGTCACGCCGACATTCCAGCCCTATGTGGTGCCGCTGACACTGGCCATCCTGGCGATCCTGTTTGCGGTACAGCGATTCGGCACCGGCGGCGTAGGTTTGGTGTTCGGGCCAGTCACGGCTCTGTGGTTCCTGGCCATCGGCCTTTCCGGCATTAACCACATCATCGCCGATCCGGAAATCCTGCTGGCGATCAGCCCGCATTACATCGTGTCGTTCCTGGTCAACTCGCCCGATGTCGCGTTCGTCACGGTTGGTGCGGTCTTCCTCGCCGTCACCGGCGCCGAGGCGCTCTATGCCGACCTCGGCCATTTCGGCCGCAAGCCGATCGTACTCGCCTGGCTGGCAATCGTGTTCCCTTGTCTGTTGCTCAACTATGTCGGACAAGGCGCCTTCGTGCTGGCAAATGGCGGCGTTGTCGGTCATCCATTCTTCGAGATGAACCAGGGCTGGACGCTTATTCCGATGGTCGTGCTGGCGACGGCGGCGACCGTCATCGCCAGCCAGGCGGTGATCTCCGGCGCTTTTTCGCTGACCAGACAGGCGGTGCAGCTCAATATGCTGCCGCGTTTCGTTATCCAGCATACGTCGGAAAAACAGTCGGGCCAGATCTATCTGCCGCGCATCAACCTGATGCTGGCGCTGGTGGTGATGTTGCTGGTGGTCGGCTTCGGCGAATCCAGCCGCCTGGCCTCGGCCTACGGTATTTCGGTGACCGGCAACATGCTGGTGACGAATGTGCTGCTTTTTGTTGTGATGACGCGCATCTGGAAATGGCCGCTCGGCGTCGCGATCGCCTTGATGGCCGTGTTCGCCTTCGTCGATACCGGCTTCTTTGCCGCCAACATAGTCAAGGTGTTTGAAGGTGGCTGGGCATCGCTTGCCATCGCCGCAGTTATCGTGATGACTATGTGGACCTGGATCCGCGGCAGCCGCTATTTGTTCGACAAGACGCGCCGGAACGAGATCCCGCTCGATTTCCTTGCCGGCAATCTGCTGAAGAAGAAACCGCATCTGGTGTCGGGCACCGCGGTGTTCCTGACCAGCGACCCGCTGAGCGCGCCGACCGCGCTGATGCACAGCCTCAAGCACTACAAGGTGCTGCACGAGCAGAACGTCATCCTTTCGGTGGTGACGGCACCGCAGCCGGTTGTGCCCGACAGCGAGCGCGTCAAGATGGAAATGGTCAACGAGCTGTTCATGCGGGTGACGCTGACCTTCGGCTACATGGAGCAGCCCAATATCCCGCGTGCGCTGGCGATCTGCCGCAAACAGGGCTGGAAGTTCGACATCATGACGACTTCCTTCTTCCTGTCGCGGCGCTCTCTCAAGGCCTCGCCCAATTCCGGCATGCCGGTCTGGCAGGACAAGCTGTTCATCGGGCTGGCGCGCACGGCGGCCGATGCGACGGAATATTTCCAGATCCCGACCGGACGGGTGGTCGAGATCGGGACGCAGGTGGCTATCTGAACAAATGGCCGTGCCCTTTGAGGGCACGGCCATTGTGAGGCTCAGCTCACCAGAGCCGCCTTGTTTGCTTCAAGAAATTGCTTCAGCGGCTGCGGCTTCCTGCCGGACAGCGTCTCGACCGCGTCGGTCACCATGCCGATCCGGCCGGAGCGGGTGTTGGTGTCGAAGGAAACGATGACAGGCGCAAAAGCTTCGGGAACGCCGGCTGCCTTCAATCCCTCGGTCAGCGCTTCATCCGAAAGCTGGACGACTTCGATCGGGTTGCCGGTGACCTCGGTGACGAGGGCCGCAATCTCGGCCATCGTGTGGGCCTTGGGGCCGGTCAGTGTGTATGTCGTGCTTTCGGTTGCACTCGAAGCGAGGCCGGCGGCGATTGCCGCGGCCATATCGTCGCGCGCGCCGTGTGCAATGCGGCCGTCTCCAGCGGATGTGTACCACTGCCCCGACGCGATGGCGTGCGGCAGCGCCATGAACAGGTTCTCCTGGTACCAGCCGTTGCGGAAGATGGTGTAGGGAATGGCGCTCGCCTTGATAGCCTGCTCGGTGCCGTGGTGATCGGGCGCAAACAGCACCGGCGATCCTGGTTCCGGATTGGGCATCGACGTGTAGAGCAGGTGCGAAACGCCCGCGCTTTTTGCGGCGGCGACCGCAGTCTCATGTTGCTTCAGGCGCTTGCCCGGAACGGCGAGCTCGTTTGTCGAAATGATCAGAACCCTGTCGGCGCCGGTAAATGCACTGGCCAACGACGCGGTGTCGTCGAAGTCAACTGCCCTGATGGTGACGCCTCGGGCTGCCAGATCGGCCAGATTTTCCGGATTGCGGGTGGCGGCGATGATGCGCTGAGGGGAGACCTTGAGCGTGTCAAGCAGATGATTGATGACGCCGCGGCCAAGCTGGCCGGAGGCGCCGGTGACGAGAAGGGTGTCGGTCATGAGATGTCCTGACGTTGCGCCGGAGCGGCGGGTGCATAGGTTAGTCTCAAAAAGAGACCAGCACTAAAATAGGAATTGACCCATCCTCGTAAAGAAGGCAGTTTTGCGGGAGGTAGGCACACCCAGGGAACCAGCCATGGACGGCAAGATCGTCAATCTGAGATCGAAGCTCGAGATCTACAAAGCAGGCAGCGGTGGCGGAAACCTTGCGGATTGCCCGGTTCGTGACGTGATCCAGGGCATAAGCAATAAATGGAGTTCACTGCTGATGGAGGCCTTGGCCGAGAAGCCGTACCGCTTCGGCGAATTGCGGCGGCTGGTGCCCGATATTTCACAGCGCATGCTCACCCAGACGCTGCACGATCTGCAGCGCGACGGCTATGTGCATCGCCAGGTGTTTCCGACCAAACCGCCGAGCGTCGAATACAGCCTCACCGATCTCGGGCGCTCGATGTTTGGACCCTTGCATCAGCTGATCCAATGGGCCGAGCTCAATCACGGCGCTGTACGCGAGGCGCGGAAGATTTTCGATACTGCCGAAGGCTGAGCCTCCAGGCCGAGACGGCGGCTTGATTTAGCGACAGCGCTGAAGGATTGTCCGGCCTGGGTTGGGGCGGGCAGATGGGCAATTCTCTGGACATCGCGATTGCCGGCGCCGGGCCGGCTGGACTTGCCGCCGCGCTCTATCTCAAGCGCGCCGGACATAGGGTCACCATCTTCGAGCGCTTCGACCAGCCAAAACCGGTCGGGTCCGGGCTGATCCTGCAGCCGACCGGGCTGACCGTGCTTGCCGATCTCGGCCTGCTCGAAGACATTCTGGCGCTGGGCTGCCGCATAGACCGCCTGCATGGTGCAGATGCCAGAACTGGCCGCACAGTGCTCGACGTCCGCTACGATGCCCAGCGCGGCGGTCGCTTCGGGCTGGCGGTGCATCGCGCGGCTCTGTTCGGCGTGCTTTTCCGCGCCGCCCGGCGCCAGGCGATCCACATTGAGACAGGTATCGAGCTTGAGACGCTGGAAACCGGCGAACGCGCAACATTGATCTGCGGCAACGGACGACGGACGGGGTCGTTCGACCTGGTAGTGGATGCCAGCGGTTCACGCTCCAAACTGCGGCGGTGCGTGAACAATCCGGGCGAACCGCGATCGCTCGCCTATGGCGCGTTCTGGGCATCGCTTGGCTGGCGCGGCGCGGGTTTCGACGAGCACGCGCTGCTGCAGCGCTACGACAGCGCGAGCGTGATGATTGGCGTGCTGCCAATCGGCCGGCCTGAGCCCGGTGCCCAGAAGATGGCGGCATTCTTCTGGAGCCTCAAGCCGGCGGATGCCGAGTACGTCTGGGCGGCAGGTCTCGAGGCATGGAAGGCGAGATTGGTCGGGCTGTGGCCTGAATGCGCGGCCTTCATCGACCAGATCGACAGTTTCGAGCAGCTTTCGCTGGCGCGCTATGGCCATCACACGATGAAGACGCCAGCCGGACGGCGATTGGCTGTTATCGGCGATGCGGCCCATTCAACGAGCCCGCAGCTCGGCCAGGGCGCGAACATGGCGCTGCTCGATGCAGCCGCGCTCAACTACGCACTCATAGGAACGGACCGTATCGATACTGCACTGGAGGCCTATGTCCGGACACGGCGATGGCATGTGCGAGTCTTCCAGGCGCTGTCGCTGGTGCTGACGCCGTTTTATCAATCGGATTCGATTGTGATGCCGTTCGTCCGCGACAGGCTGGTGGCGACGCTGGCAAAAGTCCCGCCGGCGCCGCAGTTTCTTGCTTCCATGGTTACAGGAACGGTGCTCAATCCATTCAAGCCGATAGGGCTTGCGGAAGCGCTGTGGCCGGATCGTTTTGGCGGATGATTTCCGAAAGGTGCGAACCCTTAGCCTGCAAGAATGCATGGAGGCGTTGCGGATAATCGGGAGCGACCGCGTCCTTCACGGATGGGCGTTCGTGCAATGCCTTGCGCCACACCTGGACATGCGGCTTTCCGTCCAGGATGCCGAAATCGCCGATCCGGTCGAAGACGTCGAAATAGCGAAAAATCGGGCCGTAGACCGCGTCGACCAGTGAAAAGCGCTCGCCGTCGAAGCATGGCCCAGCCGCGCCGTTCGCCAGTTCCACTTCCAGGCGATCGAACATTGCTGCCAGAGCCCCGCGTTCGGCGATGAAGGCGGCTTCGGTGAGTGCTGAATAGAAGCGGCCGATGGCATTGAGGATTGCCGAGCCGAACTCGATCCAGGCGCGATGCCGGGCACGGGCATAGGGGTCGGTGGGATGCAGCGGATTGGGCTGGGTTTCCTCGAGGAATTCGAGGATGACGAGCGATTCGAAGATCACCGTTTCCTGGCCGTCAGGCTCAACGCGGAGCAGCGGCACCTTGCCGAGCGGCGATATCGCCTTGAACCAGGCAGGCTTGTTGGCGAGATCGACCGTGATGCGCTCGAAGGGCACGTCCTTTTCGCGAAGTGAAATCGCCGCGCGCTGCACATAGGGACAAAGATGGTGGCTGACGAGAGTGAGCTTGTCGATCATCTCACTCTCCCCAGACATAGTTCAATGCGCCGTCCGCGACGCGGGTGGAGAGGAACATCAGGGGCGAGCCCTTCGGCGCCGGGCCTTCGAGGCGACCACCGCTCGTCATGTCGAACGAGGCGCCGTGCCACTGGCAGACGAGCTTGCCGTCCTTGCAGTCGAGCGGGCCACCGAAATGCAGGCAGACGTTGGCGGCAGCGCGGATACGCTCGCCGCTGCGGTAGACATGGACCTCGCGGCCGAAGAACGGAGCGATCAGGCTGCCTGTTTCCGGAATGTCGGCGATCTTGCAGATTTCATGCTTCATCGGAATTGCCTCTCATGATTGATGCGATTGCATCTATATAGATGCATTTGCATCGATCATCAAGCTTGATGCAATTGCATCTATCGCCTACGATGCAATCATGACCGGGATTCCTTCACCTCCAGCCATCAAGGCCTGGGCCCGCCTGATGCGGGTTTCGCGCCAGTTGTTGGAACGAGCCGAGGACGCGCTGAAGGACAGTGGCCTGCCACCGCTTGCCTGGTACGACGTCCTGCATGAGCTTGCCGAGGCGGGCGAGGGCGGATTGCGGCCGTTCCAACTCACCGAGCGCACCCTGTTTGCCCAGTACAACATCTCCCGGCTGCTGGCGCGGCTCGAAGCCGACGGGCAGGTCGAGAAGCTTCCAGTTGCCGATGACGGCCGCGGGCAAACGGTCCGCGTCACAGACAATGGACGCGAGACGCGCCGCCGCATGTGGGCTGTCTACGGCCAGTCGATCGCGGAGTTGGTCGGCTCCCGGCTTTCAAATGATGAGCTCGATGTGCTGTCAGCTCTGCTTGGGCGCCTGCGAGATCCGCCCGCCCTGGAGTGACACGCCTTCATGACGAAGATGGCACCGATTGGCGAGGTCAGGCACTGCCCAAGAGGAATGCCAACATCGCCAGAACGCCAAGCCCGACGCGGACCAGATGCAGATTGCCCCATTTGGCGATCAATGCCCGAGCTTCAGGATTGACGGAGTTCGCGTCCATCGCCTCCAGCAACCTATTTGCCGGCATCATCACCAACAGCGTCCATGGCCAAGGCAGGATGATCAGCAAGGCGCCGACCAGATAAGCGAGATTGCCGGTCAGCCACCACGCGACGAGGCCCAGAATACAGGCGATGACGGCGATCGAGGCCTGCATGGCGGCGCCGCGCTTGTAGGAAGGCTGCCATTCCTGCAGCAATGCTTTGTCCTCGAGGCGAAGCCGCGCCGGCTGTTCGGCGACGCTGACGTAGATAGCCGCACCCGCAAACACTGCGGTAACGGTCAACGCAAGCAATCCGGCGAGCATGATCAGTGTCTCCCGTGATGCCCCGCATGGAGCACGCTACAGAAATAAAGGCTTGCGCCGGGTCGGGCAATACGCCATAAAGCCGAACCGTAACGTACGGTACGCTATCGAGTTCGTATCTGAACTGCGGGTGAGTTCGCGTCCTGAGGGAAGACTGTGTTGCACGCTGTGACCGACATCGAAACCAGCGAGGCGCTGACGGAGCGGCAGAAGGACGTTCTCGACGCCGCCCTTCGCCTGCTGGTCGAAGAGGGCGATCAGTTGACCATGACCGCCGTGGCGCGGCGGGCGAGCTGCTCGAAGGAGACACTCTACAAATGGTTCGGCGATCGCGACGGGCTGTTGACGGCAACGGTACAATGGCAGGCGTCCAAGGTGCGGGTAGTGCCGGTCGACCGCAAGGGGCTCGACCTCCCTTCGCTGACGGCGAGCCTCGAACGCTTCGCTTCGGACTGGCTCAAGGTAATTTCGAGCGACACCTCGATCGCGCTGAACAGGGTGGCGGTCGGCCATGCTAGTTCGGGGAAGGACGATCTCGGCGCCATCGTGCTGGAGAACGGCCGCTTCGCACTGGCCCGGCGCCTTAAACCGGTGCTGGAGGCAGGCAAGGAAGCTGGTTTCCTCGAGTTTTCCGACGCGGAGACGGCGTTCCGCACCTTTTTCGGACTGGTCGCCCGCGACGTGCAGATCCGCCTGCTGCTTGGCGACCGGCTGGAATTGACTGATGCGGCGATCGGCGGCGATGCCGTCCGGGCGACGCAGCAGTTTCTCGCTCTTTACGGGGCAAAAACCGGGCCGCAGGGCCCATAGAGCCGGATGATTTCAGGTCAAATCGACCTGAAATCTGAATCCGGCTCTACACTAAAAGATGGAGCATGATGTCGTCCGAAAACCGCTTCACACTTTTCGGCATCATGCTCTGGTTCAAAACGGGAAGGAAGAAAAATGCGTGTCTATTACGATCGCGACGCCGATCTCAACCTGATCAAGGGCAAGAAGGTCGCTATCATCGGCTATGGCAGCCAGGGCAGGGCGCATGCGCTCAACCTCAAGGATTCCGGCGTCAAGGACATCGCCATCGGCCTCAAGGCCGGCTCGGCGACCGCCAAGAAGGTCGAGGCCGACGGGCTCAAGGTGATGAGCGTAGCCGATGCCGCCAAATGGGCCGACCTGATGATGATGGCGACGCCGGATGAGCTGCAGGCCGACATCTACAAATCCGAGATCGCGCCAAACATCCGCGATGGCGCGGCAATCGCCTTCGCCCACGGCCTCAACGTGCATTTTGGCCTGATCGAGCCTAAAGCTTCGGTTGACGTCGTGATGATCGCGCCGAAAGGGCCTGGCCATACGGTGCGCGGCGAATACCAGAAGGGCGGTGGCGTGCCGTGCCTGGTCGCGGTCAACCAGGACGCTTCGGGCAATGCGCTCGACCTGGCGCTCTCCTACGCCTGCGGCGTTGGCGGCGGCCGCTCGGGCATTATTGAGACCAATTTCCGCGAGGAGTGCGAGACCGACCTGTTCGGCGAGCAGGTGGTGCTGTGCGGCGGCCTGGTCGAATTGATCCGCGCCGGCTTCGAGACACTGGTGGAAGCCGGCTACGCGCCGGAAATGGCCTATTTCGAGTGCCTGCACGAGGTCAAATTGATCGTCGACCTGATCTATGAAGGCGGCATCGCCAACATGAACTACTCGATCTCGAACACCGCCGAATGGGGCGAATATGTCTCGGGCCCGCGCATCATCACTGCCGAGACCAAGGCCGAGATGAAGCGCGTGCTGAAGGATATCCAGACCGGCAAATTCACCTCGGAATGGATGCAGGAATACCGCGCCGGCATGTCGCGCTTCAAGGGCATCCGCCGCAACAACGACAGCCACCAGATCGAGGAAGTCGGCGCCAAGCTGCGCGCGATGATGCCGTGGATATCGAAGAACAAGCTGGTTGATAAGGCCAAGAACTGAAGGAAATCCACGTTCGTTTCGTTACCCGTCCTCGGGCTTCGCCCTGCGGGCGCGTGGGAATTTCCATGAACAAGCTGGTCGACAAGGCCAAGAACTGATCGCGATTTCATTGCCGATCAAGAAAGGCCGGCGGAGCGATCCGCCGGCCTTTTCGCATCAAGATTGTGTGGTTTCCAGGCTTCTGGACAGGCGCACTATCCTCATCACCGTGATATGCCTGTGCGGGGCATGGCACAAAAGTGCCAAGGGGGTGAGAGTTGGAACTCAAATTTCTGTTGGTCGGGTTTGCCTGCGCGGTTGCCGGCATGCTCTCCCTCGTCACGTTGCTGAAGTGGTGGGAGGTGAGGGCGGTCAGCCGCTGGTCTCCCACGCCGGGAAAGATCATCTCGTCGCGGGTCGAGGCTCGCGAGGTGACCAGTTCGGGATCCGGTTCGGACAGCAGAGGGTCGACCGAAATCCGCAACTTCCCGGCAATCACCTTCGAATACAAGGTGAACGGCAAGACATTTCGCAGTTCGCACTACAGCGTGCAGGAGAACCTTGGAAACTTTGCCGTGGCGGAAACCCTTGCGAAATTTCCAAACGGGGCCGGCGTAACCGTCTTCTACAATCCGGCCGATCCAGCCAAGGCCGTGATCGAACGCACCATGCCCGACGGCTCCTTCAAGTTCATGGTCCAGCTTTCGGCCGGGCTGGTGGTCGGCGCGCTTGTATTGGTCTTCTCCGTCGGCGGCGTCCTCGAAGCGATCCGGCCGTTTTTGCCCAGGCCGCAGAACCTCGGCGCCGCGGCCCTGCTGCTTTTCATGGGATTGTTTGTCCTGCGCATGGGCTTTGCCCAGAAGTCACTTGCGGAACAGGCGGCCAAATGGCCGATCACGGCAGGACGCATCGATGCTTCGGGCCTGCAGAAATTCGAGACCCGCGACAGGTCCGGAGGCGGCTATCGGCCCTGGCGAACAGTCTTCAAATCCCGCATCGTCTACAGCTATAGCGTCGCCGGCCAGCGCTACGCCGCCGATCGCATCGCTTTCGGCGCAAACGTGACGGCTTCGCTGCCGAGCCTCGTCAGCGGTCAATCACAGCGCTACCTCCAGGGCGACAAGGTTGAGGTCCACTACGATCCCGACAACCCAGTTGCAGCGGTTCTCGAATGCAGGGTGAGCGGGCTTTGGCTCCTGTGGGTCTGCGCCGTTGGCTTGATAGGCGGAGCCGCGCTGCTTGTCGGGGTGATCTAATGCTGAAGCTGCCGTCCTAGACGCTGTAGATCCAGAGGAAGAGGACACTTGTCGTCAGCACCTGACAAGAACTCCGCTGTCGAAGCCCGGCCATGTCAGTCTCAACGTCGCCCCGTCGACCACAATATGGATGACACGGGAGAACGGCTCTTCGGCCGACGGGTCGGATCCGTAACATTGGCTGGCCCGCGCCACCCAGCCCGTAGGCGTCTTGAGAAACGTTGCGTGTTCGCAGCCGAGAGCAGGGACCGACAGCGCGTCGCGGTACAATGTGTAGACAGTCTGGCGTTGAACATCCGCAACGGCGGTACAGTTCAATCTGTCCCCGGACCATGTGCCCACATAGGGTTCCGTGGCAAAGGCGCTGCCGCACGAAAATGTTAAGATCGAAATGAGCATCAAGAGATTTCGCATCATCGATTCTTTCTCTTCGACGTGGCCTTGGGCCATGCTAAAGCATCGATGCTCAAACTTCACAATGATGCTGCTCCAAGGGACTTAAATGATCATCCGCAAAGCAGCGCCTATTTTTCTGAGCATGCTGAGCCTGTTGCAAGCAGCGAACGCAACAGAATGTTCGCTCAGCCATGCGACCTATCGCGAGCCGCGTTCGGGAGCGACGGTACAGTTCCGGCCAACCAACAACGAGCCGGCCGCGCTGACGACCGAGGTCTTTTCGTTGATCGTGCCCAACACCGACATTCGTCTGCCGTCGGACATTACCTGGACCAATGGCAAGTACTCGTTTCCTGTCGGCACGATCCGGCACACCTGCACCGACGACGATCGTGAGGCTGGTCTCGAGGACGGCACCGGGCTGTGCAGAGTGTGGGATGGGCAGGTCTATGCGTTCAATGCAGGCGGTGCCGAGCAGTTGAGTTCCCGCGAAGCCTCGCCGGCACCGGCAGGGTTGCTGTTGCCTGACTTCGGCGCGATTTTTACCGAATGGCCCGATTTCGCCAAAGCCAATCCCGACGGTTCAGCCTGGGACGCCTTTAGCTTGACGGGTTGTAGCGATGAATAGCAAGAGACTGCCGGCCTGCATCTTCGCCCTGCCGGTCCTTATGGCCATGGCAACCGGCGCTCGTGCCGACCAAAGCAAGCCGTCGCGTCCGCCTGTCGATAAATGCGCTTGGGAACGGCTGGCGGACAAGGATGTCGGGCTGGCTGCCTGGGTGCAGCGCTGCGATTTCGGTTTTCGCCGGATTCATTTCGAGCTTGGCGGCAATGCTCTTGCCATCAAATACAGCGACGGCGGGCCGGCCGATCCCGTCGTCGAAGTCTTCGATATGCTGTCTGGCGAGGCCGCCGATGCTGCGTTGCAGCGCATTTTTACGCAGAAGACCGAGAAAGCCATCGGCACACGTTGCGTGCTCATGCCTTACACCGAAGGGGCGACGCCCGCGCGCATCCTCCGGTATGTTTTCAGTCCCGATGCCGCCTATCGTGAGGAATTGAAGACCGTCGCCAACCCTGACGAGGTCGGCGAACCGCCGTGCGGCGAATGGGGCGAAGCCCCGGACGGCATTCAGTATTTCGAGGTGCAATCACCCGAACTGCGGAAGCTTCTATTCGTTCGCGTCGGCCAGGATGAGCCGCTGTTTGACGAGCAGACACTGCAAGTCCTGCCACCCGGATAGCGCCGGGATCTCAGCCGTAGTGCCAGCTGGGCTTTGGTTCGGTGCCGGTGAACATCACCCCAATTCGGTCCTCGCGGCGCCAGCGGACCACCGCCTTGTAGGCAATGCCGTCGGTCGGAACATAGAGCAGGAACTCATCGGGGACGCGCGCGTCGATCGAGACCTTCAATTCGGCACCGCCGGCATGCATGTTGCGCAGTGTGCATGTGACCTCGGAGTTGGTCATGCCGGTCAGGATCGCCGCGCCCTTCAAGACGCGCTGCCGGTGTTTGTCCCTCTGTTCGTCCTCGGCCATCGCACGCAATCCAGCCATCTTCGCGTCTCGGGCGTTCTGATCGGGAGGATTATTAGACCTGCCTGATAAAAATAGCGTTATCACCAGTGGAGGCTGGCGATTTTTCGCGGTTGCTGGCCGTAAGAAAAAATCGGCGCCGCAACGCGCGGCGCCAGACGATATTATTACCGGCCTGCTCAGCTATAGGGCGAGTAGCATTGCTGGCGCGGCCCGTTATAGGGCTGGAACGTGTTGTCCCAGGCGCGGTACGACCGGTAGCGATTGTAGCACCATTGGACATGCGCGCTGGAAAGCCGCTGTGTCCGGTAGTAGCGCCGCGGTGCGGGCGCATCGTAGTAGTTGTAATTGTTGTATAGGCTGCCGAGGCCAAACCCCAGGCCCAGCCCAAGAATCGCGGCGCCGGCACCATCATCGTAGTAACCGCCGCGGTAATGGCGGCGGTGATGGCGCCAACGCCAGCTGTCGTCCCAGCCGCCATTGTCCCAGTGTCTCGAGAAATGACGGCCGCGGAAATTGTTGGACCGCCATCTCCAATCATTGCCGCCGTGCCATTGCCGAACGCCGTGATTGCGCCAACGCCAGATCTGCCTGTCATTGCCGCCTGCCCAATCTTCACGAATTTGCACGATGTCGGGGGCATTGCCCGCCACCGGCAGCAGGGGTTTGGGCATCGGCCCGGCAAGCGAAGGGGCCGAGAGGCCGGCGATCAGACCGAGGGCCATCAGCCCGGATCTGACAGAAGATAAAAAGAGCGGTTTCATCGCACTCTCCGAAGATTCAGGCCCCACGCCCAGAATACCCCGGGGAAGGGCCTATTGATGGAACTTTCCATCTGAACGGAAGATGAACAAAAAGGTTCCGTCAGCCATAACTAGCGCGCGATCAATCAGAGCCGCCTGATTTCTGCGCCCTTGTTTTCGCGCGCGCTTGCGGGCAAAGGTCAAAGCCATGTCGCTGCGCCTTGCCACCTTCAACGTCGAAAACCTGATGAACAGGTTTGATTATTCCGGATACCGCAATCAGCTCAACGAAGATCGCACGCTGGCGCTTTTCGACATCCAGAGCGAGGCCGAATACAAGATGCTCGAGCAGGCGCGGGCCATCGCCCAATCCGACGACACGCGGCAGTTGACGGCGCTGGCGATCGCGGCCACCCGCGCCGACATCATCTGCATGCAGGAGGTCGACAATATCGAGGCGCTGAGGGCCTTCGAATATGGCTATCTGTTCAAGATGGTGGGGCAAGGCTACCGGCAGAAATACACCACCGCCGGCAATGATTCGCGCGGCATCGACGTCGCCGTGATGATGCGCAACGAGACCGCGCAGGGCCAGCCGATCGAATTCGTGCGCATGACCAGCTACGCCTATGTCACGTTCGAGCAATTCGGGCTGCACACGGCGGAATTGGCAGCGCTTGGTCACCAGGCCAATGAGCGCATCTTCCGGCGCGACTGCCTGGAAATCGATCTGACGGTGGCTGGCGCGCCGTTGACGCTGTATCTCGTGCATTTCAAGTCGATGGGCTCGCCCCGCAACGGCCTCGACGGCCGCGAGGCGACCATGCCGCTGCGCATCGCCGAAGCTCAAGCAGTGCGCCGGATCATCGAGGAGCGCTTCGGCAAGGACCATGCCGCCGACAAGCGCTGGGCAATCTGCGGCGATATGAACGACTACCGGCAGCGCGTGAAGATTACCGGCGATGCCGTCGACGGCTACCGTTTCGAGGTCATCGACGAGAGCCGGTCCTGCATCGATGTGCTCACTGCCGGCGGCTTTTGTGAAAACGCGGTCGAGCGGCGGCCGGAAATGGACCGCTGGACTTTCTATCACACACGCGGACCGGAAGAGCGGCATCTCTGCCAGCTCGACTACATCCTTTTGTCGAGGGCTCTGGCCAGGCAGAACGCCACCGCGGTTCCCGATATCATCCGCAACGGCCAGCCTTGGCGCACCATATTTCCAGCGGGCCAGGAGGTCGAGCGCTTCCCACGTGCCGGGTGGGACCGGCCGAAGGCATCCGACCATTGCCCGGTAGCAATTGCCCTCGACATGGTGTGAGACTGGCGTGAGTTTCGATCTGCCGCGCAACGTCATCCTGCCGGTCGATGCCATCGACGTCAGGCTCGATCCCGGCCCGCACCCGTTCGAGCGCGATAATGCCGAGGCGATCGCCGCAAACTGGCGGCGTGAGACCGCAGCCAAGCCGGCGCTTTTCGACGGCATCGTGGTGCTGCTTTCCGCTCTCAGCTATCGCGACAATCGCCTCGTTGGCCGCTGCCATGCGGTGCGGTATTCGACCTTCATGCTTTGGCGCGGCAATCGACAGGTGGCCGGGGCCGAGCACGCCTATGCCCATGCCATGCTGGTCGCCGGCGACAATGCGCTTGTGGCGATCCGCATGGCGCCGCATACGGTCAATGCGGGGCGCGTCTACTTCGCCGCCGGTTCGTTCGAGCCAACCGATTTCCGCGATGGCCTTGTCGACGTCGACTTCAACATGATCCGCGAGGTGCGGGAAGAGACCGGCCTCGAACTATCAGGCGCGACACGCGGCAGGCGCCATTACGCCCTGTCGACGGCAAGCGGCACGGTGATCTTTCGCCGCTACCGCGAGACGGCCTCCGCCGACGACCTGGCACAGCGGATCAGCGCTTTCGTCGCGGCCGAGTCAGAGCCTGAAATCGAAGGCCCCGTAATCATCCGCAATGCAGCCGACCTGCCGGACGGGCTGATGCCGCATATGAGACCGCTGATCGAATGGCACTTTGCGAGCGAGCAAGGTTTCCAACTCTAACGTCGTAGCCTACCTTCAATGGCCTTGCGGTCGTTGCGGGCCGCAACAAAATACAACAGCACGCCGAGACCCAGGAGCGCGCCCATCGCCGTTCCCATCGTCTGCCCAATTACCTGCTGGAAGTCAGCGGTGACGCGATCGGGATTCTCCATCCCATAAAGGATCAAATTCCACCAAAGCCCTGCCAAGGCGGCTTCGACGATCACAATCGCCAGAGCCAGTCGCGCTTTCTTGCTCATCCATTGTTCCCCCCTTAGTCCCCAACAGCATTGTTATCATTGCAGAATGTGCTGCGACAAGGGCAGGTTGCATAAAAAATTGGCAGCGTCTGGAGGCGACACTTGCTGCAATGCCTATTCATGCCTCAGCGCGTCGATGGGGTTAAGCCGCGCGCCGCGCAGCGCCGGGAAGAAGCCGAACACCATGCCGATCAGCGCGGAAAAGCCGACCGCAAGCAGGATGACCGCCGGGCTTGGCGCAAACGGGATCGTCAGCGTTAGCGAGGCGAGGCCGGCCAGCGCCAGGCCGATCAGGATGCCGATGATGCCGCCAAGCAGCGACAGCACGGTTGCCTCGACCAGAAACTGGATGAGGATATGCTTTTCGTGGGCGCCGATGGCGAGCCTGATGCCGATCTCGCGCGTGCGCTCGGTTACCGACACCAGCATGATGTTCATAATGCCGATGCCGCCGACGAGCAGGCTGACGCCGGCGACGGCACCGAGCATGCCAGTCATGGTGGTGGTCGCGCTGGCCATAGCATCGGCGATTTGGGTCATGTCGCGGATCGAGAAATCATCGTCGCGGTCGGGCGTGATGCGGCGTGTGTCGCGCAAGATGTCCTCGACGCGCTGCTGCAGCACCGTGGTTGGCGTACGGTCGTCGGCGGCGACATAGATCGATTCGATGTCGCGATTGCCGGCAATGCGACGCTGATAGGCGGCGAGCGGCATCAGCACGACATTGTCCTGGTCCTGGCCGAAGCCGGTATAGCCCTTCGGTTCGAGCAGGCCGATGATCTTGCAGGAGGTGCGGTTGACGCGGATGATCTCGCCTTCGGGGTCGCCGGCGCCGAAGAACTGCTGGCGCACCGTCTCGCCGATGAGGCAGACGCCGGTGCCCGAGCGGGTTTCCGAATCGCTGAACGGGCGGCCCGAAACCAGCTTCCAGTCGCGGGCATCGAGATAGGCGCTGTCGGTTCCGGTGATGCCCGAGGTCAGGCTTTCGGTGCCGAAAATGACGCGCACCTGCTTTTGCGACGCCGGCGAGATGGCGCGCGAGCCGTCCAGATGCGCGGCAAGCGCGGTGAGATCCTTGTAGGCAAGAGGTCGGACGACCTGATCGAGGCCTCCAGGTCCGCCAGGCCCGGCCGGACGGCCGGAACGGATGACGAGCAGATTGCTGCCGAGCTTGGAAATATCGGACTTGACCTTTTCGGTGGTGCCCGAGCCGATGGTCAGCATGGCGATGACGGCGGCAACGCCGATGACGATGCCGAGCAGCGTCAGGAACGAGCGCAGCACGTTGCGGCGGATGGAGCGGAGCGAGAGGCGAACGGTTTCCCAGATCATGGCAAGGCCATCTCGAGATTGGCTGTGTCCAAGGCGACATGGCCATCGAGGAAACGGATCGTGCGCTGCGCATAGCCGGCAACATCGGCTTCGTGCGTGACCATGGCGATAGTCAGCCCGAGCTCGCTGTTCAACTGCGTCAGGAGTTCCATGATCTCGTGCGTGCGGGCGGTGTCGAGATTGCCGGTCGGTTCGTCGGCGACGAGCAGCGTCGGCCTGGTGACGATGGCGCGCGCGATCGCCACGCGCTGCTGCTGGCCGCCGGACAGCTCGGCCGGCGTATGATGCTCGCGGCCGACAAGGCCGACCTCGGCAAGTGCCTGCATGGCAAGGCCGCGACGCTCGCGGGCACCAACGCCGCGATAGATCAGCGGCAGTTCGACATTCTCCGCCGCCGTGGTGCGCGGCAAGAGATTATAGCCCTGGAAGACGAAGCCGACATAGAGGTTGCGCAGCACGGCGCGGCGGTTGCGGTCGAGGCGGCCGGCATCGATGCCCTGAAAGCTGTAGGTCCCGGCCGTCGGCGTGTCGAGGCAGCCAATGATGTTCATGGCCGTCGATTTGCCTGAGCCCGACGGACCCATGATGGCGACGAATTCGCCGCGTCTGATGGCGAGGTCGACGCCGGCCAGCGCATGCACCCGTGCCTCGCCCTGGCCATAGCTTTTCCAGACCTTGTCGAAGCCGATGAGGGTCGCGCCCGATGCCACGATCAGCTCCGCTGCTGCGAGGCGGTAATGACTTGCGCGCCTTCCTCCAGGCCGGAAACGATCTCGGTCAGTTCGCCATCTGTCGAGCCGACCCTGACGTTGACCGGATGCGGCCGGCCATTCTCCAGCACGTAAAGCGTGCGCGAGCCGTTGATGGGCTTCGTCGCCGCCTGCCGCTGGCGGTTGCCGCCCGGGCGCCCCATGCGGCCGGTGAACAGGTCGGTGAGGCTCCAGCCGCGCTCCGCCGTCTGCGCCGGCCGGTAGCGGAAGGCGATCGATGGCACGGTGAGCACGTTCCTGGCCTGCTTGGTGACGACCGAGACGGTGGCTGTCATGCCGGGCCGCAACAGGAGCTCGCTATTGTCGACGTCGAGTCTTGCATCATAGGTAACGA
This sequence comes from Mesorhizobium sp. M0598, assembly GCF_040320865.1. Classification (NCBI taxonomy): domain Bacteria; kingdom Pseudomonadati; phylum Pseudomonadota; class Alphaproteobacteria; order Hyphomicrobiales; family Phyllobacteriaceae; genus Mesorhizobium; species Mesorhizobium sp. M0598. Next base: position 50,802 of record NZ_JAMYQL010000010.1, on the reverse strand, counting down.
CACCGTCGGTGGTGACCGAGGCATAGGAAATGTCGCGGATTTCGGCGTCGAATGGCCGTTCGGGGAACGCGTCAACGGTGAAGCGCGCATGCTGGCCGGGTTTGACGGCGCCGATATCGGCCTCGTCGACCGCAGCCTTCAATTCCATGTTCTTCAAATCCGCGGCGATGACGAACAGCACCGGCGCCTGCAGCGAGGAGGCGACCGTCTGGCCGGGGTCGACCGAGCGCGTCAGTATGATGCCGTCGATCGGAGCGTAGATGGTACTCTTGGCAAGATCCGTCTGCTGCGCCTTGAGATCGGCATTGGCCATGGCGAGGTTGGCTTTGGCGATATCAAGCGCCGCCTTCGAGCGGTCGCGGGTGGCGATTGCCGCTTCAAGCGACTGGTCCGTCGCCATGCCGCGCTTGGTCAATTGTGCCGCGCGCACCAGCGCCTTTTCGTTTTCGGCCACGGTCACGGTGGCGTCCTCGACGCTCGCCGTCGCCGCCTTGGCCGAGGCCTGGGCGCGCTCGATCTGCACCTCCAGCTTGGCGGTGTCGAGCGCGGCCAGCACATCGCCCTTCTTCACCAGCTGGTTCTCGTTGACCGAAACCGAGCGGACGACGCCGGAGAGTTCGCTGGAAATATCGACCTGGGTGAGAGGCTGCAGCGTGCCGGTAGCCGAAACCGCGACGGTAAGGTCGGCCATGGCGGCCAGTGTCGTGGTATACTCGATCTTGGCGGGCGAGCCCGCATACCACTGGTAGCCGACGACACTCGCGGCGACGGCAAGCAGTGCGAACACTGCGTAAAGCCAACCGCGACGGCGTTTTGTCTTCAGGCCCTGGTGGTCGAGCCCGAGCGCCGTCTCGATGGCGGAAGCGGATTCCGTCTTTGGCAGGTTGACAATCTGGTCCACGCCGGACCCCTATGTTCAGTGATATCCCATCAGTGCACAAATCAGGCCTTATGGGTCAAAATTCAAATTAAATTTCGCTCATGTTGGGAATGAGGCAGAGGACTTACTGAGATGCAGCCGCGGAATTACTTGCTTTACGACGTATTCACCACCAACCGGCTGGCCGGCAATCCGCTGGCCGTGGTGCTCGACTGTGATGGGCTGAACGTTGCGGCGATGCAGGCGGTGGCGCGCGAGTTCAACCTCTCCGAAACCGTCTTCGTGCTGCCGCCGGACAACCCGAAGCACCGGGCCCGCATCCGTATCTTCACGCCCGACTATGAAATGCCGTTCGCCGGCCACCCAACCGTCGGCTCGGCGATAGCGCTCGCCGAAATGGCGGGAGAGGCCGCCGGCATCTTCGTGCTCGAGGAGAATATCGGTCCGGTGCGCTGCGCTGTCAGCAAGCACGACGGTTCGACCTTTGCCGAGTTCGACCTGGCGAAACTGCCGGCGCAGCTGGCATTGTCGGCCGATCCCGAGGCGATCGGCGCGGCCCTTGGCCTTGGGCCGCACGAGATCGGCTTCGAGAACCACCGCGTTTCGTTCTGGTCGGCTGGAGTGCCCTACGTGACCATCCCCGTCGCCAATCTGGAGGCGGCCGCCCGGATCAGGCTGGACAACCAGGCGTGGTCGGAGCTCGCACCACGCAAGAGCGATTGGGCCTTCGCCAGCCCCTATGTCTATTGCCGCGAGACGGTGCATCACGACAGCGCCTTCCATGTCCGCATGATGGTGCCTGGCAATCCGTCCTACGAAGACCCGGCGACCGGGTCGGCGGCGGCCGCGTTCGCCGGCGCGATCATGCATTTCGACGGCCCGACGGACGGTGTTTCACAACTGTGGATCGAGCAGGGGCTGGAGATGGGCCGGCCTTCGCGCATTCGCCTCGAACTGAATGTCGAAGGCGGCAAACTGACCGCCGCCCGCATCGGCGGCCATGCGGTCAAGGTGGCTGAAGGCAGTTTTTTTGTCTGATCCTACCCTTACGTTTCGTCATCCTAGGGCGGAGCAGGAGCGAAGCGACGTCGCGAAGACCATAGGATCCATGCCGTGACCGGACGGCAATGCGCCGACGGTGCAAGCTGGACTTCAACGAGCCGCCGTCTTCTGCTCATTTGCGGACGGATGCTAATCCGCGTCGCTGCGTTCTTCGACGACTGTCACGGCGTGGATCCCAGGGTCTGCGCTCCGCTTCGCGTTCGCTCCGCCCAGGGATGACGAGACCCCGTGCGATTTGTCGGGAAATGAATTCGACGGGGCTGGACATGGCGGATGTCGGCGGCTATATGCCCGCCAACGCCGGTTTTGCCGGCCGAGTGGGTGCGTAGCTCAGTTGGTAGAGCAGCTGACTCTTAATCAGCGGGTCCACAGTTCAATCCTGTGCGCACCCACCAAATTTTTCAGAAAATTGGTGGAAAGACCTAGAAAGCGGGATGTTTCGCCGCTATCGGGTGGCCGCATTATGCAACCGCTATTGGATAGTCGGCCGCAGACAGCTGAGGATCGCCCGCACTATGGCCAAGACGCCGTCGACGGCATCGAAGTTTGTCCTGCTTTTACCGACGGTCCATTTAAGGTCGAGTGCTTTGGGCAAACGGAGGTCGTGACAGACAAAACAGCCTGAAAGCATAAAGAGGTCTAGATGTCTCGGATCGCCTTCCGAATAGTAAGGAAATTGGAAGAACCACCTTATGGGACCACCATATGCCAGCTTGAAGGTCATCGAGAATCTAATTTCGTGACCAAATCTATCTTCGATAATTCCGCTAAAACTAAGGTCTCGGGCATCGTAGTGATGCCACTGCGTCGATAATCCCAAAGAATCCCAAGCCCTGAGTGTATGCGCTTTCAGTTCTTTGCGATTGGGGAATTTTGCCTCTTTAGGATCGTAGGGAAGGGGTGGATCGATGTAGTCTGTCTCGGTTCGCCAATCTTCCGCGGCGCTGCGAAGATCTTCAAAAATCTGAACGATTCTCGGGTCTGTCTGCTCGCCAGAAAAGATTGAGATTCGCCATTGAGAAATCATCTCGCATAGCTCTTCGACCGTATGGCCCGATCGCTCTGCCCAATCCTCGGTGGCGAGTATCCACGGCGAATTGTATTTCAGCCCGGCAAAAGCGCCGCTCTTGCTGTCGAAATCCCTGATGATCCGAGCAAGAATATCGCGAAGCCCCTGTTTGGGGTCTCCGAAAATCAGTGAGGGTTTGTTCATCAACGCGATCCGCGCTTGGCTCCGCCTTACTTCTCCGAAACACCAGCCTCCGCAAAGCTTGCCATGCGGGCGTGGCATTCGAGTGCCGAGCGGACGATGTTGACGGCGAGGCAGGCGCCGGAGCCTTCGCCGAGCCGCATGCCGAGGTCGAGCAAGGGTGGCAGACCGAGCGCTTCGAGCAGGCGGCGGTGGCCGGATTCGGCCGATACGTGAGCGGCCATAGTGTGGGCAAGGCCGGCGGGGTGCAGCCCGGCCAAGGGTGCCGCGGCGGCGGTGCAGACGAAGCCGTCGAGCAGCACCGGGACGCCCAGGTGGCGCGCAGCCAGCGTCGCACCAAGGATCGCCGCGAGCTCGCGGCCGCCGAGGGCTGCCGCTACCTTCAGGGGGTCGGCCAGCGCCGGGGCGTGGCGCTTCAGGCCGGCCTCGATGGCGACGATCTTGCGCACGAGGCCGGCGTCGTCGACGCCGGTGCCACGCCCTGTCCATCGCTCCGCGCCGCCGCCGAACAGCGCGGTCGAGATGGCCGCCGCCGGCGTGGTGTTGCCGATGCCCATTTCGCCGAAACAGACAAGGTCGAGTTCCCTGCTGATCGCGTCGTAGCCGGCCGAGACGGCGGCGAGGAAGGCCTCGTCGTCCATTGCGGGCTCTTGCGTGAAGTCGCCGGTCGGGCGGTCGAGGTCGAGCGGGATGACGTCGAGTTCGGCGCCGGCGACGCGGGCAAGCTGGTTGATGGCGGCGCCGCCGCCGGCGAAATTCGCCACCATCTGCACGGTGACTTCCGAAGGGAAAGCCGACACGCCTTGCGCGGTGACGCCGTGGTTGCCAGCGAAGACGAAGACCTTGACGCGGTCGAGCTTTGGTATGTCGCGGCCCTGCCAGCGCGCCAGCCAGGCGGCTATCGTCTCCAGCCGGCCGAGGCTGCCTTGCGGCTTGGTCAGCGTGTCCTGGCGGCGGGCGACGGCATTGGCGGCGGCATCGCTGCCATTGGGCAGGTCGAGGCAGGCGGCGCGCAGTTCATCGAGCGATTTGAAAGGCATGGGGGCAAAATCTCCGAAACAGAGTCAGGAAAGGGAAACGGAAGCGACAAGCAGGATTGCGATCTCGCCCAGCTGCTGCAGGGCGCCGACGGTGTCGCCGGTCTGGCCGCCGATCTGGTTGAGGCAAAGCGCGCGGAAGGCGGCGAATAACAGACCGAGCAGGATGATCGCAAAAACGGCAGCGCCGAACCCAAGCGCCAGCAGCGCGATCGCACCGAGTACGGTACCGATACCGGCGGTTTCGGCCGTGACTGCGCCTGCATCAACCGAGAGGCCGTCGCTGCGGGCCGGTGGCAGCAGGTGCATGAAGGCGGGGGGCAGGCCGCGCGACGCGGCATGCGCGGCAATGAGGGCCCAGAAGACATGAGCCGGGCCGGCGAATCCAGAGAGCACGCTCCAGCGGATCAGCAGCGAGACAGCAAGTGCACAAGCGCCGTAGGCACCGATGCGGCTGTCGCGCATGATCTCCAGCTTTTTGTCGCGTGTCTTGCCGCCGCCAAATCCGTCGGCGACATCCGAAAGCCCGTCCTCATGCAGGCAGCCGGTGGCAAGCAAGATCGCGGCAAGGGCCAACGCTGCAGCAGGGCCAGCGGCGAGGCCGAGCCTCGTGCCGCCGGCGTAGACCAGCGCACCGACCAGAGCGACGGCGAGACCGGCAACGGGTGCAGCCCAGATCGCAGCGGCAAGGCTGCGGCCACGGAAGTCGGCTCTCGACAGCGGCAGCCGGGTAAAGAAGACGAGGCAAAGCGCGATATCATCGAGAATTTGCTGTTGCGAGGCCTTCATCCGCCCCTCGCAATGGCATGGAAGAACGTGCCGCTGACATTGCCGCGCCGGTATCCCGAGGCGCCGAGCGGATTTCCTTGACCGTCGGCGAGGTCGGCCAGCGGCTCGTCATTGCCGGTCGCAACCATCTGCGCGTAGTGGAATTCATGGCCGCGGATCAGCGTGCCTTGGCTGCCGAGCGGGCACTCGGAACGCAGCCGCGCCTCGCGGTAGCCGAGATTCATCTTGCGCTTGGCGAAGCTGGTCGAATGGCCGAGGAGGCCGAGCATCCGATGCGTCTCGCCCGACGCGTCCTCGAGTGCCTCGCCGAGCACCATGAAGCCGCCGCACTCGCCATGCACCGGCCGCGTGGCGGCGAACCTCGCCATGCCCGCCCTGAAATTCGCGGCGTCGGCGAGGCGGCCGGCGTGAAGCTCGGGATAGCCGCCGGGCAGCCAACAGATATCGCTATCGTCGCCAGGCGCCTCATCGGCGAGCGGCGAGAACGGGACGATCTCGGCGCCGGCCTTGCGCCAATGCGCGGCTACATGCGGATAGAGGAAGGTGAAGGCGGCGTCCTCGGCGAGTGCAATGCGCTGGCCGGGCGGCGGCAGCGCGTCGCCGAAATTGCCCGGCGCGGGCGTGAATGGCGCCGCCAGCGCCATGATGGCGTCGAGGTCGAGCGAGCGCTCGACCATGTCGGCCAGCCGGTCGAGATGCGCCATCAGATTCTCATATTCGCCGGCCTGGACGAGGCCGAGATGGCGCTCGGGCAGGTTGAGCGAGGGATCGCGCAGGATGGCGCCGACGACAGGCAGGCCGAGTGCCTCGATGGCATCGCCGCATAGCCGGCGGTGGCGCTCGCTGCCCAGCCGGTTGAGCACGACCCCGGCCATGCGCACATCCGGATCGTAAGTGGCAAAACCCTTGGCGACGGCCGCAGCCGTGGTCGATTGGCCGGAGACATCGAGCACAAGCAGCACCGGCAGACCATAGAGCCGGGCAAGGTCGGCAGCCGAGCCGGAACGGCCTGGAGCAGCAGGGATCCCGTCGAACAGGCCCATGGCGCTTTCGAGGAAGATAAAATCGGCATCTTCGGTCGCTTCGCCGGCCAGTGCGTTGAGCAGGGCGGACGGCATTGCCCAGCTGTCGAGATTGACACCGGACAGGCCAGTGGCTGCGGTGTGGAAGCCAGGATCGATATAGTCCGGGCCGGATTTGGCGCCGCGCACCTTCAGGCCGCGCCGGGCCAGGGCGCGTAGAATGCCGATAGTGACGCTGGTCTTGCCCGAGCCCGAGCGCGGCGCGCCGATGATGATGGCGCGGGTCATGGCTCACCCGCCAGTGCCGCGCGCATCCCGACGATGCCGCCGACGACGATCAGCGCCGGCGAGGTCAGACCGGCGGCCGCTGCCTCTTCCGCAATCGTGGCGAGCGTGGCGACGACGATACGCTCCTGCGGTGTCGTCGCGGCAACGATGACCGCGGCGGGCGTCGAAGACGGCAGGCCGCCCTCGAGCAGCGAAGCGGCGATCAGCGGCAGGTTGGCCATACCCATATAGATGACCACCGGCTGGCCGGTGCGGGCGATTGCCGCCCAGTCGAGATCATCATCGGTGCCGGCGGCATGGCCGGTCGCCAGGATCAGCGCCTTGTTGATGCCGCGCATGGTGCCGGGAATGCCGGTCGCGGCCAGCGCGCTGAGGCCGGACGTCAGGCCAGGCAGGATGCGAAACGGGATAGTTTCCCCGGCCAGCGCCAGCGCCTCTTCGCCGCCACGCCCGAAAATATAGGGGTCGCCGCCCTTCAGCCTGACGACGCGCCGGCCCTCGCGCGCCAGCCGGACCAGCAAGGCGGTAATGTCGTCCTGCTTCATCGACGGCTTGCCGCCGCGTTTGCCGGCATAGAACAGTTCCGCGCCCTCGGCGACAGCGACGACTTCTGGCGAGACCAGCGCGTCATAAACCAGCGCGTCGCACTGTCCGAGGGCGGCTAGCACTTCCAGCGTCAGGCAGCCGGGATCGCCAGGGCCGGCGCCGGCCAGCCAGACATGCCCGGGCTCAAGCTGGCGCGGCTTGAAGTTGAGCCGGGTGAGCGCCTGCTCGACCGTAGTGTTTGTATTGCTGCCGCTCACAATCCGTCCCGTCCGCGAAAGCGCCGCTGGTAATGGGCGTCGTACAGTGAACTTTCGCCAAAGCCCTCCGCCGCCAGCGAGCGGCCGACGAAGATGATTGCCGTGCGTTCCATCGGATCGGCGGCCAGTTGCGCCTCGATGGTGGCCAGCGTGCCGGTCAGCACGCGCTCGTCCGGCCAGGAAGCACGGAAGACGATCGCCGCCGGGCAATCGGCGCCATAGAACGGCGTCAGTTCGGCGACGATCCGGTCGATAGCGTGGATGGCAAGGTGGATGGCCAGCGTGGCGCCGGTGCGGCCGAAGCCGGCCAGCGTTTCGCCCGGCGGCATTTTCGAGGCGCGGCCGGAGATGCGGGTCAGCACCAGGCTTTGCGCGACTTCCGGAATGGTCAGCTCGCGGCGCAGCGCTGCCGCCGCAGCGGCGAAGGACGGCACGCCCGGCGTCAGCGTGTAAGGAATGCCGTGCTTTTCCAGCCGGCGGATCTGCTCGGCAACGGCGCTCCACACCGAAAGATCGCCGGAATGCAGGCGGGCGACATCATTGCCGGCCGCGTGGGCGGCCAGATATTCGGCCTCGATCTCGTCGAGCGACATCGGCGCGGTGTCGATCAACCGCGTTCCGGGCGCGCAGTGCTGCAACAGCTCCGGCGCGACGATCGATCCGGCATAGAGGCAGACGGGACAACTGCCGAGCAGGCGGCTGCCGCGCAAGGTGATGAGGTCGGCAGCACCCGGGCCGGCACCGATGAAATGAACGGTCATGCCGCATCTCCGCTGATGGCGATGGCGCAAGTGACAGCACCGAGCACGGTGCGCGGCCCGAGCAGTTTTGCGCCTTTGCCGGCGGCGGCAAGCGCCGAGGCTTCGGAAACCGACGGCGTGCCGGCATGCTCCTGCGATAGGTCGGAACGGCTGGTCGTAGATGCGGCTTTGAGTTCATCCTGCTCGACGACGATCACCGGAAGGCGGAGTTCGCGTCCGGCGGCGAAGATTGCCGCTTCATCCTGCTTGAGAGACGCGGTCGCGAGGGCTGAAAGCGCGGGCAGGGCAAGCCCGTGCGCTTCCAGGGCGGTTTCTACCGCGGCAAGCACGTCGCGCGCGCTGACGCCTTTGCGGCTGCCGATGCCCGCGACCATCATGGCTTCACCCAACTCCATTGAGTGACCGGCATAGCCGGCCGCCAGGCCTGCATCGAACCGACCGGCGAAGCACGGGATACAGCGATGCGGGTGAGCTGGCCGCCGTGCGCGGCGTGACGGGAAAGCAGCAGCGCCTCCATCTCCAGGGTCACCGCATTGGCGACGAGGCGGCCGCCGGCAGGCAAGGCATCGATGGCTCCCTCCAGCACGCCGGCATCGCTGCCGCCGCCGCCGATAAAGATCGCCGCGGGCGTCTCCAGCCCGGCAAGCGCATGCGGTGCCGAACCTTCGACGACGGTGAGACCGGGAACGCCGCAAGCCGCGGCGTTGCGTCGGATGCGCGCGGCGCGGGCCGGATCGGCCTCAACGGCGATGGCACGCATGGATGGATGGGCCAGCATCCATTCGATGCCGATGGAGCCCGATCCGGCGCCGATGTCCCACAGCAGTTCGCCGCGCCTTGGCGCGAGAGCGGACAGGGTGACGGCGCGCACTTCGCGCTTGGTGATCTGGCCGTCATGCTCGAACAAATGATCGGCAAGTCCCGCTGTCAGCGGCAGGATGCGTGCTTGCGAAGTCGATTCAACTTCGATCGCGAGCACGTTGAGCGGGTTGATCTTTTCGAGGTCGAAAGTGCCGGCGCTCGCCGAGCGCAGCCTTTCGTTCGGCCCACCCAGCGCCTCCAGCACCGTCAACCGCGAAGCGCCGAAGCCAAGTTCGGTCATGAGACGGGCAATCGCTCCCGGCGCATCGCCGTCCGAGGTCAGCGCGAGAATGCGGGTGCAGGGATGCAGCAACGGCCGGATCAGGTCGAGCGGACGGCCATGCAGCGAAATGGCCTCGACGTCCTGCAGCGCCCAGCCCAGGCGTGAGGCGGCCAGCGAGAAGGCCGAGGGTGCGGGAATGACGCGCATGTCCTCCGCCGCCAGCTTGCGGCCGAGGGTGGCGCCGACACCATGGAAAAACGGGTCGCCGGAGGCCAGCACGCAGACGCGTCTGCCGGAGAGCGCCAGCACGTCGCGCAGCTCGGCATCGAAAGGTGTCGGCCAGGCGCGCGCTTCACCTTTGGCGAGCGACGCGACGAGGGCAAGGTGGCGCTTGCCGCCGAAGACGAATTCGGCCTCCGCGATCAACCGCTTGGCCTCGTCGCCGAGACCCGCTACACCGTCCTCGCCGATGCCGATGATCGTGAGCCACTTTGAGGTGAGCTTGGCGCCGCGCGGAGCTTCAGCAGGCATGATGACCCACCGCATTCTGATCCTCGGCGGAACCACCGAAGCGCGGCAACTGGCCGGAAAGCTGGCCGCGCGCGCGGATATTTCGGTCATACTGTCGCTGGCCGGCCGCACCGAAAGCCCGGCCGCGCAGGGGGTGCCGGTGCGGGTCGGCGGCTTCGGCGGTGCCGGCGGGCTGGCGGCGTATCTCCGCCAGAACAAGATCGACCTGCTGATCGACGCCACGCATCCCTATGCGGCGCGAATCTCCGCCAACGCGGCGGAAGCAGCGCGCATGACCGGCGTGCCTATCGTTGCGCTCAAGCGTCCCGGATGGGAGGCGGTCGAAGGTGATCGCTGGATGTTGGTCGACACCGTTGCCAGCGCGGTGACGGCTCTGGGATCGGTGCCGCGCCGCGTGTTCCTGGCGCTCGGGCGACAGGAGGTCGCTGCCTTCAAGGCCGCTCCCCAGCATCATTATCTCATCCGCAGTGTCGACCCGGTCGAGCCCAGGCTCGCTGTGCCCGACGCGACCTATCTCTTGGCGCGCGGGCCGTTTCGGGAAGTCGACGAACATGCACTGCTTCTGCAACACCACATCGAAGTCGTTGTTTCCAAAAACAGCGGCGGCGAGGCGACCTACGGCAAGATCGCGGCGGCGCGGGCGCTCGGCGTCGAGGTGGTGATGATCCGCAGGCCGGCGCTGCCGGACGTCACGTCGGCTGAGACCGTCGAATGTCTTGCCGCGATGGTCGATCATTTTCTGGTCGGTCATGGTCTTGGGCCTGCTGCCGAACGCGGCGTGTAGACCAGCGCGGCCTTGTCACCCCGTTTGATGATCCTGGTTTCCGGCGAGCCGATGATGATGCAGGTCGACATGTCGGCCTTCGCGGCATCGGCGTCGGCCAGCAGAAAAACCTCGATGCGCTCGTCGGGACGGCCGGCGGCACGGCCGAAGATCACCGGCGTGGTGCCGGGCAGGATCGCAGCAAGGCATTCGAAAGCGCGGCCTAGCTGCCATGGGCGCGCCTTGCTGATCGGATTGTAGAGCGCGATTACGAAGCCGGCGCCGGCTGCCGCCAGCAGGCGTAGCTCGATCAGGTCCCACGGCTTCAGATTGTCGGACAGCGAGATGGCGCAGAAATCATGGCCGAGCGGCGCGCCGATGCGGGCGGCGACGGCGAGCATGGCGGTGATACCGGGCACGATGGCGATGTCGACCGCGCGCCATTCGGGTGGGCCCGCCTCGATCGCCTCGCAGACGGCCGCGGCCATGGCGAAGACGCCGGGATCGCCGCCCGACACGACGGCGACATCGTGGCCTTCCGCAGCCTTGAACAGCGCGTCCCTGGAGCGCGCGAGTTCCTCGCGATTGTCGGAAGCGACGCGAATCTGGTCGGGGCGCAGATCGAGCCGGTCGAGATAGGGTTTATAGCCGTAGAAGAATTTTGCCTCGGCAACGGCGCGGCTTGCCTCTGGCGTCACCTGGTCGGCGTTGCCGGGCCCGAGGCCGATGACGGTGAGGCGGCCGCTCATGCTTCGGCTTTCAATGCGCTTGGCCGGCCCGACCAGCCGGCCACCAGCACGATGGCGAAATAAGGCGCCTGGTCGTCCTTTTTATCGGCCAGCCGCATCGAGACGCCGCCCGGCAAGGTGCCGCGCTCGACATAGATGGCCCGCGCCAGCTTGTCGGTTGCCTCCAGCGCGCGCCTGATCTTGGGCAGGTTGCGGCCGACCTTCATGATCACCGCAGCGTCGGTATCGGCGAGGCGACGCGTCAGCTCGAATTCGCTCATGGTGCCCGGCAGCACCGTCAGCACGTCGTCGCCCTGGACGATAGGCAGGCCGGTCGCCGACCAGCAGCCGGACATGGCGGTGACGCCGGGAATGACTTCGCTCGGAAAGCGGTGCGCCAGCCGGACATGAAGATGCATGTAGGAGCCGTAGAAAAGCGGATCGCCTTCCGAAAGCACCGCGACCATCCTGCCGGCGCTGAGGTGCTCGGCGACCTTTTCGGCCGACTGCTCGTAGAAATCCGTTATCTGCGAGCGGTAATCGCTGTGGTCCTTGTCGATCTCGGTCGTCACCGGATAGAGCAGCGGCAGTTCAATCAAATCGGGGCGAAAATGCGCGCCGACAATGGCGCGCGCGTTGCTGTTGTTGCCGCGCTTAGCGAAATGCGCGACGACATCGGCCGCGGCCAGCGCGCGCACTGCCTTCAGCGTCAAGAGTTCCGGGTCGCCGGGTCCGGTGCCGACGCCGACAAGCCTGCCTTTTGCAATCGCATTCATAGGCCCGGCCTCGCCAATGCATTGAGGGCGGCGGCGGTCATGGCGCTGCCGCCCAGCCGGCCGCGCACGATGGCGTAAGGCACGCCATAGGAATTTTCGGCCAGCGCATCCTTCGATTCGGCGGCACCGACAAACCCGACCGGCATGCCGATGATCGCCGCCGGCCTCGAGGCGCCGTCGCGCAGCTTTTCCAGCAGATAGAAAAGGGCTGTCGGCGCATTGCCGATGGCGACGACCGAACCGGCCATGCGCTCGCCCCACAGGTCGATCGCGGCGGCTGAGCGGGTGTTGCCGATCTTTTTCGCGATGTCGGCGGTCCCCGGATCGCGCAGCGTGCAGATCACCTCGTTGCCGGCCGGCAGCCGGGCGCGCGTGACGCCGTGCGAGACCATCTGCGCGTCGCAGAAGATCGGCGCGCCGGCCCCCAGCGCCGTGCGCGCGGCGGCGACGAAATCGCTCGAGAAAACGAAGTGTCGCGCAGCCTCGACCTGGCCGCAGGCGTGGATCATGCGGATAGCGATTTCGGCCTCGGCTTCGGAAAAGCGCGAAAGGTCGGCCTCGGCGCGGATAATGGCGAAGGAGCGCTCGTAGATCGCCGTGCCATCATGGATGTAGTCGTAGGCGTTCTGGGCGGGCATGCTCATTCCTGTCGGTAGATTTCGGTGATGCCGGCCGCGCCGAGCCTTGCCAGGCAGGCGGCAGCAGTCTCGCCGGGATGTCGTGCGCTGCGGATCGCCGCTGCAATGCGGCCGATGCTGTGCGCGGCGTCGTAGCCCGGCCTGTATCCGGCGGGCAATGCCTTTGCCGTCCCGTCCACGACAAGTCCGGCTCCGTTTTCGCCACCGACTAGGGTCAGCGCCGCCGGACCGGGATGGGCGCAGCCCTTGGCGCAGCCGGAGATGTGCAGCGTCAGCGAGGAATCGAGGATATCGCGGTTTTCCACGGCGATGGTCTCGGCGATGTCGCGGGTGGCGATCCGGCCGGAGGCGCAGGCGGGTGCGCCGGGGCAGGTGGCGATCCTGGTGCGCGGATCGGCTGCGTCGGTGACAAAGCCGAGGGCTGCGGCGGTTTTCTGGAGTGAAAGACATGCGGCTGGGGAGAGGCCAAGCAAAAGCAGCGTGCGACCCGGCGCCAGACGGATTTCGGTGGTGCCGAGGGTGAGGGCGTATTGGGTGAGATCGATAAGTTTTTGCGCTGGTATGCTGCCGAACGGCAGGCCAATACCAAGGGCGATTGCGGTGGTGGCTAGGTTAAGAACTCCGATGGGCTGGCGTTCCGTCGCGCCCCCCTCTGTCCTGCCGGACATCTCCCCCACTTGGGGGGAGATCGGCAGCTTCAGCGGCGGCTCAGGATCTCGGGTGATAGGCGAAAGCCGAGATGAGGGCGCAATCTCCCCCCTTGTGGGGGAGATGTCCGGCAGGACAGAGGGGGGCGCGACAGATCGCCAACTTGCGAGAGATCTCAGCTGCCTCGCCGTCAAATCCCGCGCATGGGCATCGCGGCCCTTTTCGGCAACCATCCTGAGAATGGCGACGGCGATGTCACAAGCCGCATCTTCCTCGGACATCGCCAGCGGCGTGGCACCCTGCGCATCTCCGGCGAGCGATACCCGCCACGTAATTCCGTCGGCGGCCCGCGCCCCGACCAGCCTGACATCGGCCGTAACCGCATCCATTGTCAGCTGCCCGCCGCCGTCAACAATCACCGACACCTTCGGGCCAAGCCGTTGCGTAACACCGGCGTCCTCAATTGCCGCCCGAATCCGCTGCGCCATTGGGCGCGGGTCGGCTATCTCCTCCTGGTCGAGCCCGGCCAGCGGGCCGGTCTCTACCGGCACGCCGGTGCGCACCGCGATGCCGAGCGCATCGACCTCCATCGCCAGCAGCCGCGCGCTTGCCGGCGTCAGGCCGCGGATCTGCAGGCTGCCGCGGGCGGTCACTTCCATGATACCGTTGCCATGGCGCAAGGCGGATTCGCAGAGTCCGATCAACGATTTCGGCAACAGTCCTCCAGCGACCGGATTGAGCCGCACCAGCAGCCCGTCGCCGGTCTGCATCGGCGCGGACAGAGCAGGGCAGGCGCCACGGCGCGAGAAAGCGTTCATGCCGCCACTCCCAGAGCTTGCGCTTCGGCAATCAGTGCGGCGAGATCGTCATCGATCGAATTGCGCAGCGGATGCCAGAGCCCGCGCCGCCGTGCCGACAGCAAACGCTCGGCAATCACCTTTGCCGCCGCCGGGTTCTCGCGCAGGATGAAGGCGCGCACCACGGGGTCGCCAAGATAGGCGTCGTGCACCGCCTCGATCAGCGTGCCCGATATGGCATGGGTAGTCTCAGCAAAGCCGACCAGCCGGTCGACCGTCTCGGCGAATTCCGAGGCGCCGCGCGGGCCATGACGCATCTGGCCGGCGATGAAGCGCGGGTTGACCGCGCGGGCGCGAACTACCCGGGATACGGCCTCACCAACCGAGCGCGGCTTCGGTCTTTGCGGGTCCGTGGTGTCGAGCACGATCACGTCGGCGTTTTTGCCGAGCGCGGCAAGTGCTGCCGAAAAGCCGCCGATGAAGGCGACGTCGGCCGAGCCTTCGAGGATGTCGCGGCCGGGGTCGTCGCCGGTATGAACCAGAAGGTCGGCCTCGGCGAGGCGATCCTCGAACGCGCCGGGCGCCGAAATGCCTTTGCCCTCGGAGCCGCCATAGGCGTGCGAGGTGGCGGCGAGATAGGTGCGGCCGATCTCTTCGCGCGCGGCCCAGTCGCCGCTCGACAACAAGTCCTCGACGCCCGCGCCGTAAGTGCCCGGCGAGGTGCCGAAAATGCGCGGGCTGATCTTGCCGTCGATGCGGGTCCTAGCGGCGAGCGGGTTTTCCGAATCGTCCTCGTCGCGGGTCGCCACCGCGTTGGCCGCGGCGTCGATCAGCGCGATCTGGGTCGGGAACATGTCGCGGAACAGGCCCGATATGCGCCAGGTGACATCGATGCGCGGACGGCCGAGTGTTGCCGGCGGCAGCACATCTATGCCGGTGATGCGGCCGGTGGCGGAATCCCATTGCGGCCGGCAGCCCATCAGCGCCAGGCCTTGCGCGATCTCCTCACCGCCGGTGCGCAGCGAGGCCGAGCCCCACAGGTCGATGACCAGCGAGCGCGGCCAGTCGCCATGCGATTGCATGTAGCTGCGGACCACTTCTTCCGCTGCCACCTTGCCCAGATCATAGGCGGTCGGCGTCGGCATGGTGCGCGGGTCGGCGGTAAACAAATTGCGGCCGGTGGGCAGCACATCGCTCCGGCCACGCGCCGGCGCACCGGCCGGACCGGCAGCGACGTGGCGGCCGTCGAGGGCGGCAAGCAGCGCGGTTTTTTCAGCTGCCGCACTTTGCCGCCGTACCGGATCAGCCTCGCCTTCCGGCGAGCGGCCGTAAATGTGCAGGCCGTCCTTGATGGCGAAATCCTTGAGATCGCAGAGCCAGGCGTCGATGCGGCGCAAAGCCTCGTCGGCTGCGTCGGTCCTGGCGACGCCTGCCTCTGAGGCGAGGCCGGTCTTTTCCGCCGTCTCGACGATCAGCTTCGCCAGGCGGTCGCGGCGGCGGCGGTCGAGCCCGTCGGCCTGGGCATATTCGTCAACCAGTCGTTCAAGCCTGTGCTGGTTTTCGTCCAGTCCGGCGCCGGTCAGCGGCGGCGGCAGATGACCGAGCGTGACGGCGGCAATGCGCCGCTTGGCCTGCGCTGCCTCTCCCGGGTTGGAGACGATGAAGGGATAGATGACGGGCAGGGGACCGGTGACTATCTCGGGAAAGCAGTTTTCGCTGAGCGCCACGGTCTTGCCGGGCAGCCACTCCAGCGTGCCGTGGGCGCCGACATGGACAATTGCATGGATGCCGAGCGACTTGCGCAGCCAGAGGCCAAAGGCGACCAGCGCATGGCGCGGCGGCAGCGTCGGGTCGTGATAGTCGGCGCGGCGGTCGGCTGAGCGCCCGCGGTCAGGGGCGAGTGCCACGGTGACGTTGCCGAAGGTGGCTGTGCGGAAGGGGAATTTTGCCGCGGCAGGCGCTTGGACACCCCCCTCTGTCCTGCCGGACATCTCCCCCTCAAGGGGGGAGATTGAACTCTCTTCGAGGCTTTCGCCAACTACTAGCGTTGCAGGAGGAGCGATGGCGTCGGAACTGCCAATCTCCCTCCTTGAGGGGGAGATGTCCGGCAGGACAGAGGGGGGTGCCTCGCACAAACTTGTCTCATCTGCCGCATTCCCCCAAGCCGCCTCTACCGCAGCGATTGCCGCTGCAGGCAATTCCTTCGAAAAGGTCTGATAGTCGTGTAGGGCCAGCCCATGGCCGCCCTTTTCCAGCGTCTCCAGCAACTCGCGCGGCGTTTGTGGAATGCTTTCAACGGCGTAGCCCTGTTCGCTCAGGTCGTGCAGCATTGCCAGCACGCTGGACGGCACGTCGAGACCAACCGCGTAGCCGGTGCGACCGGGGGCGCTCGGATAGTCGGGGATCAGGATGGCGAGCTTGCGCTCCGCACGCGGCGTCCGCTGCAGGCGCACGAAGGCCTCGACACGGTTCGCCACTTGCGCCACGCGGTCGGGCTCAGGCCGGTTGGCGAAGGCGCGGAAGGCCAGCGCCGGGTCGGTTTCGCTTTCGCCCTTGAATGAAATGGCGCCGGCCAGGATGCGACCGTCGAGCTCGGGCAGGACGACATGCATGGCAAGGTCGGCGGGCGCCAGGCCGCGCTGATTGGTTTGCCAGATGTCGCGGCGGGTGGTCGCGACGATGACCTGGAACACCGGCACGCCGGCGCGGTCGAACAGGGTTTCGACACCGGGCTCGGCACCCGAGGCGAAAGCTGTGGCGGTGATGGTGGCGGCAGGCTTCAGGGTTGCGAGCGCGGTTTCGACAAAGGCGAGCGACACCGGGTCCTTGAGGCTGGAGACGAAGATTGGCACCGGCGCCATACCACGTTGCCTGATCGCTGCAAAAAGCGCGTCGATCGGCGCGACATCTGCGGCCAGCAGCATCGAACGGTAGAAGAGGATGGGGATGATGGGCGCGGCGTCTCCCTCCCCCTTGAGGGGAGGGTGGCCCGCAGGGCCGGGTGGGGTCGTCACGGCAGTGCGCGACGTTTTGTGTAGGCGCGCTTCGGAGAGGACCCCACCCCCCGCCTGCGGCCGGACCCTCCCCTCGAGGGGGAGGGGGACGCCGCGTTCTACGACCCCCAGTCCCGGCTCGTAAAATCCCGCCTTTGGCACGCTAACAGGTTCGGCTACCGCCGCACCCGATCCAGCGAGACTTGCCAGCCTCTGCACCAGCGCCGTCATATTTGCCGGCCCGCCCTCGCGGAAATAGCCAAGCAGGGCGTCCAACTCCTCGCGCGGCAGCGTCGAGCCTTCGATCAGTCGCAAATCCTCGTCGTGGCTCTCGCCCGGTAGGAGCGCCAGCTTGATACCGCGATTTCGCGCGATAACGGCGAGCTGGTCGCAGCCATAGCGCCACCAGTCATAGCCGCCGAGGATGCGGACCAGAATGACCTTGGCGTGGCGGGCGACGCTGTCGATCCACAGGTCGACGGACATCGGATGGCGCAGGTCGCGCAAGGCGGCGAGCCGCATCGACGGCAGGCGGTGCGCATCTGCCTTCCACGCCGCCGCCAGCCCGGCTAGGTCGCTGTCGGTGAAGGACAGCGCCACGACATCCGCAGGCGTTTGCCTGAGATCGACAGGCTCGGCGAGATCGTCGAGCGAGGCGGATGTGGTGGTGAGGATGTGCATCGCGGCTCGTACCTGGGGTCAGCCGGCGAGGATACGCTCGATGGCCGGGCGGTTCAGCCCTTTCAGGCCGATGACGACGAGGCGCGAGCGGCGGTCGTCTTCAGCGGTCCAGGCGCGGTCGTAATAGTGATTGACGCGCGGACCGACGGCCTGCAGCAGGAGCCGCATCGGCTTGCCGCCGACTTCGACGAAACCCTTGACGCGCAACACGTTTTCTTCCTCCGCCGCCGTGGCGACCCGTTGTGCGAGCTCGTCCGGGTTGGACACGGACGCGATGTCGATGACGAACGAGTCAAAATCGTCATGTTCGTGGTCGAGCTCGTCGTCGTGGTGGGTCTTGCGGTTCTCGATGTCGTCCTCGACGGCGAGGCCGAGGCCGAGCAGCACCGACGGGTCGACCTTGCCTTGCGAAGTCGGTACGATCTTCACCGCCCGCGCAATGTGCTTGCCGATGACGGCATTGGCACGGGCCGAGCCGGCTGCGTCCATCAGGTCGCTCTTCGACAGGATGATCAGGTCGGCGCAGGCGAGCTGGTCCTCGAACACTTCCTCGACCGGATCGTCATGGTCGAGCGTCTCGTCCTGCGCGCGCTGGGCCTGCAGGGCGTCCATGTCGTTGGCTACGCGGCCATCAGCCAGCGCCGGTCCGTCGACCACGGCAATGACGCCGTCCACCGTCACGCGGCTTTTCACCGACGGCCACTGGAAGGCCTGGACCAGCGGCTTGGGCAAAGCGAGGCCGGATGTCTCGATCAGGATGTGGTCGACCCTCGGCGTCAGCGACAGGATCTGGTCCAGCGCCGGGACGAAATCATCGGCGACGGTGCAGCAGATGCAACCATTGGCCAGCTCGACGATGTTTTCCTCGGGGCAGGTGTCGATGGCGCAGCCCTTCAGGATCTCGCCGTCGATGCCGATGTCGCCGAACTCGTTGACGATGATGGCCAGGCGCTTGCCTTTGGCGTTTTCGAGCAAATGGCGGATCAACGTCGTCTTGCCGGCGCCGAGAAAGCCGGTGACCACGGTGCAGGGAACGCGCGAAAGGGAGGCAGCGGTCATGTCAGGTCCTTCAAAAGGTCAAGGGGAGGGATGCGGGCAACCAGGCCGCGCTTCAGGCAATCGGGACGGCCGCGCCATGGAATGAGCCCATCCGTCGCGGTGGCGAACAGCTTTGCCCCGGTGACGAGATCGGCGCCGCTGGTCGTGGTCAGATCACCGAAGACGTAACTCCAGCAGCCGTCGCGCAGCATGGCCGCGCTGAGCCGGCGCTTGCAATTGCCGAGGCATTCGACGGTGCGGATTTTGATGTTTTCGCTGGAAGCAGCGCGGCGCGTGTCCTCTGCGAGCAGTTCGCCGGCGCGCGGATGAGCGTCCGAACCGGTCTCGTCACGGCAGGACGAGCAGACGATGACGGTAACGCCGGCCGGGGAATCACCATGGCCGGACAATAAATCCGCTGTCTCAGCCGGAAAACTGCTGTCGTGTTCCAAATCAGGCTCCTTGCCCGGAAAACCCGCCAGGCGATCGGATTCTTATGTCCTAGACGGCAGGTCTCCTGGCTCGCGGGTCATCGCCTGGGTGCCGCCTTCCCGGGAATATCCCAGTGGTTTTCGGCCGAGGCTCGTCGCTTACAGTTGCGGGGACAGCCGCGGATTTGAAATCGAGATTTCGCACCGCATTCCCTCTTGGCCCCTGCCGTTGCGGGCAGGGGACCGTCTGGAACGGATTTAGGCTTGTGGAGGCAGTCGTGTCAACGCACGTCTATGACGCGGCGATATCCGCGAGCGGCCGGCCGAGGTCGCCGGCAGCGGTCACCTCGATGCGTTCCAGGCCGAGCCAGCCCTGCATCTGCTTCAATTCCTCGAAAAGGGCGGCTGCGGTTTGTGGCGGGGCGCCGGGCTCCGCATAGGCGGCGTGGACGCGCAACACACCGGCCGGGCGGTCGGCCCTGAGGTCGACGCGCCCGACGATGCTGTCGCCGAGCAGGAATGGCAGCACATAATAGCCATACTGGCGCTTTTCGGCCGGCGTGTAGATCTCGATGCGGTAGTGGAAGTCGAACAACCGCTCGGTGCGCGATCGTTCGAAGACGACAGGATCGAACGGCGCGAGCAAGGCGCGCGCCTCGATCTTGCGCGGCAAACGGGCGTCCTTGTGGAGATAGGCTGTTTTGTTCCAGCCTTCGACGCTCACCGGCAACAGGTCGCCGGCCTCGACCAACTCCTCGATGCGGCCCTTGATGTCGGCGGGCGAGAGCCGGAAATAGTCGCGCAGGTCTCCTGCCGTGGCGATGCCGTGGGCGCGGGCCGAGATGCGCAGCAATTCGCGGTGAGCATCCTCGGGACGGGGAACCGGTAGCGCGAGTACCGCCGGCGGCAATACGCGCTCCGGCAGATCGTAGAACCGTTCGAAGCCGCGGCGATGCGCCGTGGTGATGCGGCCGGCCCAGAACAGCCATTCGAAGGCGTGCTTGGCATGGCTCCAGCCCCACCAGCCGCCCGAACCCTTCTGGCCTTCGAAAGCCGACGCCGCGATCGGGCCTCGTTCGGCGACCTCGCGATAGATGTCTTCGATATAGGCGGCGTGCTCGCGGCCCCATTTGGCCAGTCCGCTGTACATTTCGTCGCCGCGTTCGGCCCGCTGCATGCGCCAGCGCATCAGCGGATAGGTCTCGACCGGCAAGAAGGAGGCTTCGTGCGCCCAATATTCGAAGACCATGCGCTTGCGCGTTACGGCGGCGTCGTCGAGCAGCGCCAGCTTGTAGGGGCCAAGCCGCGAATAGAGCGGCATATAGTGGGCGCGCACCACGGCGCTGACGGAATCGATCT
This sequence comes from Mesorhizobium sp. M0598, assembly GCF_040320865.1. Taxonomy (NCBI): domain Bacteria; kingdom Pseudomonadati; phylum Pseudomonadota; class Alphaproteobacteria; order Hyphomicrobiales; family Phyllobacteriaceae; genus Mesorhizobium; species Mesorhizobium sp. M0598. The sequence continues at coordinate 30,483 of NZ_JAMYQL010000010.1, read as the reverse complement.
GCAGCAGGCCGGTACGGGCAAGCACGCGGGCCAGATGCCGGCGGTCAGGCGTGCCGGTGGGGCGCGGGTCATTGAATCCCTGTGCCGCGAGCGCAATGCGGCGGGCCATGGCAAGCGAGATTTTTTCCTTCATGAAGGCGGCATCCGGACGATTTTAGACAGAGAAAATGACCTGCGATTCCGTGCCATGCTAACAGGGTTTTGGCGGCATTCATGTCAGGAGAGAAAAGTGGAGTAAAAAGTGAAGGAAATCAAACAGGAGCGGATCGGACCAGTTTTCCCGGATATGCCGTCCAGCACCGCGATTTGAACAAGGTTTGACTTGCTTCGCCGAAAGCGCTGCGCTAACCCTCGCCGCGTTGCAGCATAGAGCCTCCTTGAAACGGTTCAGTGGTTAAACTGTCACGCTTCCGCAAGTGGGTCCGGTGCTGTAATCAGAGTGGATTGGCCGCCAACGGAAACTGCAGCATGAACGCACTTTTAGGTTCGTACCTGCCCATCGTCCTGTTCATCGGCGTGGCGCTGATCGTCGGGCTGGCGCTGCTCGCCGCACCCTTCCTGGTGGCCTATCGCAACCCCGATCCGGAAAAGCTTTCGGCCTATGAGTGCGGCTTCAACTCGTTCGATGACGCCCGCATGAAATTCGACATCCGCTTCTACCTGGTGTCGATCCTGTTCATCATCTTCGATCTGGAGGTGGCCTTCCTGTTTCCGTGGGCGGTGTCGTTCAGCCAGATCGGCATGCTCGGTTTCTGGTCGATGATGGTGTTTTTGGCGGTGCTGACCATCGGCTTTGCCTATGAATGGAAAAAAGGAGCGCTGGAATGGGATTGAACGACAGTTCCGGCACGCTCGTCGCGCCGAAGCCCAAGGGCCTCATCGATCCCAACACCGGCAGGCCGGTCGGGTCCGACGATCCATTCTTCCTGGAGATCAACAACGAGCTCGCCGACAAGGGCTTTCTCGTCACCTCGACCGAGGCGCTGATCACCTGGGCGCGCAGCGGCTCGTTGATGTTCATGACCTTCGGTCTCGCCTGCTGCGCCGTCGAGATGATCCATACGTCGATGCCGCGCTATGACTCGGAGAGGTTCGGTGTCGCGCCGCGCGCGTCTCCGCGCCAGTCGGACATCATGATCGTCGCCGGCACGCTGACCAACAAGATGGCGCCGGCGCTGCGCAAGGTCTACGATCAGATGCCGGAGCCGCGCTACGTCATCTCGATGGGCTCCTGCGCCAATGGCGGCGGCTATTATCATTATTCCTATTCGGTGGTGCGCGGCTGCGACCGCATCGTGCCAGTCGACATCTATGTGCCCGGCTGCCCGCCGAGCGCCGAAGCGCTGCTCTACGGCATCCTTCTGCTGCAGAAGAAGATCCGCCGCACCGGCACGATCGAACGGTGAGCGGCATGACCCAGGCGTTGAATGACCTCTCGACCTATCTCGGCGAGAAACTGATCGGCCGGATCGGCGAGGCGGTGTTCGCCTATGGCGAACTCACCATCTCGGTCGAGCCGCGCGACCTGATCGAGGTGGTGACCTTCCTGCGCGACGACCCGAAATGCCAGTTCATTTCGATCATCGACGTTTGCGGCGCTGATTATCCGTCGCGGGCAAAGCGCTTCGACGTCGTCTATCATTTGCTGTCGCCGAGGCAGAATATCCGTGTCCGCATCAAGGTCCAGGCCGACGAAGAGACGCTGGTGCCGTCGATCACCGGCATATATCCCGGCGCCGACTGGTTCGAGCGCGAGACCTACGATCTCTATGGCGTGCTGTTTTCGGGCCATCCCGATCTGCGGCGGATTCTTACTGATTACGGCTTTGAAGGCCATCCGCTGCGCAAGGACTTTCCGCTGACCGGCTTCGTCGAGGTGCGTTACGACGACGAAGCCAAGCGCGTCATCTACGAGCCGGTCGAGCTCAAGCAGGAATTCCGCAATTTCGATTTTCTGTCTCCGTGGGAAGGTACGGATTACGTGCTTCCGGGGGATGAGAAGGCAAAGCAGTGAATGGTGAATTGTGAATAGTGAATGGAAAAGCGGGATGGAACGTCCGGGAAAATCAACGACTATCGAGATCTGAACGTATGGAAGGATTCGATGGTATTGGCTGCGGACATCTATCTCGCGACGAAAGCATTCCCGCGAGAGGAAATGTTCGGCATGACATCCCAGATGCGGCGCGCGGCATCGTCGATACCGGCAAATATCGCCGAGGGTTTCGGCCGCGGTCAGCGCAAGCCCTTTGTTCAGTTCCTTCGTATTGCGCAAGGTTCGTTGAAGGAACTAGAAACCCATACGCTTCTTTCGATGAGCGTGGGATTGTTGGACGAGAAGAGTGCAGGGCTGTTGTCGGTCAGGTTCGAGAAGTTAGGGAAGATGATGCGTTCGTTCATTCGATCGCTGGAGGTCGATTCAGGCCAATGACTATTCACCATTCACCATTCACCATTCACGTGGCGCGCGAGCAACACGCTCATGGCTGAAACCTCCGTTCGCAACTTCAACATTAACTTCGGACCTCAACACCCTGCGGCGCATGGCGTTTTGCGTCTGGTGCTGGAGCTTGACGGCGAAGTCGTCGATCGCGTCGATCCACATATCGGGCTTTTGCACCGCGGCACGGAAAAGCTGATCGAGGCCAAGACTTATCTGCAGGCCGTACCCTATCTCGACCGGCTCGACTATTGCGCGCCGATGAACCAGGAGCATGCCTTCGCGCTTGCCGCGGAGCGGCTGCTCGGTATCGAGGTGCCGAAGCGCGGGCAGTTGATCCGGGTACTCTATTCGGAAATCGGCCGCATCATGTCGCATATCCTCAACGTGACGACGCAGGCGATGGATGTCGGCGCGCTGACGCCGCCGCTGTGGGGCTTCGTCGAACGCGAAAAGCTGATGGTGTTCTATGAGCGTGCCAGCGGCTCGCGCATGCATGCCGCCTATTTCCGCCCCGGCGGCGTCCACCAGGACCTGCCGCAGAAGCTGATCGAGGACATCGGCAAGTGGATCGACCCGTTCCTGAAATCGGTCGACGACCTCGACTCGCTCTTGACCGGCAACCGCATCTTCAAGCAGCGCAATGTCGACATCGCGACGGTGTCTCTGGCCGACGCCTGGGCCTGGGGTTTTTCGGGCGTCATGGTGCGCGGCTCGGGTGCACCCTGGGACCTGCGCAAATCGCAGCCCTATGAATGTTACGCCGAGATGGATTTCGACATTCCGATCGGCAAGAACGGTGACTGTTTCGACCGCTACCTGGTGCGCATGGAAGAGATGCGCCAGTCGGCCAAGATCATGCGCCAATGCGTCGATCTTCTGCTCGGCAAGGAGGGCAGCGGGCCGGTGTCGAACCTCGACGGCAAGGTGGTGCCGCCGAAGCGTTCGGCGATGAAGCGCTCGATGGAAGCGCTGATCCATCACTTCAAGCTCTACACCGAAGGCTACCGCGTGCCGGCCGGCGAGGTCTATGCGGCCGTCGAGGCGCCGAAAGGCGAGTTCGGCGTCTATCTCGTCTCCGACGGCACCAACAAGCCCTATCGCTGCAAGCTGCGCGCGCCCGGCTTCGCGCATCTCCAGGCCATGGACTTTTTGTGTCGCGGCCACATGTTGGCCGACGTTACCGCTGTGCTTGGTTCCCTCGACATCGTGTTTGGTGAGGTGGATCGGTAGCAATGAACGCGCTTGTTACCGCAGCGGTTCTGACCATGGCGGCCCAAGTTCCTGCTTGGGCCCCGGATGGTCGATTGCTTTCGCGAGACCTGCTCAAGATCGGGTTTGAGCTGGTCTCGGAGGGCGACTTGCTGATGGGGCGTACATACGAGAGGCATGCGCCGATGGATGAGGGGATGGGTTTTCATTCTCTTCCGTGTCCGATCGAGTCGTTTGTTGCCCAAGTGCCCAGCCGGCCGAGGCCTTACTGTGTCTCTTGGGTTGACGATCGTTATGATGAATACATCCGTCTGAAGCGCGGTAAGGAAGAGTTTGTATGCGTGTTAGGGCAATCTGAGAACTGCTATCGCGTCTCCAGTTCGGTTCAATAAGAAACATAAAAGCGAAACTCCATGTCAGTCCGCCGTCTCGCAGAAGCCAGCCTCCAGCCAGCCTCCTTCGCCTTCAACCGGGCGAATGCGGCAGCGGCGAAGCAGTGGATCAAGAAATATCCGAAGGGACGCGAGCAATCCGCGATCATCCCCTTGCTGATGCTGGCGCAGGAGCAGGAAGGCTGGGTGACCAAGGCGGCGATCGAAACGATCTCCGACATGCTCGACATGCCCTATATCCGTGGGCTGGAAGTCGCCACCTTCTATACCCAGTACCAGCTCAATCCGGTCGGCACCCGCGCGCATATCCAGGTCTGCGGCACCACGCCCTGCATGCTGCGCGGCTCGGAAGCGCTGATGGATGTCTGCCGCTCGAAGATCCATCACGACCAGTTTCACACCAATGACAAGGGCACGCTGTCGTGGGAGGAGGTCGAGTGCCTCGGCGCCTGCGTCAACGCACCGATGGTGATGATATTCAAGGACACCTATGAGGATTTGACGCCGGAGCGGCTTGCCGAGATCATCGACCTTTATGACGCCGGCAAAGGTGCTTCGGTGACGCCAGGACCGCAAAACGGCCGCATCACCTCGGAGCCGGCCAGCGGCCTGACGACCCTCAAGAGCGAAAAGGCGATCCTCAAGGCGACCCGCGACCGGGAAACCAGGGCGGCGACCAAGGCCGCCAAGGATGCAGAGCCGGCGGCTGCCGCCGCAGCATCAGTTCCGCCAGCTGCTCCTGCCGCGCCGGCGCCGGTTGCGCCCTCGAATGCCAGCAAGCCGAAGACCGACGCGGTCGAGACCAACCCGGCGCTGAAATCGCCGTCGGCGACGAAAGTCGCGCCCGCGGCGGAAAGGGCGGCGAGCGTCGCAGCGCCTCTGCATTCGGCCGCCAATGCCAACAAGGCCGAACCGCAGGTCGAGGACGTCTCGAAACAGCGCAGAGGCCCCAAGAACAAGGCCGAGCCGGCGTCTGCTTTCAAAGCGCCGGAGGCCAAGGTTAAACCGGCGAAGGCTGCCGCCAAGGCGACCAAACCGTCGCTCGGAAACAAGAGCCGGCCGACCGGCAAGAAGCCGGTCTGAGGAACGAGCAATGCTTCAGGACAGAGACCGCATCTTCAACAACATCTACGGCCGCTTCGACAAGTCGCTGGCCGGTGCCATGGCGCGCGGCGCCTGGGACAACACGCCCGGCATCGTTGCCAAGGGGCGCGAGTGGATCGTCAACGAGATGAAGGCATCGGGCCTGCGCGGCCGCGGCGGTGCCGGTTTCCCGACCGGGCTGAAATGGTCGTTCATGCCCAAACAAAGCGACGGCCGGCCGAGCTATCTCGTCGTCAATGCCGACGAGTCCGAGCCCGGTACCTGCAAGGACCGCGACATACTGCGCCACGACCCGCACACGCTGGTCGAAGGCTGCCTGCTTGCCGGCTTCGCCATGGGCGCGGTCGCAGCCTACATCTATGTGCGCGGCGAGTTCATCCGCGAGCGCGAGGCGCTGCAGCGCGCCATCGACGAGGCCTATGCGGCCAAGCTGATCGGCAAGAACAACACATCCGGCTACGATTTCGACATCTACATGCACCATGGCGCCGGCGCCTATATCTGCGGCGAGGAAACGGCGCTGCTCGAAAGCCTCGAGGGCAAAAAGGGCCAGCCGCGGCTGAAGCCGCCATTTCCGGCAAATGTCGGCCTCTATGGCTGCCCGACGACAGTCAACAATGTCGAGTCCATCGCTGTCGCGCCGACCATCCTGCGCCGCGGTGCCGCCTGGTTCTCGTCCTTCGGCCGGCCCAACAATGTCGGCACGAAACTGTTCTGCATCTCCGGCCACGTCAACAATCCGTGCACCGTCGAAGAGGCGATGTCGATCCCGTTCCGCGAGCTGATCGAGACACATTGCGGCGGCATCCGCGGCGGCTGGGACAATCTGCTGGCGGTCATTCCGGGCGGCGCCTCGGTGCCGCTGGTGCCGGCCGAGCAAATCATCGACGCGCCGATGGATTTCGACGCGCTGCGCGATCTGAAATCGGGCCTCGGCACGGCGGCTGTCATCGTCATGGACAAATCGACCGATATCGTGAAAGCGATCGCGCGGCTTTCCTACTTCTACAAGCACGAAAGCTGCGGTCAGTGCACGCCCTGCCGTGAAGGCACCGGCTGGATGTGGCGGGTGATGGAGCGGCTGGTGCGCGGCGAAGCGCAGAAGCGCGAGATCGACATGCTGCTCGACGTGACGAAGCAGGTCGAGGGCCACACGATCTGCGCACTGGGCGACGCGGCGGCGTGGCCGATCCAGGGCCTGATGCGGCATTTCCGCGGCGAGGTGGAGCGGCGCATCGACGAGTTTTCGCGCAACGCGCACCGTGCCGAACCGGTGCTGGCGGCGGCGGAATAGAAGTATTCAAAATGCGGACGAATGTCCGACACGAGGAAACGAGCGCGGGGCAGACGGAAACGACCAGGAGACCACCTATGTCGCTGTTTTCGACACCCGACGATTTTACGCCCGATATGGACCCGTTGTTGAAGATGAACCAGGATCTGACCAGGATGATGCCGAAGGAGATGGCCAATGCCGTCAATCTCCTGGCGCATCCTGTCGCGGGCGCGGCGGCGATGACGGCACTCGGCATCGGTCTTGCCAACCACGCCTTTGGCATCTGGATGGGCGTGCTTTCGGGCGCGGCCGAAACCTCGCAGCGGCTTTGGCAGCCGGTCGCCGAGGATTTCGAGGCGCGAACGGAACGCGTTTCCGCGACCGGCAAAAGCTCATCGATAAAGGCGCGCGCGGCGACCAAAACCCTGATTGCCGAGGCGCAGTCCTTCGCCAACGATGTGACCGACATTGCGACGAGCACCGCGGCGCGGAGCTTGGCGAATGCGAGCACCGTTGCAGCGGATGCGTCGGCCGGCCTGATGCCGGAGGATTTCAAGCAGCCCAGGCCGATGGATCGGCCAGCCAAGCCCGCCGACCTCAAGGCGATATCGGGCATCGGGCCGAAACTGGAAAAGGTGCTGAACGGCCTTGGCATCTGGACATACGCCCAGATCGCCGCGTGGACGCCGCAAGAGATCGCCTGGGTCGAAGATTACCTGTCGTTGAAGGGCCGCATCGGCCGTGACGGCTGGATCGGTCAGGCGGCCGCGTTGGCCGGGGCCAAAAAGTGAATTCAATATCGTGCGCGGTCTCGGCTGCGCCCGGAAGGAAAGATTGCGGAACGTCCGCAGGGGTTTGAGGCGAAATGGCAAAGCTCAAGGTCGACGGGAAAGAGATCACTGTACCCGACCATTACACGCTGCTGCAGGCGGCCGAGGACGCCGGCGCAGAAGTGCCGCGCTTCTGCTTCCACGAGCGGCTGTCGATCGCCGGCAATTGCCGTATGTGCCTGATTGAGGTGAAAGGCGGCCCGCCCAAGCCGCAGGCGTCCTGCGCCATGGGCGTGCGCGACCTGCGCCCCGGCCCGAACGGCGAGCCGCCGGAAATCTTCACCAACACGCCGATGGTCAAGAAGGCGCGCGAAGGCGTGATGGAATTCCTGCTGATCAACCATCCGCTGGACTGCCCGATCTGCGACCAGGGCGGCGAGTGCGACCTGCAGGACCAGGCGATGGCGTTCGGAGTCGATTCCTCGCGCTACCATGAGAACAAGCGGGCGGTCGAAGACAAGTATATCGGGCCGCTGGTCAAGACGATCATGAACCGCTGCATCCATTGCACGCGCTGCGTCCGCTTCACCACCGAGATTGCGGGCATATCCGAGCTCGGCCTGATCGGCCGCGGCGAGGATGCCGAGATCACCACCTATCTCGAAAGCGCAATGACTTCGGAACTGCAGGGCAATGTCATCGACCTTTGCCCGGTCGGTGCGCTGACCTCCAAACCCTACGCCTTCCAGGCACGGCCGTGGGAACTGACCAAGACCGAATCCATCGACGTGATGGACGCCGTCGGCTCCGCGATCCGTGTCGATAGCCGGGGCCGCGAAGTGATGCGCATCCTGCCGCGTACCAACGAGGCGGTGAACGAGGAATGGATTTCCGACAAGACCCGCTTCGTCTGGGACGGCTTGCGCACGCAGCGCCTCGACCGCCCCTATGTGCGCAAGGATGGCAGACTGGCCCCGGCAAGCTGGGCCGAGGCTTTTGCCGCGATCAAGGAAGCGGTGTCGAATGCGGCACCCGAAAAGATCGGTGCCATTGCCGGCGATCTTGCCGCCGTCGAGGAGATCTACGCGCTGAAGCTTCTGATGGCTTCGCTCGGCTCGAAGAACACCGACTGCCGCCAGGACGGCGCCGCACTCGATCCGTCGCTCGGCCGGGCGAGCTATGTGTTCAACCCGACCATCGAAGGCATCGAACAGGCCGATGCGGTGCTGATCATCGGCGCCAATCCGCGCTTCGAGGCATCCTTGCTCAACGCCCGCATCCGCAAGCGCTGGCGGGCCGGCAATCTGCCGGTCGGCGTCATCGGCGACGTCGGCGATACGCGCTATGATTATGAGCAGCTCGGCGCCGGGCCGGAATCGCTGAAGGATCTGGCCGACGGCAACGGCAAGTTCTTCCAGCTACTGAAGAAGGCGACGCATCCGCTGATCATCGTCGGCCAGGGTGCGCTGGCGCGTCCGGACGGCGCGGCCGTGCTTGGCCAGGCGGCGAAGCTCGCCGTCGCCGTCAATGCCGCAAGGGCCGACTGGAACGGTTTTGCCGTACTGCACACCGCGGCGGCGCGGGTCGGCGGCCTCGATGTCGGCTTTGTGCCGGGCGAGGGCGGCAGGAATGTCGCCGGCATGCTCGGCGAGACCGATGTGCTGTTCCTGCTCGGTGCCGACGAAATCGACATGGCCAAGACCGGCGGCGCTTTCGTCGTCTATATCGGCACGCATGGCGACAAGGGCGCGCATCGCGCCAACGTCATCCTGCCGGGTGCCGCCTATACCGAGAAGTCGGGCACCTTCGTCAACACCGAGGGCCGCGTGCAGCAGACCAACCGGGCCGGCTTTGCGCCCGGCGAAGCGCGCGAGGACTGGGCGATCCTTCGGGCACTGTCGGATGTGCTGGGCAAGAAGCTACCTTTCGATTCGCTGCCGCAGCTACGCGCAAAGCTCTATGCGGAATACCCGCATCTTGCCCGCATCGATCATGTCGCGGCCGGCGACCCGGCCGACATCGCCAGGGTTGCCAAGCTCGGCGGGCGGTTGAACAAGGGCACCTTCACCTCGCCGGTCAAGGATTTCTACCTGACCAACCCGATCGCGCGGGCTTCCGCGGTGATGGCCGAATGCTCGGCTTTGGCGAAGAACGGCTTCAGGCAGGCGGCGGAGTAGACATGGACACCTTCTTCTCCTTCTACGTGCTGCCGGCGCTGCTGATCCTTTTGAAGTCGGTCGTGCTGATCGTCGTTCTGTTGATCTTCGTCGCCTATGTGCTTTACGCCGACCGCAAGATCTGGGCGGCGGTGCAATTGCGCCGAGGCCCGAATGTCGTTGGCCCATGGGGCACACTGCAGGCCTTCGCCGATCTGCTGAAATTCGTCTTCAAGGAGCCGGTCATCCCGTCCGGCGCCAACAAGGGCGTTTTCCTGCTGGCGCCTTTGGTGTCGGCGGTGCTGGCGATCTCCGCCTGGGCGGTCATACCGGTCAATGAAGGCTGGGCGATCGCCAACGTCAATGTCGGCATCCTCTATGTCTTCGCCATCTCCTCGCTCGAGGTCTATGGCGTCATCATGGGCGGCTGGGCCTCCAATTCGAAATACCCGTTCCTCGGCGCACTGCGCTCGGCGGCGCAGATGGTGTCCTACGAGGTCTCGATCGGCTTCGTCATCGTCACCGTGCTGCTTTGCGTCGGCTCGCTCAACCTGTCCGACATCGTCTTGTCGCAACAGGACGGGCTGGGCACGCGGCTCGGCCTGCCCAACACCTTCCTCGACTGGCATTGGCTGTCGCTGTTCCCGATGTTCATCGTCTTCTTCATCTCGGCGTTGGCCGAGACCAACCGGCCGCCCTTCGACCTTGTGGAAGCCGAATCGGAACTCGTCGCCGGCCATATGGTCGAATATTCCTCGACGCCGTTCCTGTTGTTCTTCCTCGGCGAATATGTCGCCGTCGTCCTGATGTGCGCACTGGCCACCATATTGTTCCTCGGCGGATGGCTGCCGCCCTTCGACTTCGCACCCTTCACCTGGGTGCCGGGGCTCATCTGGTTCGTGCTCAAGGTCTGCCTGGTGTTCTTCATGTTCTCCATGGTGAAGGCGTTCGTGCCGCGCTATCGCTACGACCAGCTGATGCGGCTCGGCTGGAAGGTCTTCCTGCCGATCTCGCTGTTCATGGTGGTCGCCACCGCCGCCTTTCTCAAACTCACCGGGTTTGCCTGATGTCAGCATTATCCCAGGCCGCCAAGTCACTGCTTTTGCAGGATTTCGTCAGCGCTTTCTTCCTGTCGATGCGCCAGTTCTTCGCGCCGAAGGAGACGATCAACTATCCGCATGAAAAGGGGCCGGTCAGCCCGCGCTTCCGCGGCGAACATGCGCTGCGCCGCTATCCGAACGGCGAGGAACGCTGCATCGCCTGCAAACTGTGCGAGGCGATCTGCCCGGCACAGGCCATCACCATCGAAGCCGGCCCACGCCGCAACGACGGCACACGGCGCACCGTGCGCTACGACATCGATATGGTGAAATGCATTTATTGCGGCTTCTGCCAGGAAGCCTGCCCGGTCGACGCCATTGTCGAGGGGCCGAATTTCGAATTCGCGACGGAAACGCGCGAGGAGCTTTATTACGACAAGGACAGGCTCCTGGCCAATGGCGACCGCTGGGAGCGTGAGCTGGCGCGCAACATCTCGCTGGATGCGCCTTACCGCTGATATTTGACGCATGGACGGGGCGAGGGGCCTGGTTTAAGGAACACGCAACTTGCCGACCGGAGGCGGTGGCAAAAAACAGGACGAACGTCCTGTTCTGACAGGAAACCCGGGGGAACCCATGCTGAGTGGACTAGAGGCGGCCTTTTTCTACCTCTTCGCCTTTGTCGCGGTGGCATCGGCGTTCATGGTCATTTCGGCGCGCAATCCCGTGCATTCGGTGCTGTTCCTGATCCTGACCTTCTTCAACGCCGCCGGCCTGTTCATGCTGACCGGCGCCGAGTTCCTGGCGATGATCCTGCTCGTCGTCTATGTCGGCGCGGTGCTGGTGCTGTTCCTGTTCGTCGTCATGATGCTCGACGTCGACTTCGCCGAAATGAAGGAAGGCGCCCTGCAATATGCACCGATCGGCGCGCTGGTCGGGCTGATCCTGGCGGCGGAGCTGATCGTGGTGCTCGGCGGCTATACATTCGCGCCGAAACTGGCGGCGACGGTCGCGAAACCCATTCCGGACCTGGCCGCGCGGTCGAACACGGCAGCGCTCGGCGACATCCTCTATACGGATTACCTCTATTACTTCCAGGTAGCGGGGCTGGTGCTGCTGGTCGCCATGATCGGCGCCATCGTGCTGACGCTGCGCCACAAGCCGGGCGTCAAGCGGCAGTCGATCGCCGCCCAGGTCGGCCGCACGGCGGCAACCGGAGTGGAAATCCGCAAGGTCAAGACGGGCGAAGGAGTCTGAGATGGTCGTCGGCATCGCGCACTACCTGACCGTATCGGCGATCCTGTTCACGCTCGGCGTGTTCGGCATCTTCCTGAACCGCAGGAACGTCATCGTCATCCTGATGTCGATCGAGCTGATCCTGCTTGCGGTCAACATCAATTTCGTCGCCTTTTCGGCGGCGCTCGGCGATTTGGTCGGCCAGGTGTTCGCACTGTTCGTGCTGACGGTCGCGGCGGCCGAAGCGGCGATCGGCCTTGCCATTCTCGTCGTCTTCTTCCGCAACCGCGGCTCGATCGCGGTCGAAGACGTGAACATGATGAAGGGTTGACGGAACCACCATGTATCAGGCCATCGTCTTCCTTCCGCTGCTCGGCTTTCTGATCGTCGGCCTGTTCGGCACCTCGCTCGGGGCCAAGGCTTCCGAATACATCACCTCGGGCTTCCTGGTGATCGCGGCCGTGCTGTCGTGGGTCGCCTTCTTCTCGGTTGGCTTCGGCGGCGGAGAGGTGTTCACCGTGCCGGTGATGCGCTGGATCCAGTCGGGCGGGCTGGAGGCGTCCTGGGCGCTCAGGATCGACACGCTGACGGTGGTGATGCTGGTAGTTGTCAACACGGTGTCGTCGCTGGTCCATATCTACTCGATCGGCTACATGCATCACGATCCGGACCGGCCGCGCTTCTTCGCCTATCTGTCGCTGTTTACCTTCGCCATGCTGATGCTGGTGACGGCCGACAACCTCGTGCAGATGTTCTTCGGCTGGGAAGGCGTCGGCCTTGCCTCCTATCTGCTGATCGGCTTCTGGTACAAGAAGCCGTCGGCCAATGCGGCTGCGATCAAGGCCTTCGTCGTCAACCGCGTCGGCGATTTCGGCTTTGCGCTCGGCATATTCGGCGTGTTCGTGCTGTTCGGCTCGGTCAATCTCGGCACCATCTTCGCCAATGCGGCGACGTTCATTCCGGCGGAAGGCGCGCCGCAAGGCCCGGCCGTGCTGACCTTCCTCGGCTATGCGCTCGACAAGCAGGCTGCGATGACGGTTGTCTGCCTGCTCCTGTTCATGGGCGCCATGGGCAAGTCGGCGCAGGTGCCGCTTCACACCTGGCTGCCGGATGCCATGGAAGGCCCGACGCCGGTCTCGGCACTGATCCATGCCGCGACCATGGTGACGGCAGGCGTGTTCATGCTGGCGCGGTTGTCGCCGCTGTTCGAGCTGTCGCATTCGGCATTGACCGTGGTCACTTTCATCGGCGCCTTCACCGCCTTCTTCGCGGCGACAGTCGGTCTCGTCCAGAACGACATCAAGCGCGTCATCGCCTATTCGACCTGTTCGCAGCTCGGCTACATGTTCGTGGCGCTCGGCGTCGGCGCCTATGGCGCGGCGATCTTCCATCTGTTCACGCACGCCTTCTTCAAGGCGCTGCTGTTCCTCGGCTCGGGCTCGGTCATCCACGCCGTCTCCGACGAGCAGGACATGCGCAAGATGGGCGGCCTGAGGACGCTCATTCCGAAAACGTACTGGATGATGGTGATCGGCACGCTGGCGCTGACCGGTGTCGGCATCCCGGTAACGATCATCGGCACGGCCGGCTTCTTTTCCAAGGACGCCATCATCGAAGCGGCCTTCGCCGGCCACAATGCGGTCGCCGCGTTTGCCTTCATATTGCTGGTCATTGCTGCCTGCTTCACCTCCTTCTACTCCTGGCGGCTGATCTTCATGACCTTCCACGGCGAGCCGCGGGCCAGCCACGAGGTCATGCACCATGTCCATGAATCGCCGCCGGTCATGCTGGTGCCGCTGTTCATCCTGGCGGCGGGCGCGCTGTTTGCCGGCGTGATCTTCCACGGCGCCTTCTTCGGCGAGGGCTATGCCGAATTCTGGAAGGCGTCGCTGTTCACGCTGCCGGACAACCACATCCTGCACGAAATCCACGAAGTGCCGTTGTGGGTCGAGCTGTCACCGTTCATCACCATGCTGATCGGCTTTGCGATTGCCTGGCAGTTCTATATTCGCGCGCCGGAAATGCCTCGGAGCGTCGCCGCCAACCATCGCCTGCTCTACGCCTTCCTGCTCAACAAATGGTATTTCGACGAGCTCTACGACTTCCTGTTCGTGCGGCCGGCAAAGCGCCTCGGCAGCTTCCTGTGGAAGACCGGCGACGGCACCGTCATCGACGGGCTCGGGCCGGACGGCATTTCGGCGCGCGTCGTCGACGTCACCAACCGGGTCGTCAAGCTGCAGACCGGCTATCTTTACCACTATGCCTTCGCCATGCTGATCGGCGTTGCCGCACTCGTCACCTGGATGATGCTCTGATGACCGCCTGGCCGATCCTATCGCTGGTCACCTTCCTGCCGCTGGTTGGTGTGCTGCTCATCCTTTTCGTGCGTGACGACAGCGAGAACGCGCGCCGCAACATCCGCGCCATAGCACTGTTCACGACCGCGTTCACGTTTGTGATTTCGCTGTTCATCTGGACCGGCTTCGACAATTCGCAGCCCGGCTTCCAGTTCGTCGAGAAGTTTGCCTGGCTGGATTCCGGCATCTCCTATCATATGGGCGTAGACGGCATCTCCATGCTGTTCGTCATCCTGACCACCTTCCTGATGCCGCTCTGCATCCTCGCCTCGTGGGAATCGATCGAGAAGCGCGTCAAGGCCTATATGATTGCCTTCCTGCTGCTCGAGACGCTGATGATCGGCGTGTTCTGCGCGCTCGACATCGTCTTGTTCTATGTCTTCTTCGAAGCCGGCCTGATCCCGATGTTCATCATCATCGGCGTGTGGGGCGGCAAGCGGCGCGTCTATGCCTCGTTCAAGTTCTTCCTCTATACGCTGGCCGGCTCGGTGCTGATGCTGCTCGCCATCATGGCGATGTTCTTCCAGTCCGGCACCACCGACATCCCGACGCTTCTGACCCACAACTTCCCGGCCAATATGCAGACTTGGCTATGGCTTGCCTTCTTCGCGTCCTTCGCGGTGAAGATGCCGATGTGGCCGGTGCACACCTGGCTGCCGGACGCGCATGTCGAGGCGCCGACGGCCGGCTCGGTGATCCTGGCCGCCATCCTGCTCAAGATGGGCGGGTACGGCTTCCTGCGTTTTTCGCTGCCGATGTTTCCGATCGCATCCGAAATGTTCGCGCCGCTGATCTTCACGCTATCCGTCGTCGCCATCATCTACACCTCGCTGGTGGCGCTGATGCAGGAGGACATGAAGAAGCTGATCGCCTATTCGTCGGTCGCTCACATGGGCTTCGTTACCATGGGCATCTTCGCGATGAACCAGGAAGGCGTCCAGGGCTCGATCTTCCAGATGCTGTCGCACGGCCTGGTCTCCGGCGCGCTGTTCCTCTGCGTCGGCGTTATCTACGACCGGATGCATACGCGTGACATCGACGCCTATGGCGGGTTGGTCAACAACATGCCGAAATATGCAACCGTGTTCATGATCTTCACCATGGCCAATGTCGGCCTGCCCGGCACCAGCGGCTTCGTCGGCGAGTTCCTGACCATGCTCGGCGTGTTCCGGGTCAACACCTGGGTAGCGCTCTTCGCCGCCACCGGCGTCATCCTTTCGGCGGCCTATGCGCTCTGGCTCTACCGCAAGGTGATCTTCGGCGCGCTGACCAAGGAAAGCCTGAAAGGCCTGCTCGACCTGTCGACGCGCGAGAAGGTGATCATCTATCCGCTGGTCGCGCTGGTCATCTTCTTCGGCGTCTATCCGGCGCCGATCTTCGACGCGACCGCCGAATCGGTCAAGGCGCTCGTTACCAATGTCACCGCATCCATCGGCGCCGCGCAGACCGCGGCGGCGAACTGACTGGGGGTTTTGCGAACCATGACGCCGGACCTTCTCTCAAGCCTTTCGCTCTCGACGCCAGAGCTGATCCTCGCCATCGGCGCCTTGGCGCTGTTGATGCTCGGCGCCTATTCGCGCGCCAACACCACCGTCACGGTGAGCGGGCTTGCCGTCGCCGTGCTGGTGATCGCCGGCGCCTGGCTGGTCTTTTCGCCGGGACAGGGCAACGCCTATGGCGAAGCCTTCATCGAGGATCCGTTCGCCCGCTTCATGAAGGTGCTGGCGCTGGTCGGCTCGGCGGTGACGCTGGTCATGTCGGTCCGCTTTGCCCAGGCGGAGCGTTTCGACAAGTTCGAATATCCGGTGCTGATCCTGCTCTGCACGCTCGGCATGATGCTGATGATCTCGGCCAACGGCATGATCGGGCTCTATCTCGGCCTCGAGCTGCAATCGCTGGCGATCTACGTGCTGGCGGCGATCAACCGGGACAATCTGCGCTCGACCGAGGCCGGGCTGAAGTATTTCGTCCTTGGCGCGCTGTCGTCGGGCATGCTGCTTTACGGTATCTCGCTGGTCTACGGCTACACCGGCAACACCGGCTTCCAGGAGATCGCCGCGGCGCTGAGCGGCGGTGAGCGCCAGCTTGGGCTCGTCTTCGGCCTGGTTTTCGTGCTGGCCGGCCTTGCCTTCAAGATCTCGGCGGTGCCGTTCCATATGTGGACGCCCGACGTCTATGAAGGCGCGCCGACGCCGGTGACGGCTTTTCTGGCGGCGGCACCGAAGATGGCGGCGATGGCGCTGATGGTGCGCGTCACCATGGGCGCCTTCAAGCCGATCGCCGCCGACTGGCAACAGATCATCGTCTTCATCTCGATCGCCTCGATGGCGCTTGGTGCCTTCGCGGCCATCGGCCAGACCAACATCAAACGGCTGATGGCCTATTCCTCCATCGGTCATATGGGTTATGCGCTGGTCGGCCTTGCCGCCAACAGCCAGGACGGCGTGCGCGGCGTCGCCATCTACATGCTGATCTATCTGGTGATGACGCTCGGCACCTTCGCCTTCATCCTCGCCATGCGGCGCAAGGAGGGCAATGTCGAGCAGATCAGCGATCTCGCCGGCCTGTCGGCGACCAATCCGATCATGGCGACGATCCTCACCATCCTGATGTTCTCGCTGGCCGGCATCCCGCCGCTCGCCGGCTTCTGGGGGAAATGGTACGTGTTCCTCGCCGCCATCAATGCCAACCTCTACGCGCTGGCGATCATCGGCGTGCTCGCCTCTGTGGTGGGCGCCTACTATTATCTGCGTATCATCAAGATCATGTGGTTCGACGAACCGGTCGGCGGCTTCGTGCCGATGGCGTCCGAACTGCGCGTCGTGCTCGGTGTCTGTGGCGCCTTCGTGCTGTTCTACGTGCTGATCGGCGGCCCGATCGGAACCTACGCCGCTGCCGCGGCCAAGACCTTCTTCTGACGGAATGACGTTCAGGCTGGCCCCAACCGCGGCTTCGGACGGGTTCCGGCTCGAGGCGCACGACACGGTCGGCTCCACCAACGCGCTGGCGCTGGAGCACGCACGGGCCGGCGATCCGGGCAAACTCTGGGTCGTCTCCAAAAAGCAGGAAGCCGGGCGTGGCCGCCGTGGCCGCGCCTGGGCGACGCCCGAGGGTAATCTGGCAGCGACGCTGCTGGTGATCACCAACACCGAGCTTCGGCTTGCCGCGACGCTCGGCTTCGTTGCCGGACTGGCGCTGGCCGACGCGCTCGACGCCGTCGTGCCGAAGGGCAGGATCGCGATCGGCCTCGATGGGGCCAGCCAAGGCAAGAACCGTTTCGAACTGAAATGGCCGAACGATGTGCTTGCCTCGGGCGCCAAGCTCGCCGGCATCCTGCTGGAATCGGCGATGCTGGATGGTGGCCGTTCGGCGGTGGCTGTCGGTATCGGCGTCAACGTGGTGGCATACCCTGAGGATTTGCCTTATCCAGCGACGTCGCTCAGCGCGCTGGGGTCTGCTTGCGATGCCGAGACGCTGTTTCTGGCGCTGTCGGATGCCTGGAGCGAGAATGCGCGGCTGTGGAACGAAGGGCGTGGGCTTGCGGCCGTCAGGCGGCGGTGGCTGGCGCGTGCGGCGGGGCTTGGCGGGCAGGTTGCTGTCAGAATTGACGGTAATGTGGTGCGCGGCACCTTCGAGACCATTGACGAGGACTGCCGTTTCGTGATCCGCGACGATCAAGGTTCGGTTCTGACGATCGCTGCCGGCGACGTGCATTTCGGCGCGGTTGCCTCGGCCGGCGTTTGACCGGCCAATACGTTTGACTGGCCAGGTATTTGACCAGCTTGAATTTGACCGGCCGACAATTTTGACCGGCCCACAATTTTGACCGGCAAGGAAGGAAAGACCATGGCGACAGCGGAAAACGCCGAACTTGTCTTCGTGCCGCTCGGCGGTGTCGGCGAGATCGGTATGAACTTCGCCCTCTACGGCTATGGGCCGGCCAATGCGCGCGAATGGATCGTGGTCGACGTCGGCGTCACTTTTCCCGATGCAACCCTGCCCGGCGTCGACCTGGTTCTGCCCGACACGCGTTTCATCGAGGAGAATGTCGCCAATCTGCGCGGCATCGTCATCACCCATGCGCATGAGGACCATTACGGCGCGCTCCACGACATCTGGCCGAAGCTCAAGGCGCCGGTGTGGATGACGCCGTTCAGCGCCGGCCTGCTGGAAGCCAAGCGGCAGGGCGAGCAAGGGGCGCCGAAGATCCCGGTGACGATCTACCGGGCCGGCGAGAAATTCACCGTCGGCCCGTTCGAGATCGAGGCCATCCCTGTTGCGCACTCCATTCCCGAACCGATGTCGCTGGCGATCACGACGCCGGCCGGCGTCGTCATCCATACCGGCGACTGGAAGATCGATCCGGCGCCGACGGTCGGGCCGATGACCGACGAGGCGCGCTTCCGAGCCTATGGCGACAAGGGCGTGCTGGCGCTGGTCTGCGATTCCACCAATGCGATGCGGGAAGGGGAATCGCCGTCCGAAGTGGCGGTGGGCGAGGGCCTCAAGAGCGTCATCCAGAACGCCAAGGGCCGGGTCGCCGTCACCAGCTTCTCCTCCAATGTCGGGCGTATCGTCTCCATCGCCAAGGCGGCGCGGGATGCCGGCCGCCAGTGCCTGGTGATTGGCCGCTCGATGAAGCGCGTCATCGATGTGGCTGATGAACTCGGCTATATGGACGGGTTGCCGGAATTCATCGCCGAGGAGGATTACGGCTTCATCCCGCGCGAAAACCTCGTCATCATCTGCACCGGCAGCCAGGGCGAGCCGCTTGCCGCACTTGCCAAGCTGTCGCGCGACGAGATGAAGTCGGTGGCGCTGACGGCCGGCGACACGGTGGTGTTTTCCTCGCGCACCATTCCCGGCAACGAGAAGGCGATCCTCGAAATCAAGAACCGCCTGATCGATCTCGGCATCAAGATCATCGAGGACGGCGATGCGCTGGTGCATGTCTCCGGCCATCCACGCCGCAGCGAATTGCGCAAGATGTATGAATGGGTGCGGCCGCAGATCGGCGTTCCCGTGCATGGCGAAGCGGCGCATCTGGTGGCGCAGGGCTCGCTGATGTCGACGGCCGGCGTCGGCCAGGTCGCGCAGGTGCGCGACGGCGACATGCTCAGGCTGTATCCGGGTGCCGCCGCGATCATCGACCAGGTGCCGTTCGGCCGCATCTACAAGGATGGAAGGCTGATCGGCACCGACCAGGCGATGGGCATTCGCGACCGCCGCAAGCTGTCCTTTGCCGGCCATGTCGCCGTCAATGTCGTGCTCGACGACAAATACGAGCTTGCCGGCGATCCCGATCTCGTCGCCATCGGCGTCGCCGAGGCCGACGGCAGCGGCGAGAGCCTGGAAGACCTGATGATCGATGCGGCAATCGGCGCCGTGGACTCCATCCCCCGCCAGCGCCGAAAAGACCTCGACCTGGTCCAGGAGGCGGTGCGGCGCGCGGTGCGCGGCGCGGCCAACGAAGCCTGGGGCAAGAAGCCGCTGGTGACGGTGTTCGTCACGAGGTGACGAACAAGGGAGTAGGGGAGCAGGGCAGTAAGGGAGTAGGGAAGTAGGAGGTAGGAGCGCAAACAGATGCACTTCTAGATCCTTTTTTCCCTACTCCCCTACTGCCTTACTCCCCTACTCCCCTAACCCGGGAGTACGCTATGCTCGGACGCCTCAACCATGTCGCGCTTGCGGTGCCGGATCTGGCCGCGGCTGCGGCGGTCTATCGCGATACGCTTGGCGCGCGCGTGACCGCGCCGCAGGCGCTGCCGGAGCATGGCGTTACGGTGGTGTTCGTCGACGTCGGCAACACCAGGATCGAGTTGCTCGAGCCGCTCGGCGAAGTCTCGCCGATCGCCGCATTCCTCGCGAAGAATCCGTCCGGCGGCATGCACCATGTCTGCTATGAGGTGGACGACATTGTTGCGGCGCGCGACCGTCTCAAGGCCAGCGGCGCGCGCGTGCTGGGCGACGGCAATGCGAAGATCGGCGCACATGGCAAGCCGGTATTGTTTCTGCACCCCAAGGATTTCTTCGGCACACTGGTCGAACTGGAGCAAGCATGAGTTGGGTTTCGTTTGTCGCCCTGTTCTTCGCCACATGGTGGGTGGTGTTGTTCGCCGTCCTGCCGTTCAGCATGCGGACGCAGGACGAGGATCGGGACGTGACGCTTGGCACGGTTCCGAGCGCACCGCGCGGACCGCACATGCTGCGCGCGGCGCTGCGCACGACGATCGTCACGCTGGTCCTCATGGGTATCTTCTACGGCATCACGAGAGGGCTTGGCCTCGGTATCGACGACATCCCGCACATCGTGCCGGATTTCAACCAGAGCCCAGCGCATTAGCCGGCTACCTACCGTGTCCGACTATCCCAGCCTAGCCGAGGCTCTGAAATCAAGCCGAGCCAGCAAGGTCAGCCCAAAGTAAAGGCCGGGGCGGGTTTGGGCTGACGCAACGTCATGTAGTTTGGTAATCTGTCGTGCTAACCAAATGATTGCACAAAAAAAATGCAAGGCGCGAGGCCTTGCAATTTAAACGCGTCCGATCTGTTTCCGGTGTCCGGCGGCAGCGAGTTACCGCGCCTAGATCGCATCCTCCCAAGACTTTGACCGCGTAGGAGGGCAGATTTTTCTCCGCCCTCTCGGTTATGGGGGCACACTAGCCTAAGGCGGGTGAATATGTCACGAAGAATTTTGCCCGGAAACAGGCAATCTCGTGCTGCAGTGCACAATAGTACGGCAGGCGTTGCTTGCGAAACGCCCAGCAAGCCGTGTGCGGCAATTGCGGCGTCTATGCAGCGCCTGGGCCGGGTTTCCATTCCGCCATGAAATGGCTATGAAGCCGGGGCAAGCAAGCCAGCGCTGCGCCGATTCCGGCGCCGCCATCCTCTCTCACGGACCAGTCCATGCGTTTGTCGCGCTATTTCCTGCCCATTCTCAAAGAAAATCCGCGCGAGGCCGAGATCGTCTCGCATCGGCTGATGCTGCGCGCCGGCATGATCCGCCAGCAGGGGCAGGGCAGCTTTTCCTGGCTGCCGCTCGGCAAGCGGGTGCTGGACAAGGTCTGCCGGATCATTCGCGAGGAGCAGAATCGCGCCGGCGCACTCGAAATCCTGATGCCGACCATCCAATCGGCCGAGCTGTGGCGCGAAAGCGGCCGCTATGAAGACTACGGCAAGGAGATGCTGCGCATCAAGGACCGGCAAGACCGCGATATGCTCTACGGGCCGACCAACGAGGAGATGGTCACCGAGATCTTCCGCTCCTATGTCAAGTCCTACAAGGACCTGCCGCTCAACCTCTATCACATCCAGTGGAAGTTTCGCGACGAGGTGCGCCCGCGCTTCGGCGTCATGCGTTCGCGCGAGTTCCTGATGAAGGACGCCTATTCCTTCGACCTCGATTATGAAGGCGCCAAGGCCGCCTATAACCGCATGTTCGTGTCCTATCTCAGGACGTTTACGCGCATGGGGCTGCAGGCCATTCCGATGCGCGCCGACACTGGGCCGATCGGCGGCGACCTCAGCCATGAGTTCATCATCCTGGCCGACACCGGCGAGAGCCAGGTGTTTTGCCATCGCGACTATCTCTCGCTTGAGGTGCCGGGGGCGGATACCGACTTTTCGAACGACGCCGAGATCGCCGAGATCGTCAAGACGTGGACGACGCCCTATGCCGCCACCGACGAGATGCATGACGAGGCGGCATGGGAGAAGGTGCCGACCGGCGACCGGGTCTCGGCGCGCGGCATCGAGGTTGGGCATATCTTCCATTTCGGCGACAAATATTCCAAGCCGATGGGCGCCAAGGTGACCGGGCCGGACGGCAAGGATCATTTCGTTTCTGGCGGTTCCTACGGCATCGGCCCGTCCAGGCTGGTCGCGGCGATCATCGAGGCCAGCCATGACGATAACGGCATCATCTGGCCGGAGGCGGTGGCACCGTTCGATGTCGGCTTGATCAACATGAAGGCTGGCGATGCCGAATGCGACCGCGTCTGCGGCGAGCTGAATGCCGCCTTTGCCGCCGCCGGCAAGGAGGTGCTCTACGACGACACCGACCAGCGGCCGGGCGGCAAGTTCGCCACCGCCGACCTGATCGGGCTGCCGTGGCAGGTGATCGTCGGGCCGCGTGGTGTCGCCGCCGGCGAGGTCGAAATCAAGAACCGCAGGACCGGCGAACGCGAGACGCTGCCGATCGCGGACGTGAAGCAGCGCTTCGGTGCCGCGGCATGAACGAAGCGGCGGCAGCAAGACCATCGGGCGCCGGGCCTTTTTCCGGCTTCGAGCGCTTGGTGGCGTGGCGCTACCTGCGCTCGCGCCGCAAGGAGACGGTGATTTCGGTGATCGCCTCGATCTCTTTCCTCGGCATCATGCTGGGCGTTGCCACGCTGATCGTCGTCATGGCGGTCATGAACGGCTTTCGCGCCGAACTGCTGACGCGCATCCTTGGCGTCAACGGGCACCTGATCGTGCAGCCGCTCGACATGCCGCTGGAGGACTATGACCAGGTCGCCGGCCGCATCAACGGCGTGCCCGGCGTTAAATACGCCATTCCGCTGATCGACGGGCAGGTACTGGCGCAAGGCAATGTCGGCGGCGGCACCGGCGCGCTGGTGCGCGGTATACGCGGCGAGGATCTCGGCAAGATCACGATCGTCGCCAACAACATCAAGGCGGGCTCGATCGTCGGCTTCGACACCGGCGAGGGCGTCGCCATCGGCAGCCGCATGGCCGAGAATCTCGGCCTTGTGCTCGGCGATACGATCACGCTGATCTCGCCCGAGGGCGACGTCACGCCGCTCGGCACGACGCCGCGCATGAAAGGCTATCCGATAACCGCGATCTTCGAGGTCGGCATGTCGGAATATGACAGCTCCATCGTCTACATGCCGTTTTCGGAAGCGCAGCTTTATTTCAACATGGACGGCAGGGCGCAGACGATCGAGATCTACGCCGACAATCCCGACAATATCGACGCGCTGAAGCCGAAGGTCGAAGAGGCGGCGCAACGGCCGATCACCCTCGTCGATTGGCGGGAGCGTAACAAGACGTTCTTCGACGCGCTGCAGGTCGAGCGCAACGTCATGTTCATGATCCTGACGCTGATCGTGCTGGTGGCGGCGCTCAACATCATTTCCGGCCTGATCATGCTGGTGAAGGACAAGGGCCACGACATCGCCATCCTGCGCACCATGGGCGCCACGCGTGGCGCCATCCTGCGTATCTTCCTGATGACCGGGGCTGCGATCGGCGTTGTCGGCACCATCGCCGGCGTGCTGCTCGGCATCGTGATCTGCCTCAACGTCGAGCGCATCCGCCAGTTCTTCTCCTGGCTGGCCAACGAGCGGCTGTTCAATCCCGAGCTTTATTTCCTAAGCCAGCTGCCGGCCCGCATGGATGCCAGCGAGACGATCTCGGTCGTTCTCATGGCTTTGGCGCTGTCGTTCCTGGCGACACTGTTTCCGGCATGGCGCGCGGCCAGGCTCGATCCGGTCGAAGCGCTGAGGTACGAATGATGGCCGAGGCCATTATCGAGCTGAAGAGCGTCGAGCGGCACTATGTGCAGGGGCCGCGCAAGCTGACCATCCTGAACGGCGCCGATTTTTCGCTGAAGCGTGGCGAGATGGTGGCGCTTGTGGCGCCGTCGGGCACCGGCAAGTCGACGCTGCTCCACACCGCCGGGCTGCTGGAGCGACCGGACGCCGGCGACGTGATCCTGGCGGGGCGCGCCTGCGGCCGGCTTTCCGACGACGAACGCACGGCGATCCGCCGCAACGACGTCGGCTTCGTCTACCAGTTCCATCATTTGTTGCCTGAGTTTTCTGCGCTGGAAAACATCATGATGCCGCAGCTGATAAAAGGGCTGCCGCGCAAGGAGGCGGCCGAGCGGGCGGCGCAATTGCTCGACTATATGCAGATCGGCAAGCGGGCACAGCATCGCCCCTCCGAGCTCTCCGGCGGCGAGCAGCAGCGGGTGGCCATTGCGCGTGCCGTCGCCAATACGCCGCTGGTGCTCTTGGCCGACGAGCCGACCGGCAATCTCGACCCGGTGACCGCTTCCTATGTGTTCGAGGCGCTGGCAGCACTGGTCCGGCAATCGGGCCTGGCGGCGCTCATCGCCACCCACAATCACGAGCTCGCCTCGCGCATGGACCGCCGCGTGACGCTGGCCGACGGCAAGGTTGTGCCGCTTTAGGGTGCGCTGCAATTGGGGCGATGACGGCCTGCGAGCTGCCGTGCGCCGTCCCGCCGCTTTCGTGCGCCTGTCGGCCCCGAAACGCTCGGCATCTCCCTCTCAACCCTTTCTTAACCCTGTCGAAATGACCGAGCGCAATTCCGGTGACGCCCGGACTGCGATCGTTGACATTCGAACAAAATTAGAACAAAATACGAACATACTAACAACAGGAGAGAGTTATGACCGATCTTGTTCAGGATGTCGTCTCGCTGGTGTGCATGAGCACGTTCCTCATTTCCATGGCAATCTGGATCGGCGCGATGTGAGGATTGAGCTCAAGGGCGGGCTCGATGCTGATGAGCGAGGGCCGCCTTCGCATATTGGCGCAGGCATTGGGCGAGTGTTTCAGCCGGCCTTGCGGGACACTTCGACAGGCGACACCGCGGCGGGCCCGAACACGTCTTCGAAAGCGGATTTCAGCGCCAGGTCGAGGTCGGCCATGGTCACGGGAAGGCCGAGGTCGACAAGGCTGGTGACGCCGTGGTCCTGGACGCCGCACGGCACGATGCCGCTGAAATGGCCAAGGTCCGGCTCGACATTGATGGCGATGCCGTGAAAGCTCACCCAGCGCCTGAGCCTGATGCCGATGGCGGCGATCTTGTCCTCGGCCGCCGAGCCGTCGGGCAAAGCGGGGCGGTCCGGCCGAACCACCCAGACGCCGACGCGGTCCTCGCGGCGTTCGCCGCGTACGTTGAAGGCGGCCAACGAGCCGATGATCCATTGTTCGAGTGCGGCGACGAAGGCGCGGACATCCTCGCGCCGCCGCTTCAGGTCGAGCATGACGTAGGCGACGCGCTGGCCCGGCCCATGATAGGTGTATTCGCCGCCACGCCCGGCGGCAAAGACCGGGAAACGGTCCGGCTCGATCAGGTCCTCGATGCGGGCGCTGGTGCCGGCGGTGTAGAGCGGCGGGTGCTCGACCAGCCAGACCATCTCGCCGGCGGCGCCGCTGCGGATTGCCTCGGCGCGCGCCTCCATCACGGCGAGCGCATCGGGATAGGCGGTGAGCCCGGGCTCGATGCGCCATTCGACCGGCGCCGAGCCGGGCAAGGGCAGGAACGACGTGGCGATCTGGCTGCGTTCTGTCATGATATCTCGTCTCGCCACTCATATGGCGGCAATCGGTACAAACGTCCAGTTCCGGCACGTTCGGCCCTTGAACAGTTATGCCGATGTCCGGCCGATTATTGCTGGCCGCGCACTTGTTTCACCGGAAACGATTTGCTACACGCCGCGGGCCGGTTGGTTCCGGCTCCTACCACGTGCGGTCGTGGCGGAATTGGTAGACGCGCAGCGTTGAGGTCGCTGTGGGGCAACCCGTGGAAGTTCGAGTCTTCTCGACCGCACCATCAAATTCGTGAACTTGGCCCTCTAAGCCATTGAAACTCCAGTCCGGCAGAGCACCCGTTGATGAGGGCGCTTGGCGTTCTTGCCGAAATGCGATACAATCTGGGATACAAACTGAGATACATTGCGAGTTTGGCCCATGCGAAAAGAGGCCGTCGCAGAGCCCGCCAGAGACCCGGATCGCTACCTCGTCCAGCGCGACGGAATTTTCTATTATCATCGGCGAATGCCCGCCAAGATGGTCGGCATCGACGATCGCGGCAGGTTCATTCGCAAGTCCCTGGGAACGGACGAACGCCGCCTCGCACGTGCCATGCGCGACAAGCTCGAAGACGCGGACAAGACCCTGTGGGCGGTGCTTCTTTGCGGCGGCGAGACAAGGTCAGCACTCGATCAGTATCGCGACGCCGTTCGCCGGGCTGAAGCCATGGGCGTTTCCTACCTTTCAAATGGACAGGTGGCAGGCTTTCAGAATGTCGATTCAATTTTAAAGCGTGTCGAGGCGCTGGAGCGCGTTCAAGCGGCCCCCGCGGTCGCCGACGCTCTCCTCGGCGGGGTGCAGGTGCCGCCGGTCAAAGTCTCCAAAGCTTTTGATCTCTACGCCGATGAGATCATGGCCCATGAAGTCGCGGGTAAGAGCCAGTCGCAGCGCCGAATGTGGAAGAAGGTAAAGCAGAGAGCCGTAAACAATTTCGTTGCCCTGATTGGTGACAAGCCGATCGGCGACGTCACGCGTGAAGACGGACTGACCTTCTACCGGTTCTGGCTCAAGCGCATCGCGCCGCCGCCAGACATCGGAGCCGCGACACATTCGGCGTCTGCCGGCAATCGAGACCTCGGCAACATGCGGGATCTCTACAGGCGTTATTTCGCTCATTTGGGCGAGGAACAAAAAGGCACCCCATTCGATGACCTCCGCTTTTCGGAGCGTGGCAAGCGCCGTCGTAAACGGCCGTCATTCGAACCCAAATGGATAACCGATCAGATCATGAGGCCGGGCGCTTTAGCATCCCTGGATGCTCAAGCGCGTCGCTGCGTTCTGGCGCTGATCGAGACAGGCACACGCCCAAGCGAGATATGCAATCTTGATGAGACCGTGATCTTCCTTGACACGCCGGTTCCGTATATTCGCATTACCCTACGAGAGGACGCCGATGATCCGCGCGAGATCAAGACCGAATGGTCAGTGCGAGATGTACCGCTGGTAGGCGTCGCGCTGGAAGTTTTTAAGAAAAATCCGCAGGGCTTTCCGCGCTACCGCAATCGTGAAGAGGCGCTTTCTGCAAACCTCAATAAATTCTTTAAAACACACAAACTTTTCCCGACACCGAAGCACAAGATTTATTCCCTCCGGCACAGTTTCGAGGATCGTATGAAGGAGGCAGGTATCGACAGCGAGCTTCGCAAAATCTTGATGGGCCATACGATAGAGCGTGTAGAGTATGGTACGGGCGGATCGTTGCAATGGCGACGAGACGAACTCAAAAAAATTGCTTTGCCTTTCGATCCCGAGATCGTTTGAGCCGTTCCTGGACGCGCAGCATTGCGCCCGTCTCTGCAATCAATTTCTTCTTCTCCCGTTCAAGACGCTCGTAAATCGGGAGATACGCTCGTCCTTTGTTGCCAGCCTTGTGGATAGCTAGGGCGAGCGTATCCAGAGCGCGGTCAATTCTGTCTAAGGTCACGGGCTCAGGAACAGTGCTTACCTGTGGCAGAACACAGGTCATTGTCTGTCCCGTCTGTTTCCTGTTCGGCGATGACACAGACGAGATAATGGCAGCAGGCGCAGGTGAGAAAAGCGGTTTGCCTCCCGCATCGTGCAGCGGCGATACTTCGACGTAGAAATCGGAAAACACGCTTGCGGCAACTCTGCACTGTCAGATGCAGCTAGCCACATCCGGCCACATGAATTGCTGAGCGGACTCAGACGGGTCGATGCCCTTGAACCGGACACGAGACCGAATCGATCCGCAGGCTGTCGGCGGGCCGGAATGCCTCATCCGATCCGACCAAACCGATCGGAGGACGCAGGCAATGCCGGATTTGGTGGGCTATAATTACCTGAGGAGAGGCAATCAGCTGATCCGGATCAGTGCGTGGGAGCGCGAGTATCTCGGGAGGTCGCTTATGATTACCTTATCATTAGCATTCCTCGATATTGCGGCACCTTTGGGGTGAGTTTGACAAGCTTCACACGGGCGATCGCTTGGCAGGAAATCGGTTATGAGATTCGTGTCGGTTCAATGATGGGCGGGACCAACTGCGCCGAAAGCGAACAAATTCGAATACTTAATGTAAAGTCTTGGGTCATGCTGTCCGAATGCAGTACCGTGCGGGCGATCAGCCAACGATTGGCGAAATTTTGAACAGGCTACCATTACCGATGGCCTAGACACCGTTTTCGTCCTTCGTTGCCGCAAGAAAGGTATCGCCAACCGCCGGATCAATCCGATCAGCCTGTGGCAACGCGCAACGGCTCCAATGCTCAGCGTTTCGGGGGGCTGAAGAGGTTGATGACTGCCGCACCCGGAGCAGTTCGACGTATTTCCTTATTTCGCTTGGCCCGCTGAAATGCAGCCGCATCTTTAGAAGGAACGAACCGTCTGGCAGGACGGCGCAAGCAATTGAAGGCAACGCCGTCGAGTGGATGGAGAAAGTCAGCGACAAACGATACCGCCGCTGAACGTTACCGGTCCGCAGCGTCTCGCAATTGGCTGCCAACTCACCCCAGCCAATACCTCGGCCCCGGCCCCTTGCGTCCTGCCATATCGGTAGGGTTTGCAAGGCTACACCGGTCGATCGACAGGCAGCCGCAACCGATGCACTCGGTAAGCCCCGACCTCAGGCGCTGCAACTCGGCGATGCGCTGGTCGATGCGCTTGGTCCACTGGCCCGACAACCGCGACCAATCCCGACGCGACGGCACGCGATCGGCTGGCAACTTGGCGAGCTCGGCGCCGATCTCCTCGAGCGTCAGCCCAATTCGCTGCGCGAAGACGATGAAGGCGATCCGGCGCAGCACGGATCGCGGATAGCGTCTGTGTCCCGAGCCGGCCCGCTCGGACGCGATCAGCCCGCGCTCCTCGTAGAAGCGCAGGGCCGATGAGGCGACGCCGCTACGCCGCGACACGTCGGCGATGGTCAGCATGGAATCCATGCATGAACGAAAGCACGATTCCCGCTTGACTTCAAGTTAACTTGAACTTGTAGAAGGCGCCATAAAGCTTGAAGGAGCACCGGCAATGCAGTCGAATATTGATCTTCAGGGACTTCGCGTGGCGGTTACGGGCGGCACCTCCGGGCTCGGAATGGCGCTTGTGCGGCAGCTGACCGCGCAGGGTGCGTGCGTGGCCTTCGTCGCTCGCACCGCCGCGAATGTCGAACGCATCGCTGACGCGACGGGCGCGCACGGCATTGTCGGCGACGTCGGCAAGAAGGAGGACACCTACTCGATCGCGCTACAGGTAACTGCGAGCCTCGGCGGGCTCGACGTCCTGATCAACAATGCCTCGAGCCTCGGCCCTGTCCCTCTGGCGCTCCTCGCCGATACTGAGTGCGAGGAACTGGAAGTGGCGCTCGCGGTCAACCTGGTCGGCGCGTTCCGGCTGACGAAGGCCCTGTTCGGTGCACTTGCCGCGTCCGCACGCGGGGGCCGTGGCGCGCTGGTGATCAACATCTCCAGCGATGCGGCGGTGAACGCCTATCCCGGCTGGGGCGCCTACGGCACGAGCAAGGCTGCTCTTGCTCATCTGACGGCGATTTGGGACGAGGAGGCGAAGGCTGACGGCATACGGCTCTTCGCGCTAGACCCCGGTGATATGGACACCCCATTGCACGCGCTGGCGCTTCCTGACGCCGATCCGTCTACATTGAAACGCCCCGAGCTGTCCGCTGCCGAGATCATCGAAAAGATGCTCGACGCGTTGCAGGTCCGTGCTACGCTTCACGCCGGGGTAAATACATGATTGCCGCCGACCGTCCCGACCGGCGCGCTGCCAGGCTGTTGGTCCTCGAGGCGGACGGCACGACGCGCGACCTGCCGCGCGCTGGAATCAAGACGCTATTCGGTCCCGGCGATCTGGTCGTCGCCAATGACGCCGCGACCTTGCCTGCCAGCTTGCACGGCACGCATGTCCCGAGCGACGAGGCGATCGAGATCCGCCTGGCAGGCTGGCAGTCGTTTCCCGATCCAACCCGTTTCTTGGCGATTGCCTTCGGTGCAGGCGATCACGGCACGCGCACTGAAGACCGGCCGCCTCCGCCTCCGCTGTCACCAGGCGATCGACTCCGGCTCGGCCCGCTTAACGCCGTCGTAGAGCGCCTTCTCGACCATCCTCGCCTTCTTGAGCTGCGTTTGCCAGGCAACCGCGCAGCGGTGCTTGCAGCACTGGCGCAGCACGGCCGACCGATCCAATACGCGCATGTTCGTGAGCCGTTGGCACTGTGGGATGTCTGGACGAATATTGCCGCCGAGCCGGCCGCGTTCGAGGCGCCATCGGCAGGCTTCGCGCTCGACTGGCGTACGCTCCAGGTCTGGCGTCGGCGCGACGTTGGCTTCGCAACGCTCACGCATGCCGCCGGCGTTTCTTCCACCGGCGATCCCGCACTCGATTCGCGTCTTCCCTTCGACGAGCCCTACCGCATCCCTGGGCGCACCGCGGCGCAGGTCGCG
Organism: Mesorhizobium sp. M0598; assembly: GCF_040320865.1. Taxonomy (NCBI): domain Bacteria; kingdom Pseudomonadati; phylum Pseudomonadota; class Alphaproteobacteria; order Hyphomicrobiales; family Phyllobacteriaceae; genus Mesorhizobium; species Mesorhizobium sp. M0598. The sequence goes on along the minus strand of NZ_JAMYQL010000010.1, from coordinate 244 downwards.
CGGGCGAAGCTCCGCGGCAGCCGCATCATTGCGATCGGCACGAGCGTAGTGCGCGCACTTGAGGCAGCCGCCAATCCCGGCGGCAATGTGCGTGCCGGAAATGGCATTGCGACAGGGCGCATCGCGCGGGGCACGCGGCTTCGCGTGGTCGATGCGATTCTCACAGGCGTCCACCAGCCCGGCGAAAGCCATTTCGAGCTCCTGCGCGCCTTTGCCGACGATGCTCTGCTCGCCAAGGCCTCCG